>JAFNIT010000011.1 GCA_017601345.1 Candidatus Brockarchaeota archaeon | reverse complement strand
CTCAAAGATTCAACCAAAACGTGATAGTTGGCACAAACCTCTTCATGGATATTCTTACTGAGGAGGCCTCAGCCCTAATAGGCAATATTGGTCTAGTATACTCGGCGAACTTCGGAGACAACTACGCGATGTTTGAACCCGCCCACGGAAGTGCTCCCAAATACAAGGGGTTGAACAAGGTTAACCCGACGGCGATGATACTTGCAGGAGCATGGATGCTAGAATACCTTGGCGAGAAAGACCTTTCCAAGGCAGTTTTCACAGCAACCGAGGAGGTTATAGCTGAAAACAGGGTTGTCACCTACGACCTTGGCGGATCAGCCTCAACCCAGCAGATGGCTGAGGAAATAGCTAGGAAGGCTGTGGAGAAGCTTAGGAAGTAAGCGGCTTGCTTCTACACATCTCGTGAGGTTCAAAAGTCTGCTGGCTGATTATAGTCAACTCAACTATTTTATTCATTAGGATAACTGTTTCGGCTACGCCAATTACTGTTAGGACGATTGAGGCGATAATTATTTAAAGAGTAAAAGCCCGAAAAGTTCGGGAAAGTGTTTCGAACTGACTTTAGTAATTAGGGCTGTCGTCGCTTCAAGCAAAAGGCTTAAGTATAAGATTTAATAAAAAGTATACCATGACCGAAGTGCTTTCAGTAAAGATAGATGAGGATATGGTTAAAATTATCGAGGAGGTTGCACGTGAAGAGGGTACTGAAAAATCACCCGCAGCTAGAAAACTTTTAGCTCTGGGGGCAAAGCAGTGGCGGTTGGAGAAGGCGATAGGGTTGGTTGTAGCTGGAAAAGCCTCTGTCTGGAAGGCGTCTGAAATCGCGGGCGTATCATTAAGGGAATTTCTGGAAGTGTTGAACGGGAGGAAGATACCGTGGGTAAAGGTTTCACCGGGGGATTTGGAGGAGGAAATCCGTCGAGTGAAACGGAAAGCGACCTGAAATTCGTTTTTAACTCCAGCCCCCTGATACACCTGGTTAAAGCAGGGCTGACTTGGATGATCGAGAGGCTTGAGGGCGAGAAGTACATTACACCATCTGTCTACGCTGAAGTCGTAGAAACCGGGAAGGACAAGGGATTTAACGATGCTCTCATAACCGAGGAGTTGCTAAAAAGAGGAACGATTCTAATAAAGAAGCCTTCCAGCAACTTGCTTAAATTGATCTCTGCCCATAAGGATATTCATTTTGGGGAAGCGGAGGTCATAAGTCTAGCGAAGGAGTTGGGCGGTATAGCAGTCATCGATGACCCTGTTGCGAGAAGCGTTGCTGAACTTCATGGCGTGAAGAAGGAGGGAAGCTATATGATAATACTTAGAACACTAGGGAGGAATGAGATTAAAAAGGACGAGGCTAAGGAGGCTTTGAAAAACCTCATCGAATCCGGATGGAGGTGCGACGTAGAACTTTATAGTAAGGTACTCGATTTAATAGAAAATTTTTAGCATTATTCCCTCTACACGGTTTGCTCGAAAGGCTCCTAGGTTTTTCTGCGGATTATTACCCAATGGGAATAGAAAGGTTATCCATGCGAGAGATATAGTGTGCGCTAATCCTCGTACGCAATGGGTGGGAACCGCTTCGAAAACCCCGTAGAATCCGAGTAAAGGTGACGTAGAACTATACGATATGGAAAGCTTCTAAAACTGTTCCTCCTGACGATTTGCTTGAAGCTGATTTCTTCCCTTCCCCGCTCCATACCTTAAAAAGGCTTTTCTGCGAACTATTGTCCAGTAGGAGTAGAAAAACGATCCATAGAGAGGATAGTGCCAGAACAATTAGAAAGTTTGTGCTGAAGGAGAAGCTTAAGTATGCCCAAATGTTTGATAACGTAAAGACAACTAGGTTAAAGTAAAAGGCTCGAGTATACCAACCGCATTTCTCTAGGCTTCTAACGGTTTCAAGTGCAGTATAGCCAGTCTTATTCAACGCATAGCGGCCTTCCGAGTCTTTATCCAACAGGCTCCTCATCTTATTCAGATGGAAGGAAAGCTCACCGCTACTTTCAATTCTGAGAGTCTTCTTAAGCTCGCTGAAACCCATCGGAGATTTGGCGAGAACCTTTAAAATCTTCATGCGCAGAGGATGAGAAATGGCCTCGAAAACCTCGGTTGAATTTGGCTTTGCCATGGTCACTTAACCCATGAATATCGTATTTATTTCTTCCATCCTTGACTAATGGTCAAGAAGCATTGACAATGGTTTAAGCTCTGGTCGCGCGTTTGAGGCATGTCTACTTTTTGAGACTTTTCCTATATGCAGCAAGTCCCCCTGCTCTCATCACGTCCATTATGAAGCTTGGATAAGGTGAGGACTTTAGTTCAATACCTGTCGTTTCGTTTTTGACAAACCCCTTTTCAAGATCTATTACTGCAATATCCCCCTCTTTGAAATATTTGTTAACCTCCTTAACCTCTATGACGGGAAGTCCGACATTTATAGAGTTTCTGAAGAATATTCTGGCGAAGGAGCATGCAACTATTACGGAGACCCCTGCCTCCTTGATTACCCTGGAGGCGTGCTCCCTGCTCGAACCCATTCCAAAGTTCCTTCCTGCAATAATAATGTCTCCCTTCGATATTTTAGACGCTAAAGTTGGATCAAGGTCTTCGAAAACATGTTTAGCAAGCTCTTTGAAGTCTCCTGTTCTAAACTTGTATTTCGCAGGTATTATCACATCAGTATTGATATGGTCTCCTAAGACCCAGACTCTTCCTCTTAAGATCATTTTCCTTATCACTCTCCTATGAGTTTCCTAGGGTCTGTTATAACTCCTTCAACGGCTGAGGCTGCTGCGGTCGCTGGACTGGCTAAGTATATGCTTGACTCAGGATTTCCCATCCTGCCCTTAAAGTTCCTGTTAGAGGTTGAGACCGCTACTTCTCCTGAGCCAAGTATTCCGAAATGAACCCCTAGGCAGGGGCCGCATGTACTATGGGTTACTGTACATCCTGCTGATACAAGCTTGTCTATGATCCCGTTTTTGAGGAGGTTTAAGAATACTTTTCTTGAGGCAGGTATTGCAATACACCTAACGCCTTTCCTAACGCCTTTCTTTGAAAGTATTTTCGCAGCTACTTCGAAGTCCTCCTCCCTCCCATTGGTGCAGGAGCCTATGAAAACCTGGTTCACCTCCAATCCTTCAAGCTCCTTAACGGGCTTAACGTTGTCAACATTATGGGGTGCTGCCACCACGGGTTCGAGCTCGTCAAGCCGGTAGCTGAGGCTCATAGCATACTCAGCATCCTCGTCAGGCTTGAAAACACTCTTATCGTTTAAACTACTAGTATCAACATGTTTTACAGTTATCTCATCCAGTGGGAAGATTCCGTTCTTGGCTCCCATCTCTACAACCATGTTGCATACAGTCATCCTGCTGGCCATTGAAAGCGTTTTCACGCCTTCCCCCTGAAACTCTATGCTCATGTAGGTTGCACCGTCGGCGCCAACATCTCCTATTATCCTCAGAATTAAATCCTTAGACATTACCCCTGGTTTGAAGCCTCCTTTTAGAGTAACCTTCATTGCCTCCGGCACTTTGAACCAGAGTTTTCCAGAGGTCATTACCTCAGCGAAGTCCGTTGAGCCCACTCCTGTTGCAAAAAGGCTGAATGCGCCAAGGGTTACGGTATGAGAGTCGGCACCAACTATGAACATGCCTGGCTTAAGACTCTCGTTCTCAGGTATCACCTGGTGACAGATTCCTTCGCCAACTTCGTAAATCTTTATGCCGCACTCCTTAGCGAAGGCGCGGAGCTTAAGCTGGAGGTTTGAAGCCCCCTCGTTCGGACTCGGGGAAGCATGGTCTATGACGAACCTTATCTTAGAGGGGTCGTGAACCCTGTTTGAACCCAACTCACGGAAGGCATCTATCGCCAGAGGCCCTGTTCCATCGTGGGCGTAAGCTAAATCTATGTCGGCTACTACTATTTCACCCGGCTTAACAGCTCTGCCGAGCCTGCTTCTGAACAGCTTCTGAACCACAGTCTCTCGCAATTCTCGGCATTCTTCAAGGACGCTTTATATAAATGTTAGCGCATGCTTGATAAACTGAATTTAAACAGCCATGTTTACTGACCCCGTTTTTCATGGAATGCTCTCCTATGCTGTTTTGTTTTTATAGTAAACTTTACCAAAAGGTCTATGATGGAGTAAAGGTTTTCTCCTTTCTTTAGGATTCAGGTCGAAGATCATGTATAACTCCTGGTACCCACATAAATCTAATCTAAACGTCATCTGAAGGTTGCCGTGGCTAGGTCCAGAAGGTCGAAAAAGCATGATTATAGAAGAAATTGGAGAAATCAGCCGAGAGAGCCCGTAAAAATAATGAATGAGGATGGAGAGATAGTTAAACGGCTTAAACAAGCATTATTTCCCAAAAGTAACTTGTCGGAAACCGGAGAAGCTCAATAAAAGAATTTGTATCAGTCCTAATAAGGAATTTGAGACCCCATACGTTTAACTTGGTAAAGATTTTTCATAAATTTTAAAGTAGTTTAGCATCCATTTGGTTAGAGTCTGTTGCCAATTCAAAAGCTTGATGAATTCTTCTTGCGCGTGCTATAATGCTGCAACACTGCCACGTTTGCAGCGGGGCGGATGAGAATTCTCATCGCTTGAAAAGCCTATTCCAGCCTAAGTTATTCTGATCTTCTCTTTTATCCTAGCTATTTCAGTCTCAAGCCTACGGAACCTCTCATCCATGTAGGCCTTAAGGTCCTCCCTCAGGTTTCTAACCTCGCTTATCAGAATTTCCTGTCCCTTTTTCATTTCTTTAATATCGCTTTTCATCTCCTTAATATCGCTTTTCATTTCTTTAATATCATCCTTCATTTCTTTAATATCGCTTTTCATTTCTTTGACATCGCTTATCAAAATATCTTGCTTCTGCAGCATGCTTACCCCAACGTTCACTATCTTCACAAGCTGGCCAGCGCTGAAGCTCCTGTAGAAGCCCTCTATGGACATGACGTTTCCCTCGTAATCCTCTACAGTAACTTTCTCAACCCTAGCCAGTTCCGGGTAGTTCGTCTTCGCGAAACTTATGAACTCCGCCACCTTATTGTCATCACCCTCCACGAGGAACTCAACGTAGTCTTCAACGTTCCTAGCTTGGAAGCCTCTCAAACCAATGGACTCGGCGGCCTCCAGGAGGAAAAGCCTGTAGCCAACATCCTGAACCTTCTCCCCCTTTATCACCACCCTCTTCTTAGCCAACTCCTTCAAAAATAATTGTCCTAAGAGTTTTTTAAGCGTATGCATCAACGCAGATTTTTATTTCCAGAAAATATTCTAGTTCAAAGATCAGTAAGGTATGAATTATTACCATCCATCTTTAAAGATTAGTTCCATTCTAAAGGCTCTTCGCCAGCGGGTGCAAATGTACTCTGAGGCACATAGGCGAGGGTCTTAATGAGTTCGTTAATGGTCTTCAGTTGCTGACCTGAGGAGGACTACTGGGTGGGGCAGAGAAGCGGCTTACATCTATCTTAACAGAATGATGAAAAGGAGCTGGTGAGTAAGATTGAAAGGGGAAGGTTCACAGTTTACGATGACCCATTCCTAGTATTGGCGTTCCAAAGCCACTAGAGTTCCACAGAGACGAAGGGAAAACAAGTGTTAAGAAACTGGGGAAGGAATACTCGCCCTTACTAGGATGGATTGGAATGTTCGCTCCAGTAGTTGCCCCCGGATGGATAACCATCGTCCCGAACGTTGACGGAATTATAAGAGTAAACTTGCTGAGAGTTGGCGATGAAATTATTACGGTAAATATCGTTGTTAGAGGATTCCCAGAGGTATATGCCATAATTGTTGTTTGAAACAGTGTTGTTAGCTATAGTGTTTCCAGAGGAATCATCGAGGTATATGCCATCACCGAAGTTTTCAATCCTGATGTTTCTCACCGTCACGTTACGCCTTCCTTCAAGCCTTATCCCTTTTTCCTCGCCTCGCCCGGTTAAGGCTTGGTTGCTTCCCTCAATGATTACGTTACCCCTTTCAACGACTATGCCATCCCCCCCAGTGTTGATAACATCGCCCGTGATAAAATATTTTTTATCGCTGGTGGAGAGCGGCGCGCCCCCAGGCTCAACGCTCCTGTCAGCCCTAATGTAGATCGTCGAACCAGTCCAAGGTGTATTCACGGGTTTAAAGAATGGAGCGCGTTTTACGTGCTAATCGTAAAAATAGGGTTTTAATTCCTTCTTCAGAGATGAATCTTAAGGCTTGCCTGTAGATGGCTTTAAGTATCCTTGTCCAATTCCTTCATAGCTCTGGCGATCTTCCCTCGATTCCTTTTAACGCGCGTTAGATTTCAAATATCTCGACTTCATGATTGGAAGAATCGTATATGCCGACTGTCGACTTTCCCGTCAAGTATCCACATGCCTCGCCCGGATTAACCCAAAGTGTCCCCCCTATCCTTCTCACGTTTTCCTCATGCGTATGACCTGACACTATTAGGTCGAACATATTTCTGCTTGCTATCTCTTCAATTAGCTTCAAATCCTCTCCGTGTAAGACTAACGTTTTCCTACCGTCTAATTCAAGTATTGCAGCAGGCCAGTAAAATTGAGCGCCTATCTCAGAGAACACCTTTTGAAGATTACTTCTGTCGCCATCGTTATTACCATAGACAAGTATCAGCCTCGCCCTGCATTCTTTAAACTTCCTGACCGTAAATGGACTTATAACATCGCCAGCATGCAGCACGATCTCCACTTTCTTCTCATTGAAGAAGGATACTGCTCTTTCGATCATTTTCAGATTGTCATGAGTGTCGCTTATCAGGCCGATTAACATATTAAAGAAATTTTTCAATGCTAGATTTAACCTTTTTTATTAAACAAAGACGATGTATTCGATGAGGAGTCAAAGGCTTTAATGGCTTTAATAATTGCTTGAAGGTTTAAAACAATGTTAACAATCTAATTTTTTGAAACATTATCTTATTCTCTTGCCTGTTATCAAAGTCTCCGTCCTCAAAACCCCCTTGACCCTCCTAAAATTATTGACAATATTATCAAGCTCCTTAAGGCTTGCAGCGTTCTCAACCCTAACCATGTAGTCGAAGGACGAGCCCCATATCTCGATTATTTCAGTAACCCTCTTGTTTCTTGCTAATAATTCCTTGCAGAAGTCTTCGAAATCCTTATCGCCCATGCTTTCGACATCCACAAGGATTTGGGCAGAGAGACTTTCCGGGATGATGATTTTAAAAGTCCCGGTCTTATTCAAGACTTCAGCTATTATTATGTCCTCCATGGCTGAGGCCCCTCTTCCGTGAAGGAGGTATGCTGATTTAATTCTGTCCCTTATTTCTTCGAAAACCTCTTCACCAATCAAGTCTATCTCAATGCCTCTTTTTTTCAATGCTGCTTTAACGCCTTCACTACCCACCATCGGCCCGAGGGCAAAGTTGCTCTCCCTGCCTACTATGCTTGCGTCGAAGGGCTGGTAGGTCAAAGGGTCTCTGAAAGCGGCCTTCTGATGAGTGCCCGCGGTATGGGTGAACGCATTTCTTCCGGAAATTGGTTGATTGGGCGGGATTTCCATTCCGGAAACCCTGCTTACATATTCTGCAAGCTTAACCAGTCTCTCAAGGTTATAGTCATAGCCGAATTTTACTTTCATCCACGTTGCTAGGGCTAGCGTATCAGGTATTCCTGCCCTCTCGCCGAGAGCGTTAATCGTGCCGTGCAGTATTTTGGCACCGTTCATCCATGCTTCCAACGTGTTTGCAAGAGCCATGCCCATATCATTATGAAAATGCGCTTCTATTACGCATCTTGATCCAATTTCTCTTATAAGACTGCTTATTTCCCCATAGATCTTCCTAACATCCAGAGGGGAGGCTCCGCCTGAGGTATCGGGGAGACTTACAGAATCCGCTCCTGCTTCAATAGCTTTTCTGACGACCTGCTTTAGGAAATCAGGGTCTGCTCTGAAAGCGTCTTCCGCCGTATACCTAACCCTATAGCCCTTGCTCTTAGCATATTCGATCGCTTTGGGAACTTGTTTTAAGACGAGCCCTCGTTTATCCTCGATTTTCTCAAACTTCGCCTCCAAATGCCTATCGGCTGGTGAAAGGTATAGCGCTACCCATTCAACACCATCGGGCACGGTATCAACATCCGTTTCCAATGCTCTACAATGGGCAACTTTGACGGCACTGGTCTTCAATCTAGCAAGCCCTTCCACGATTTTCCTTTCCCCCTCGCTTGCGTATGGTGATCCTATTTCGATGAAGTCTATACCCGCCTTATCTAACTCTTGCAGTATTGTAATCCTCTCGTCTAGAGTAAAATATACCTTTGGCGTTTGAAGACCCTCTCTGAGGGTTGTGTCAAGTATCAATGGTTCCTCTAAATTATGCATGACCTCTCAAATCGAAAAAAGAGTTCCTTAAAAAACTTTAATAAACAATCAATTTCGAAACGCTATCCAGAGACTTAATCAGCTGAATTATCTTCTCCACCTGTTTATGCGAATCCTCAATCCATTTGAACATCTTAACCATAATAATTCCCTCCATCGGCTGGAGAAGTATTAAACATAGGAATCTACCACCGTGAGCTACAAGATACTCGTAGCCGTGCATTCTAACGGAGAATCCTTTCCCCTTTATCAACCGTGCCAACTTAAGCCTATTCTCTGGAAATATGAAAGGAGACCTTGCTATCTGCCCGCTTCCCAAAGTTAATTCTACCCCCTTAGAAACGGCGTTATTCTCATTCTTATCATACATGCTCTACAAATGTTTTTCGCAGAAGGGTTTCCACAAACCTCGCAGCATTCGATTCTTGATGTTGAAAACTCCTTTTTCAAGAGCGGCAATATTCTCAGAAAATTATTTACCAAACCATGTTTAACACCGGGGATAATGGATTCAAGTCTATTTAGGAAATCCCTTATTTCAAGCCTATAATTCTCAATATGATAGGGACACTGAACAAAATCCACCTCTATTCCGTTAAGCAAAGCGTAAATCGTATCCTCCTTTTCAGTGCAGAAGTAGAATGGCTTAATCCTCTGGACGAAATCCCTATTATTAACCACCCCTGTCTTGGGGCCTAGACGAGCTAGCATCGAAGGGTTTCCACGCAGATAGTTCATCATTATAGTCTGAGCCTCGTCGTCAAGATTATGTCCCGTAGCAACTTTAGAGAAGCCAAGTTCTCTAGCAACGTTGTTTATCAGGTTTCTCCTGAGGACGCCGCATATGTAACACGGTTTCAGGTCAAGATTGTTCTCCTTAGAGATTTTAACAGCCTCGTCGAGCGTAAAACCATAGTACTCCTTGAAAGAGTATGCTTGAAGCAGTATTCCTCTTTCTTCGCAAAACTTGACGAGCCCACTCAGCTTGATGTCCCTATATCCCATTATGCCCTCGTCAACTGCTATTGCAGCAACGTTTTCACGCTTCTTTACAAGATTCCACAGAAAGTTGAGGAGTACGGTACTATCCTTGCCCCCGGAACAGGCGACAAGCACCTTCTCTCCATACCTCAATAGGTCGTACTTTCTAATTGTCCGCAGGACCTTCGTCTCAAAATATTTCTTAAAATGTTTTGAACATAGGCTTCTGCCGCTTAAAGATATGTACACCCCCTTCTTCTCACAGTCTTCACAAACCATTTTTTTATCCGCCTGAAACAACGCTCAGAAGCTTAACCTCATCGCCATCCCGTAGTATCTCCCTCTCCGTTACGATAACTCCATTCTTAACTGGGACTATTTCAGAAGGGCTTATTCCTAGGGATTTAAGTAGGTCTCCAATTCTGCTGTTTTCCTCTAAGTCGATGAGCTTCGTTTCACCAACCCTCTGTACGAACACTTTAATCTTCATATAGTAACGCCGCTTACGTTTTTTGACGTAAGGCTACATTTAAACCTAAACCTTATTTTCTAAAAACGATACCAAGCATCCTCCTTGGGAACTTGTTGGATAAACATTATTAAACAGTTAGGTGGTTTCAATATTGCTGATTGTTGACGAGGATTCTGAAGACGGATAAGCATAATCCTTCTAAAGGCGTTTTAGAGAAGGCTGCGTCAGTGTTAAAATCAGGAGGATTAGTCGCTTTTCCCACAGAGACCGTATACGGCTTGGGGGCTGATGCTTTCAACGAGGAAGCTGTCCTTAAGATATTCAAGGCTAAGAAGAGACCTCCAGACAATCCCTTAATAGTCCATATTTCCAATATGGATATGTTGAAAGAGGTTTCAACCAGTATACCGAAGAGGGTTGAAAGACTGATAAAAGACCTCTGGCCGGGTCCATTGACGATTGTTGTCCCCAGGTCTCAAAAGGTTCCTGCTGTAGTTTCCGCTGGATTAGATACGGTCGCTGTGAGAATGCCCGCCCATAACGTGGCCCTTGGCTTAATCAAGCATTTGGGTTCTCCAATAGCCGCTCCCAGTGCAAATCTTTCAGGAAGGCCCAGTCCAACAAACGCTAGAGACGTGTATGAGGATTTGAATGGCGCTATCGATATGATAATCGACGCTGGTGAAACCTTCATAGGAGTAGAATCTACAGTTATCCATGTTACTGAGAGCATGTCGGTCATACTTAGGCCCGGCCCGATTCCCATCGAGACTCTTAGAAACTACTTGAGTGATATTGAGGTGCATCCTTCGATTCTTGCCGGTAGCTTCCAGGGGACACCGGCTTCTCCGGGCATGAAGTACAGGCATTACGCTCCTAAGGCTGAGATGGTTGTAGTCGAGGGGGCATACGATAAGGTTTTGGAGAAGATTGTTGAAACAGCCTTGGGGTATTTAAAATCTGGTTTAAAGGTAGGCTGTATTGTCTCCGAGGAAACTGCGAGAATGCTTCCGAATCAAGTTCTGATGGAGGTTCTTGCTCCTCGCAGTAGGCTTGACCTAGTTGCTAAGAGGCTTTTTTCAGCGCTTAGGAATTTGGATAGGAGAAACCCGGACATTATCATCGCTGAAGGTTTTCCAGAAGAGGGTATAGGGATGGCTATACAAAACAGACTTAGAAAAGCCGCGGGGTATCGTATATTGAAGGCCTAGCCTAAGTTATGGGAGCACCGTCTGAAATCTTGCTGTCTGGACATATTAATGAGACCTTGTTCTTGTCTTCAACTGCTGCGAGTATCATTACTTCTGAAACTTGCCCCATCAAGACAGCAGGCTTAAGATTCGTGACGAAGACATACTGTTTTCCAATCAATTGATCAGGATCATAATATGGTCCCAAGCCTGCTACAGACTGTTTCACAACATTATTGCCTAGGCTTACTTGGAGCTTAAGCAGTTTCTCAGAACCCTTAACCCTCTCCGCGGATACTATTGTTCCTACGACCATCTTCACCCTCTTAAAGTCTTCCATACTTATTTCGGAGCTCATTTCGGAACCGTGTTTCTAAACATACTTATAAAGCTAGCTCTTGAAAAAATACTAGTGTAGGCTTATGAAAGAGTATTCTTCATTTCTCAAGTCTAGGGCAGCAGGCTCTATACCGTAGAATCTGCATGAGAAGACAGTTATCAGGCTTCCTTGGAGAAGTATCCTGTAGCCACCGGCTACGGGCTCATGGCTTCTTACCATCATCTTCAGACCGTTCTCCCTTAAAAAGCTTTGAAGAGCATTTTTCCCAAAGAAATATATTCCCGGCCCTCTAGGGTTTGGAGAAAAATCTTCAATATCCTCTGAAGGATCGTTCCAAACAGTTTCGAAAATCCGAGGGTCCTCGGGCTCGACTTCCCCCTTACCTGCTTCCTCAAGATCTTGGATCTTCCTGACTCTCCTTGCTAGCCCTCCGTGCACCAGTATCACGCTATTTTTGAACAATGCTGTAAAAGGCATTTCTGAGAAAACCCTAAGGTATGCATCATAGACCTCTTCATACTCTTTACCAAACCTTCTTATGAGAAGATTCAGGAAACCGTAAGAAAAATTCATGGAAGGGGTTTCATGATTCCCTCTTAAGATAAATATTTTCTCGGGATTGTTTTTCTTCATGTTTAAAAGCAGGTTTATTACACCACTCTGATAGGGGCCTCTATCAACATAGTCGCCCAAGAAAACTATTCCTGCTTCTTCAAACTTATCTAAATATGTCAGAGCATTGACGCAAGACTCTAAGTCCCCATGAAGGTCCCCAACTACCAGGATCTTTTCAAAACCCAGTCTTAGGAGCGGGGGCTCTTTTCGCAGGATCTCATAGGTTTCTTCGCAAAGATTTATGGTTTCTTCTTTACCAAGTTTATCGAACTTCTCTAATGCTTCCTCCAGATCCATTTCCATAGTTCTAAAGCAGCCAGTAAAATTAATATCCTTGCCTGTAGCTGGCTTAGTGCCTTGAAAAGGCACCTAAAAGAGCTTTACAGGATGCTTCCAACATTAGTGAAAGCTATTTTTTTGACGCTTGCAACTGGGCTGATTGGCATCTACAACTCTTCCCAACAATACCATTACGTTAAGAACGGGCTTCCGTTTCCATTCTTAGTACAAGTCATAGATATTGAGGCTGCGAAATACGTGGAGATTAAGATAATCCCGTTGTTCTTAGTTATCGATATCCTTATCTGGACCGGGTTTATTCTCCTTTTGAGGCTTTTTGGAAGAATTCTTAAGAGAATTCCTTCTCCTAGAGTTGATCAGGAGGTATCCAGTTATCATCGTTGCCGAGAAAACTGTTAAAGAAATAATGTAGAAACTCTCCTTAAACAACAATATTCCTCCGAATATCGCTCCTACGACGAGGATTATGCTCGCCAGCTCCGATTTTCTGTGCAACAGTAGAAGTATGTTTCAACGTAGAATTTAAATTTATCCTTTTGTTGCAGCACTCCTTCAATTCGTTGCATCAGGGATTAGAATCGTCAAAAAGAGTATCGTATTTCGTATTTTGCTGCTTCCCCTTAATTTCTTTTAAAAGCCTGAAGGTCAGGAGCATTAGCAGGGATGCGGCAAGCACAAGTATTAACAAGGCTAAAAAACCCGCTGCTCCGTAACTGCCAGATGGAAACGTTTTCGAAATCTCCTCATCCAAGTATATGTAAATACCGCTATTTTTCACTTTTTCTTCCATTCTTCTAGTTTCCGCCACGAAATCTATGCTGGAATACTTTTCAGATTCTAGAATAAGCTCCCTGGCGGAGGCGGATCTGCTTATTGAATACAGCGGCTCATCCGGGGAATATCCGTAAGTCATGTCAACAGGGAGCCAGCCCCAGGGCGGCACATATGCTTCAACCCACCCATGCCAACCAACCCCCCTTGAGAAAATGTACAGGTGCCCGTTCCAAGTGCTTCCTGCGGTGCTGTAATCTTTTGAAACTATTCCACCAGTCTGTAGATAAGAGGGTATTCCAACAGACCTCAGCATAGTTATTAACAGCGCAGACTGGTCGTCGCAATCACCTTTCCCTCTTAACTCTGGGCTTGGTAATGTTTGATTGGGGTACTGAGGCGGCCTTAGCTCCTCACCATAGGGGTATTCTACTCTATCACCTATAAACCTAACCATTTTGGAAATTATTCTAAGTACATTCGTATCATTACCTTTTACTTGAGCAGCAAGATCAGCTATATACTTTAAACTCATACTATCATACACCCATACTCCGCTGGATAGGGTGTAATTCGACAGTTCCATCGGAATTTCAAAAATACTCCCTGAAGAATCTACGGAGATTTTAGGAAGGCTTCTAAGCGTCAAGTTCACTTTAACAATAATGCTTGCAGTTATTTTTTCCCCTGGGCTTATTTTTTCGGGGAAGTCGAGTTCTGCCCATAAATTACCATCAACATCTCTATGAACGGTCTTAATTCTAGGATTTACTTCAAGAATAAGGACTTGCTGGGTGGAAGTGTTTTGAAAAATGAAGAACAACCTGTCTTCTAGGCTAAAACTGTAATCGCTCGAACCATTATTAGTAAAAATTATTTTAAGTTTATAGTAGTATACTTTCCAATCTCCAGCCGCCTCCGGCGTTTTAAAACTCATGTTGCTTAATAATATTATGATTATCGATAAGATTGTGGCTAGAATTAGGGTGATGCTGCTTGCCCGGACCCGATTCATCCTGCACTACACGCTTGCACTGTGTTTTCTGAAAAACAATGTTTTAAGGCTTTTGAACACGGCTAAGCTTCTTCGAACCCATCAATAAAAAGATTGAAAGAGATTAAAGCGTGGAGGACTCAACCGCTTTCAAAAGTTTTTTCTTCCTTTCCTCAAGTTTCGAGAAGACTATTCCGGACCCCTCCACATAATCCTTAAAGTTTATCCAAGGATAGAGCTTTAACTTCTCTCCTGTTTCCCTGGTTAACTCAATATATTCTTGAACAGGTTCATCTAAAACATTAGGATTCCTAGCTATAAAGCCTAACACCGAGTTTTCATCTACATTCTTAAGACCTCTTTTCAAGCATTCTACGAGAAGCATATTTATACTTCCATCTTTAAGATCGTTTAAAAGGTCCTTCAGCTCATCGCTCCACATCCAAACGTTCGTAATCGCCCACTCGTATCTTATTATTGCTTCGCAAGCTTCTGGCTCCTCGTCCAGAAGAGCTGCTTCAAAAAGCGTAAGAGAAACAACCCTCTCTCCTATTCCAGCAGTTTTACCGTGCCAAGCATTCTTAAGGTCATTATAGGAGGAGAGTATTTTATCGTATTCTCTATTTCTAAACATTTCCGAGTATTCAAGGTCTTTTAGCTCGAAGTTGAAAACCTCCTCCCTACCCTTGAAGTATTTCTCAGCGAACCCCTCGCGGTGTATTTTCTTCACTCTCTCGTTAACAAGTTTCTCAAGATTGTCTGCAACCCTTATCTTAAACTCATATTCTTCAGGCTTTAAACGGTCTTTCTCATCGAAAGCCTCGTCCCTTATGTCCCCTGATTTCAAGGCTATTGCGAAAGTCGTAGCAAGCTCGTACATCCTCCTATCTCTAAGCGTTTCAATTATCGTTGAGAAACCTGGCTTCTTGCCTCTGCTCTTCCAAAACCTGTAGGAGACGCTGCTCCTCCAGTTTATTGGTATGGTTATTTTCAAAGCAGTCACGAAATCCGTCTTATGCTTCAAAGCCTTCTCAAGCTCAGCAGCAGCCTCTTTTCTATCAATAAAGCCTTTCTTAAAAGCCTCATTGTAAAATCTCTTTAACTCGCTGTTCGTAAACTCGTCTATCTTACGGGATGCTGGAATTAACCATGCAAGCGAGAGTTTGCCCAACGTTGGAAACCCTCTCACAGCTCTTTAAAAACATTGGCTATTCAACTATCAGGTTTACCTTTTTGAAGTTGATTGTGTCGATAAGCCCCTTGTCTGTTATTCTTAATTCGGGCATTACGGGAAGGGCTAAGAGTGACATCGTCATAAAAGGCCTCTTAAGCCTGCAGCCGAGTTGCTTAAACGCTTCTAAAAGCCTGTCGACTTTTTCTGCGACTTCTTCAACCGGCCTATCTGACATTAAGCCGGCTATCGGCAGCTCCACGAGAGCCATAATAGTATTGTTTTTAACTGCAACCATCCCTCCACCAACTTCGGATAATACGTTTCCGGCATAAGCCATATCCCTATCGTTCGTACCGACTATTAGAAGATTATGACTGTCATGAGCTACCGTCGAGGCTACTGCACCATTTTTAAAACCGAAGCCTTTAACAAAGCCTAATCCAATGTTCCCCGAAGCCTTATGCCTCTCAACTACCGCTACTTTAGACAAGTCTTTCTCAGGGTCTGCTTCCAAGAATCCCTTCTTACTCTCAATTCCAACCGTGGTGCTTTTAGTCAGAGTCTTGTCTTCAAAAACCTCTATTGCCCTTACCTTAAACCTCCCCTCGCCTTCAACCCTTATCTTGAAATCGTTCTCATCGAGCTTCTTGTGGAGTCTGACAGTTTTCCTCACGTTCTCTGGATAATGATAGTCTGGGACTTCGATTAGAATTCTATAATTTTCTGCTACAACCATCCCATTTGCTATAACTTTTTCAATCTCAATCTTCTCCAGGTTGTTTAATATTAATATGTCAGCGATTCTACCTGGTGCTAAGGAGCCTATGTCAAAATCTACTTTGAAATGTTCTGCAGTGTTTAAAGTTGCCATTTGAATTGCCTTAATGGGATCAACACCCTCTTCAATAACTCTTCTAACGACATGGTCTACGTGTCCTTCTCTCAAAATATCGCTAGGCTCCCTATCGTCCGTAACTAAGCAGACCCTTCTATGGTCGACTTTTTTCTCAGTAACTATTCTAATAACATCCTTAACATCCTTCCACGCAGACCCTTCTCTTACCATAACATGCATACCTAGTCTAAGTTTTGCAAGGCCTGCTTCCATCGTAATAGACTCGTGGTCTGAGGATATTCCAGTTGCAACGTACGCGTTCAACTCTTCTTCAAGGTTGCCGTAGAAATGTCCTTCAACGACTTTATGATTCTTCAAAGCTACCCTTATCTCCCCGATCATCTTAGGGTCTAGAGATAATACCCCTGGGTAATTCATTACCTCTCCGAGGGCGATTGCATTTCTGAGAAGAAAACCTTCTTCAGCCTCTTTAACTCCTATCTCCGAACCTGCTGTTTCAAAATCCGGCCCCGTAGCTGGTACGCAACTAGGTATTGAAACGTAGACTTTCAATGGTAGTTTTAAACCCTCGTCATGCATGATTCTAACTCCGTCAATACCCATTACATTAGCTATCTCGTGAGGATCTATGAATACCGACGTAGTTCCGTGAGGCAAGACTGCTTTAGCAAACTGGGTTACAGTAAGCATTGAGCTCTCAACATGGACATGGCCGTCTAAGAACCCTGGTGCTAAATACTTGCCCTTAGCATCAATAATTATAGTGTCTGCCCCTGTCGTATGACTGGTTTTCCCAATAAGGACTATCCTGTTGCCAGCTACGGCTATTCCAGTATTCTCAACGAGTTCTCCAGTAAAAACGTTTACGAGAACACCGTTTTCAACAACTAGACTTGCTTTTTCCTTCCCAAGGGCTGTTAGAACGAGCTTATCGATTTGCCTCTCTCCAGAGTACATCTAAAAGTAAATGCTCTATCGGAATTATTAAGGTTTCAGATTTAAAAACCGGTTTTAAACACGTAGATACGGTGTGGTAGGGTGAGCCTCGAATCAAGGCTTGAACTAGAAATCTTAGATTTGTTGAGAAAGGCTAATAGAACTCTAAGCTTCGATGAAATATGCAATTCGCTAAGGGTTAGCGAATCATCTGTGGCAAGCGCCTCCTCCTCACTTTCCCGAAAAGGACTTATCGAACTCTCTTCTAAAGTTACGAAATATGTTCAGCTTACTCCTGAAGGCGAATACCATTCCAAGCATGGCCTTCCTGAAAGGAGGCTTGTAAAAATCGTTCTTGAGAAGGGCGGTAAGATCCCTCTAGATGAGGCGCGTGAAAAATACCCGGACAAATCCTTCTTTACGATAGCCCTAGGCTGGTTGCGCAAGAAGAATTGGGGCGTGATCCAGTCTCTCAATGGTGTTCCCCATATAGTTGTTGAGAAGGAGCCTCTAGAAGGCGTAGACGAGTTGATTCTGAGGAGGGTTTCCTCTCAGGGTTTTATCGAGCAGAATACCTTGGATGCTGAAGGCATTAGGCTTCTGATCAACAGGGGTTTAGTGAAAACCACAGAGAGGGCTGAGAGGCTCGTTTCAATAACAGAGGCAGGTAGGACTGTAGAGCTGAAGATTGCAGTAACCCAATTGACGCCGGAGTTGATTAGAAGCGGCGAATGGAGGAGAGTTGAGCTCAAGCCTTATGATGTTAAGGCTGATGTCGAGCCACTGTTCCCTGGTAGATTACACCCCCTAACAGAGCTCATTAAAGAAGTTAAGGAGATATTCACGGAAATGGGCTTCACGGAGGTTAAGGGTCCGATAATCGAATCATGCTTCTGGAATTTTGATGCGCTCTTTACTCCCCAAGACCATCCTGCTAGAGAGATGCAAGACACTTTCTACCTTTCAAACCCCTCATCCATTGAGCTGAACGATAGAGAGCTCGTAGAAAAAGTGAAGAAGACCCATGAGAACGGTTGGGAAACCGGCTCAACCGGTTGGGGTGGAAAATGGTCTGAGGATGCTGCTAAGAAGCTTGTGTTGAGGACGCATACGACGTGTGTTTCAGTGAAATACTTGGCTGAACACAAGGATCCTCCCGTAAAGGTTTTCAGTGTCGACAGGGTTTTTAGAAACGAGAGGATTTCTTTCAAAAGCCTTGCCGAATTCCACCAGATAGAGGGTATAATCATGGATGAGGGGGTTACTCTAAGAGACTTGAAAGGTGTTCTCACACAGTTCTATAAGAAACTTGGGTTGGAGAAGGTTCAATTCTGGCCCTCCTACTTCCCTTACACAGAGCCGAGTATGAATTCTGTTGTTTATGTTCCTCAAGCGGGAAGATGGCTCGAACTCTGCGGAATGGGTATTTTCAGACCCGAGGTCACTAAACCACTCGGAATAGAGCATCCCGTTCTAGCTTGGGGAGGAGGGTTAGAACGTCTCTTAATGCTGAGGCTCGGCATTACTGATATCCGCATCCTGTATCAGAATGATTTAGGCTGGCTTAGGAGGGTTAAGCCATGCCTGTGATAGAGGTTTACCCGGAAAGGATCAGTAGATTCCTAGGAATAGAAGTTGATTTGAAACAGCTCGTTAACGATCTCCCCTGGCTGGCTACAGACATAGAAGACGTTGGGGAGAATTTCGTTAAAATAGAGTATAATCCGAATCGTCCAGACTTCTCCAGTCATCCCGGAATAGCAAGGGCATACGCAGGCTTCTTAGAAATTAAGCTAGGATATCCTGAGATTAATGTTGCAGAACCGAAAATAGACTTCTACTTCAACGAGGAATTGAAAGCCATAAGGGGTGTCTTATGCTCCGCCGTTGTCAGAAACATCCAATTGTCTGAGGAGGATTTGAAGGAGATAATCAATATCCAAGAAGTTCTCCACCAAGGGATTGGGAGGAATCGGAGGAAAGTTTCGATCGGTATTCACGACTTAGATAAGATTAAGCCGCCAGTGTACTATATTGCTGCAGATCCCGAGAAGACTTCCTTCAAGCCCCTTGGAATGGATAGGAGCATGACGCTAAATCAGATTCTCAACGAGGTCGATAAAGGTGTGGAATACGGTCATATAATCAAGAGCTTTGACAAGTATCCTCTGATAATCGATTCGACAGAAGAGGTTTTATCGTTCCCGCCTATAATAAACTCGGAGCTTACTAGGCTAACCCCTGAGACTAGGAATCTTTTCATAGACGTTACTGCCTTAGACGAGTATTATGCATCGAGAGCTCTCAATATACTTCTTTACGCTTTAAGCGATATGGGTGGTAGCATAGAGACCGTTAGAATACTTTATCAAGATGGTTCTGTGAAAACATATCCGGATTTCAAACTACGTGAAATGAGTGTTGAAGCAGGTTACATAAACTCTCTCTTGGGGGAAGATCTAGACAATACGGAAATATACAGAAGCCTTTTGAAGTGCAGGTTCTCCGTTAGGAACGATGGAGAAACCTTCCACGTGGGTATCCCTCCATACAGGGTTGATATAATGCATAAAGTCGACCTCGTTGAAGAAGTTGCAATAGGATACGGATTATGGAGGCTCACGCCTACTTATCCCAAGTCAGTCACCATAGGTTCTAAACATCCTGAGACTATTTTACAGGATAAAGTTAGGATGGTTATGATCGGCCTCGGATACACAGAGGTTTTCAACTTCATAATAACAAGCGAGGAGAAGAATTATCATAGGGTTAGGAGGCCGGTTGCAGAGAGGGTTAGGCTAGCGGATTCCTCAAGCACGGAGCTTACGATGTTAAGGGATTCTCTACTACCATGCTTAATATGGGACCTGTCTGTAAGCAGGCATGAGAAATATCCTCAAAGAATCTTCGAGACGGGACCCATTGTGAAAGCAGAAGGCGATAAGGGATTCTCTATAAGGCTTTCCATTGCAGGTGTTTCTGCACATTCTTCAGCTTCCTTTTCGGAGGCTAAGGCTGTTGTCCTCAGCCTGTTGAATAGCTTGGGTACTGAAAACCCGTCCTTGGAGAAGAGTGACGACCCCATGTTCATGTCTGGAAGGGCTGCGAGCATTATCTATGACGATAAACCAATAGGAGTGTTAGGTGAAATTCACCCTGAGGTTCTCGAGTTAAACGGTTTAGAAAATCCTGTCGCTGGGTTCGAGTTAGATCTCAATCCTTTCCTAACCAAATATTTTAAATCTTAAAACCCGCTTCAGCAGCGAGCTTCTTAAACTCCTCTTCAGTGAGGTAGTATTTCCTATCCACTCTAAGCAGGGTGTTCCTAACTAGTTCCACGAGCCTCTTCAACCTAGGGTCTTCCTCATCCACCTCATGATCAACCAGTTCCTTAAGCTTCATCATTATACCGTGTTTTCCAGTTCTCCTACCTATTATAATCTTCCTAGTCTGTCCAACAAGCTCTGGCGGAAAGACTTCGTAGATTACGGGGGCTATTTTTATACCGTGCAAGTGAATGCCTGACTCATGTGCAAACGCAGAGTCTCCAACTATCGCCTTGTTAGTCGGAAGATGGTAGTTTAAAGCTGTGGATATGAAGTTCGCAGTCTCCCTTAAGAGAAACAGATTCCACTTTTCAACACCATGGTGAATATACAGGTTTAGCATTATCTTCTCAGTCTCGGCATTACCCGATCTCTCTCCTATGCCTAGGAATGTCGTGCTGGCGTAAAAGTTTTCATAGAGTCCTGAGGCTGCTCTTATCGCAGCCATGGTGTTCTCGACAGCGTTTCCCAGGTCATCGTGAGCATGTATTTCTAAATTCTTTATCTTAGTCTCCCTTTTCAAAGCCCTTATCTTGGCAGGTATGCCGTTTGGAAGAGGATAGTCGGGTAGAGAACATCCTACGCCCACAGTGTCGCATATTCTGTAGACCTCTGCGCCTGCTTCCGCAACCGCGTTGACAAACTTTTTCTCGAAATCCCAATCTGCCCTAGTACTGTCCTCACCGTGAACGAATACTCTTAACCCGTGGTCAACAGCGTACTCAACGGCTTCAACAACTCTCATCGTAAGGTTGCGAACATGCTCCCCAGGCCATTTTGCAAAATGATAGTATGATACAGGATGGCTTATTCCGATTTGCTTCAAACCCAATTCTAGAACAGCATCTATATCTCTCTTATCTGCCCTGCTCCATCCTGCAAGGATATCTCCCAAACCGTTGTCCACCATTATTCTTATCGCCTCCTTATCGGTGTCGGTATATGTCATGACCTCTATTCTCTCAACACCTATCTCGAATAGGAGCCTACCTATCTCCGCCATGTCTTCAGCAGTAGGCGTTGTCAAACCCGCCATTTGAAGGCCTTCTCTAAGAGTAGAATCGTCTATGATAATGTTCACATCCAGCTTCCTAGGAGGGTAAAGCATTATTCTAAGCTTCTCCCAAGACTCAGGATCATACTTCTGCTTGCTTAAGCTGACAAGGTTTTCAACAACCCTTCTCTTTGCTTCCTCATTGTTTTCAAAACAGTCCTTCTCGAGCATTTTGCTTTTAGCCAAAGTGCTTTGCTTAAAAAAGTTTTCCGTACTGTAAGTCAACAACTATACTCTGGACCCTTTTTATTAAATTAACTTTATTAAGTGGTGACGATGGAGAGTAAACCGAATGGTCAGGGTTAAGGTTACGTTTATAGGAAGTGTTGACGTGGAGGGGGAGCCGGGTGTGAGAGTTGACTTCACATCTATAGCTCCCTCTGGTGTTCTCGACAAGTCCTCTGAGGACGTTTTATACGCGCAGCAGATGGTCAGGGGGTTATTAAGCGGCCTGCAGCAAGCCGGGCTGGTTCCCAAGTATGGTACTCCGAGGCTGATAGTATACCTTACGGAGAAGGAGTATAGGGCTCTGGGGAGCCCTCAGATAAACCAGATTTATGAGCTTGTCTTCGACAAGGGTATAAGGCTTGAGAAAGTATCCAGAGAAACGGAACCTACCGACGTTCAGTGGCCTCGCTCCGACTGATAAGCTCGGGAAGCCTACTGAGGATTGCTATTGCTTCCCTAAGGCTCTCATACTCGTTCCTACTCTCCTCCAAGGCATAGTTTAACGCTGTGGCTATCTTAGTGTATCTGTCCTCTGTAATTTCTTGGGCTGAAAACCTGACCTCGTTGTTTGCTAACAGTTTTTCAATAATATCTATCTGTTGCTGTACTTCTTTAATTCTGACTTCCAACCTCTCTAATACTGTCTGCTTTCTTGCTTCAATGGCCTTAACATAATTGTCAAATTCTTTTTGGAGGAATTCTGCCGTCCTATCTGATACCTTTCCGCTCTCCTTAAGGGTCTTTAGCGTCTGAAGTTTTTTGCTGTAAATATTTATTGTCTTAACAGCCTCCTCGAAATCTGACTCCCAGCTAAACATACAGTCTAATTACTTACTTAATACTATTTAACCTTTTTCACTCATTGTCAAACATATTTGATAAGAAAGTTAAAGTTTAAACCATAACAGTATTATTTCTTCCTTGCCTTAGGAGCGTGAAGAATTGCCGGCAGTCTGGCTACCGTATGGTTCAACGAGCATAAGCATTAAGATTGATCATGAAGACTTAGCATGGGTTTTTCCAACAAGGTTGAATATTGGTTTTCCTAATTATCAAGAGTTGAACAATGTTTTAAAAACATCATCCAGAGAAGGGAGACTGTTACTAATAGATCCAACACTACCTGTTCAAGTAAAGGTTTTTCTTAGAAAAAACATTAGTGAAAACTTAATGGAGCTGGTTTGCTTCGATATGTTTAACAAGGATCCGAATGAAAATCTTTCGTTCAAATCTGCCTGTTTGCTTAGTCGCCCGCACTTAGACCCTTTAATAGAGTTTAGAGGATTGGGTGAGAATCTTCTACCGTTTTACCCGACATTGTGGAGAGACTTTAAAGCGAATCTTTTAGATACTTCTAAATCTGAGGGTGTTCTTAGTCTCAAAAACTACTTGAACGACCTTGAGAAACAAGTCGACCTGAAGCTTATCATGCTCGCCCCTTGGGCCGGGGATTCCGGGATTCTTTCAGCAAATAATCTTGTTGAAGCTTATGAGATATTGAATAATTTTAAACGAGAGTTCTCAACAGCTGGCTTAAACCCGTTCGTCGAGTTACTATTAATATCTGCAGGCGGGGGTCCCTTCGACGAGTCCTTAAGCAGGGCTTTAAGCATATTCCCTAATTGCTTGCGGGATTGCGAATGCGACAGAATTTTATTGATTGCGGAGGGGACGAAGGGTTTAGGCTTGGATCCAGAGCTGTTTTTAAAGAATATTTCTGAGATGCCTCTCATTCTTCAATACATTGCTTTATGTAAAAGCTTGCTTAAAGATAAGGCTGTGCATTTTGTTTCAGCAACACCTGAGCCACTTCTAAAAATGATGATAGACTGTAAAGCGTATGAAACTCTTCTTGACGCTTACAAGGCTTCTAGGCTTTTTCTTCCAAAGGGTTCGAAAACTGGCATTGTAACTCATGCCCCCTTCGCTTCCATCAGGTTAAAGAAAGGGTTTAAGATGGGCGGAGAGACGTAATGGTTTTAAATAGGCTTATTATTCGTGAACTGTATGTTCACTCCCATGACTGATGAGGTTATCATCAAGCATGCGGAGCCGGATAATCTTCCAAGCGTTATCGAGATAAACAGGTCAGAGTTACCTGAAAATTATCCTCCGTCTTTCTTCATGGATTTGCTTGAAAGATTTCCCAACTATTTTCTTATTGCAGTCCTTGCTAAAACCAATGAAGTTATTGGCTACGTTATTTGTAGGATAGAGACGGGCTTTCCCTCTGAAGGAGGATTTTCCATAATAAGAAAGGGTCATATTGTGAGTCTCGCAGTCAAGAAGCCTTTTCACGGGAGGGGTATAGGTACTATGCTGATGAAATCCGTTCTAGAAGAAATGATCCGCAATTCTATTGACGAAAGTTATCTCGAGGTTAGGATTAATAACGAGAATGCGATTAGACTTTACAAGAAACTCGGGTACAAGATAGTGAGAGAACTCCCCCACTATTATCTTGATGGGACAACAGGATTACTGATGGTTAAGAAGCTTCGATAAAAATCACTATTTTGGAAGAATTGGTATAAAAACAATTCTGATGGTTTACTTAAATGGCTCTCTAAGATGTCTTCGAAATCGTGATCTCTATTGTCGATATGAACCTCTGCCTGTTGTCTGGCGTCTGGAATGTTTCGGTACCTATCTGGATGTTTTTCAGAAGCATCTGGTTTCCCAGGAATCTTCTTTTCAGTATTTCAACAACGTCTACAGCCTTGGATATTGCCCTTCCCCTAGCCTTGAGAACGACTTCATTCTGCTCTGATGTTAATTGCATCAGTGCTGCAACCGCATAGACTAGTGCAGGTTTCTTTCCGACTAGTACTACGTTAGGCAAAGGTCCAGTGGTTTGTGCACACATGGTTCTTCTTTACACCTCCTCTTTTTAGCAAGAGTTAGCTCATTTAACTTGAATAAAAATCTTTCTTTTAGGAAGAATATACTGCACATGCTTTCTAAAAACCAACGGGTTTATAGAATAAGGTTTAATCCTCTACCTCTAGCTCGCTTAAGGGTATGTATACATAAGTGTTATCGGGCATCCTCCTACCGATTATTAATGGGAGGGCCTTCTTCTCAACTTCTCGCTTAGCTATTTCAATCGTGCTCATTCTTCCACCATTCTGGTCGACAGGTATTAACGGGGGTGCTCCGAGAGAAAGCTCTAAAGCTCTTAAGCCTATTATCCTCGCCTTCTCAAACTTAGTTAACCTTCTTTTTAGAATTTCCACCTTCTCCTCAATGCTGTTTCTTAAATTAGTCAACTCTAAACTTTCTTAACATTGTTGATCGCTATGCTAATACTCTTCTTCTCCTTCTTTCCCTTTGGGAGGCTTCATTTTTGCTGCCATTATGATGTCGTCAATCCTCATTAGCATCGACGCTGTCTCCAGTGCTGATAAATACGCTGTCTTCTTCACCCTGAATGAGTCTAAGATGTTTTTCTCAATCGCGTCTACGATCTTTCCCTGGGAAGCGTCGAAGCACATTGTTTTCCTACCCTCTGCGTGCATCGCTTTAAGCACTGTTAAAACCTCTTCTGGATCTTGACCAGAGTTAGATATTATCTGCTTGACTAATGATTCGAAAGCTCTGCTTAAAGCTTCCATCGCAAGCCCTTCTCTTCCACCTCTGCCCATCTCAACAAGCTTATGTGCAATGAATATTTCTGCTGCTCCTCCGCCTGGAATAACATAGGGCTCTTCGATAAGCGTCCTGAGGATTGATATGCAGTTCTTAACTATTCTCTCCGCTTCATCAGTGATCTTATCATTCTCGCCTCTGACTAGAATTGTTTGAACAGCATTATTCGGAGTCTTCTCGACGAACGTCCATTTCTCCCCTCCTATCTTACGCTCCTCCACCAATCCTGCGAAACCGAGCTTATCTTCGCTTAGATCATCTAGGACGCTAACTATTTTAGCACCTGTGGCAAGTGAGAGCTTCTCCATGTCAGATTTCTTTACTCTTCTCAAAGCCATTATTCCTTTTTTCGCCAATAAGTATTGTGCAAAGTCGTCTATACCCTTTTGGACGAAAACAACATTAACTCCTAACCCGGCTATCTTTTCAACGATATCGCTCATCATTTTCTGCTCAGTCTTGAGGAATTCCCTTATCATCTTAGCATTGCTAAACTTTAGTCTTTCATCGGTCTCAGTCTTCTTAACTTCGACGGGCAAGTCCAGTAAGGCTATCTTCGCATTCTCTATTCTCTTAGGCATTGCGGGATGCACAATCTCCTTGTCCAGGGCAACGCCTTCTACTAGTTGAGTATCTAAAACAGTGCCCCCGCTCTTCTTTTCGGTTTTCAAGTACTCGTCGAACATTCTCGGATTATCAATGCCTTTATCTACAAGCCTACTTACTGCCTTCACGGAGACTTCTGCAAGCTTTTCACGAGTTTCAGCACTAAGAAAAAGAGGTATCGCGGAAAGAACTATCTTCTTCAATAAGTCAGTATTATTCAGATCAATCTTGGCTGCAAGCTCTTTCTTCAGGGAATCAAGCACCTTTATCATTCCTTCATTATAATTGTCGAGGATTACAGAGGGATGTATTCCCTGCTTCATAAGCAGGTCTGCTTCTTTGAATAAGAGATGCGTAAATACGACTAGAGTTGTTACGCCGTCTCCAACTTCCTTGTTTTGAGATTTTGCAGCGTCCACTATTAGCTTGGCAGCCGGGTGCTCAACCTCAAGCTCGCTTAATATGGTTGCGCCATCACCAGTTATTGTAGTATCGCCAAAAGTGTCTACGAGGATCTTCCTGTAACCTAGAGGGCCTAGGGCTGTTCTAACCGTTTCAAAAATAACTTCAGAAGCTAATAGGTTGTAAAGCTGAGCCTCTTTTTCACAGCTTCTTTTGCTCCCCTCTTTAAGGATTATTGAAGGTATAACTCTAGGTGCTGAAGAGCCTCTTATGCTCATCATCTCCTACCCCGGAGAGACCTGTTTTTAAGCATTTCTACATGTAAGCTCCATGAAATAAGCTTCTAAGGGAGCTTTCTCCCAGTAAGCTTCTCCAAAACCTATGATCTATATTAAAGGTTCTAAGCTTTTTAAAAACCGCTGGAAAATGCCTTGTATTGCGCTATTCTATCCATAACCTCTACAAACTCTCTCTCTATCTCGTACTTCCTCTTTTCATACTCCTCTTTACTCATGTCTCCTCTCTCATATTTCTTCTGCAACTCTTCATACTCTTTCTCCAGTCTCTCTTTTTCCTTCTCCAATCTTTTCAAACGCTCTCCCGCATCCGGTGGCCCTATTAGGAATACCATTCCCAACCACCTAAGCCTTATTAACATCTACGTTTTAACATACTGTTAAACTTTTATGTCGGCGGATGAGTTGGAGCTTAAAATAGTTTCAGGCAGCGAGGTCTTAGGCAGGTTTACGGTGAAGAGGGGGCTTTCTCCCAGGGTCTTTTCAGCTTTAAGCAATTTGCTTCCTAAAATCGGTGTCGTAAGCGTTGGCGAAAAATATGTATGTTTGAACATGGGATTAAGAATCGGGGTTGAGAAAATGATTACAGAGGCTTCTGCCGGAGACGTGGGGTATTCCCCATATCTTCAGGGATTGGTTTTCTTTACGTCGGATTCTCCTGAATGCGGCTTTCTAAAAACTGCTCTAATCGGAAGATTGCTAACTCCTGTAGAGAAACTTAGGTCTCTAAAAGAGGGGGATGTTGTTTCAGTTATGCGTGGCTAAGCCGCTTTGGAAAGAGTGTAGATTAGTAGCCTGTTTTCTTCATTAACCCGTTTTAAAAGGCCTTTCTCCTCCAAGCGTTTAAGAAGCCTCTTTGCCTCTCCCATCCTCAACCCAGTCTGAGTGAAGACCACGTAAGGTGTCAGAACTTTTAATCCCTTAAGCTTCTCAAAAACTTTCTCATCAGCTTCGTTTAAAACTTCTCCGGTCTTCTTCTCGCTTTTAGGCTTCGCTCCCCCTTCTTTCTTAAGCTTCTCTCTTTCCTGCCTCTTCTCCAACTGACTTAGGCGAAGCTTTTTGGTCCCGCCCATTCTCCAAAATGAAAATTACTCTAAATACCTGTAAATAAGTCTAACCCTATTATGCTTAAATACCTTGTCCCCCTAATCCTACTCAAAAAGGGGAGAGGGTTGAAACAGAGTAGGAGGGCTCTAACCGTTGAGGAGGTGATGAGTTTCCCTATATTGACTGTTAGCCCAGATGAGAGTGTTCAAACAGCCGTTGTCAAAATGGTTGAGCACGACATAAGCTCCCTGATAGTCGTGGATGAAGAAGGTAGAGATATAGGCATAATAACTGAAAGGGACGTTATAGAAAAAGTTGTTGCGAAGGATAGGGATCCTAAATCAGTTAAAGTCAAGGAGATAATGTCGAATCCCTTGAAGAAGATCAGTAGCGACAGCAGCATAATCGATGCTCTAGAGAAGATGCGAAGAAGCAGGATTAAGAAACTAGGCGTGGAGAGAGAAGGTAGGCTTGTTGGAATAGTTTCCGAGAGGGATCTTGTATATGCCATACCTGCAATGTACGAGCTGGTCGAAGCGACTTCAAGGGAACGTTTAAGAGGAGTTGTGAAGAAAGAGGTTTACGAGGGCTTCTGCGAAGAATGTGGTATCTGGTCCGACTCGCTTAACGTTGTTGAGGGAAGGCTCCTGTGCGAGGATTGTATGGAAGATATTAGGCTCGCTTCGGAAGATTAGTCTTGGAAAGGGATAAGGGAATAAGGTATATGAGAGGGCTTCCCCGGAAGACTCTTCCTACCCGTGTTTCCAAGAATTCTGTGTTGAATTACGCCTCCTCCCCTCCTTTACACGTTACTAAGACTATTCCGTTACTTAGACTTCTTGAAACAATGGTTGCAAGGGGCTTTAGGAGAATCTTCGTAACAACGCCGAGCAATGTGCTTGAAGGGGTAGTGACTCCAATGGAGGTTGTTCGATACCTGTTCTGGAGATCGCAGGAGAGCTTTGAAACACCGGTTTTAAGCATTCTATCTACACAGATTTCTAAAATTATGCGTAAGGATATTGTTAGCGTAAGGCAATCTGCTAGTATTGTAGATTCCATAATTCTAATGAGGCAGAAGGGGGTTAATGGATTGGCGGTTGTTGATAATAATAATGTGCTCAAAGCTGTTTTAACAGTTAGAGATGTGCTTGAAAAGTTTAACTTTTCCTTGAAAAGCGGTAGTGTTAAGGATTTCATGTCTGAATCTCCTGTATGTATTTCCATTAATAGGCCTTTGAGAGAAGGCGTTGAGACAATGATTAGTTCTGGTTTCAGGAGGCTTCCCTGCTTAGACGGCTCCCATCCGGTGGGGCTTTTCTCTTCCAGGTCTATAGCAGGGTTTTTAGGAGGCAGGACGCTACTTAGGGAAGCTGGTAAAACGCTGGGTGAAATCATGTCTATGAGCGTAGCGAACTTCATGATTAAGGATATTCCTGTACTTGATCCTGAAACAGGTGTTTCGGAAGCTTGGGAGACTATTAAGAGGAGCAGCTACGGCTCAGCGCTAGTAGTTAAATCGGGCTCTCTAGAGGGATTTATAACTGAAATGGATTTCCTAAAGGCTGTCGAGATTTGAATCTAAGATTTCTTGTTGACAGTATGCATGGCTACATTGCCAGATGGCTTAGGATAATGGGCTACGATACTCTCTATCTTAGAAACATGGATGACGATGAAGCGATACGCATTGCGTCTGAGGGACGGATCCTCATAACTTCTGATGCTGAACTCGCTAGATACGCTGAAACTCGGGGTGTGAAAGTATTCGTGATTAAGGGATTAAGCGAGAAGGAAGCGCTTGAAACTCTTGTAAAAAAGTTTAACCTTGCTTTTAGAGAAGACTTTTCGAGATGCACTGTTTGCAACGGCGAGCTTGAATCCATAGGCTTGGAAGAAGCTGGCAGCATACTTGGCTTTACCCCAAAGGGAGTGAACGCATTCTGGAAGTGTAAGTCATGTGGCAAAGTATACTGGAGGGGTTCTCATTGGAAGAATATTTCTCGCCAGATTTTAAGACTGGTTGACAATGAACCTGCTGGAAAAACTGTTTAATATTTAACACTTAAATACCTACATCATATTATTTTAAAATGGCAGATGAAAACCGCCTCAAAAATCTGAGCAATGGATGAGGATAAGATGGGCGGGTTGATGCCAGTACTCCTAAGTAAAAGCATGGGGGCTTATTAGGACTTTCACACTCTTCCTTATAGAGTTGAAGGAACGCGCTTCAGCCTATTACACAGTGCTTCTGATACTTTTAACCCGTTTTTTAATAGTGGAAAGGGCTTATGCAGCTCCCTACGCATTATTCGTTAACTCCTCATTCGTATCTATGCGTATAACTGGGTTACTGTCTAACAGGGTTCTGGTCGAAACAGTTTTAGATAACAGGGTTCCCATGAATTTTTCAACAAGATTCAGACCTGAATGCTTAAACATCAGCACGCAGGATTCAACATTAATAATTGTCTACGACGCGAGGATTCCAGGGTATTTTCCAATGCAATCAACAAGCATGAGAGAATCAGATAGCATCTTCGACGAATGGTTGAAATCTATACAGTTGCTCGCAGTTTTTGCAACAGGATTAGCTTTACTTGTTTTGGAGGCGCTCGCCCCTAAAGCTAATGGCGAAGATGTTATTAAGATGATCGAAGAGGGTAAGAGTCCTCCAAGGGGCTCCGCAATCGATGAAGAGTCTCTGCTCCTACTTTCTTCTAGAAACCCAGAGGCTTACAGAAGAATCGCTGACATGGTTTTAAGAGGAGAGTTGAAAATTAAGAGAAAGCGGTTAAAGAGCATTGGGAAATTGTTTTCAAGAACGAAGAAGCTCGCTAAATACATGAGATAATTACCGATTTAGACTATTTTATTAGTGTTTCCAAAACCTTTAAAAAACTTATTATGACTAAAGAATCTAAATTGCACAGCCGCGGAACGATGCTAACAGCGCTTTTAACAGTGCTTTCCCTAATAATCTTTATAAAAGTCCCGATTACTACGAAATCAGCACCTACCGTATGCTTTCTTCCTGCCTACCGTGCTTCTTTCGATACAGGTTTCTCCATCTCTCCCTCAGGCAGCTTCTCTACCCAAGGGAGTACGATAAGCATTATCTCTGGCGGTTTTAGAAACGGGTGCGTCAATATTTCTGTCTCTTCCGGCGGCACTGCAACTCTAAGTACGAAGCTGAACGTTAAAGGCTCGTTCAAAACGAGCTTTATGATGAAGATAAGCGATGACGTTAATTTTAGCTTTGCAAGTCTCGGTTTAAAACTGGCTGATTCAACAGATTATTTTAAAATAGTACTCGGCAGGAGAGATGGTAAAATTATTGTTTCTAAAGGAGGAGACGTAACTAGGGGTGCAAATCTAGAATATGGGAAATGGTGCAACATTACTATAAGCATAGATGTCTCTAGGGATTATTTAGCAGTATCCTGCAATGGTAGTTTAATAATCTCTTTTTCTACAGGCATTAGTGTGCACAAGCTTGTACAAGTCCTACTCGAGATAGGAGTTATTAATCCGTCTGGAGATGTTAAAGTATGCTTCGACGAGTTTTCAATGCTCGTCTCCCCGATAGTTTTCACAGATAAGCCCGTGTACACTTCCTCAGCCAATGTTCAAGTAAATTTATCTGGAGACCAGTTTCCTTCGCAAAACCTGGAGGTTGATATAATTCGACCAGATGGCTCAATAGCTAAAAGAGATTCTGTACCGCTATCACAAGTTAACGATAGCAGGATAAGCGGGTTCTATGGGTTCTCCTACTCGATTAGCTTAAGCAATCCTCCTCCGGGAACTTATACGATACGTGTGAGTGGTAGCGGGTTTAAAGTTGAGTACCATTTCGGCGTCTGGAATGCCCCATCAGTATGGGAGCGTAAATCTACCGTCAATATTAAGGCCGGAGGTTTCGAGCCAAACTCGTTTGTAACGATCTACGTCAGAAATCAAACACGCACGCTTCTAAGCCAGAAATTTAAGGCTGATGATAATGGAAAAATAGACCAGAACATAATTGTGCCAGTAGATCTTGCACTCGGGTCTTTAAAGGTGCTTCTGACCTACGATGGGACTTACGATTTTTCGAGGATGAGCGGAAGCACCGGTTCCATAAGCATTAATGTCGTGAAGGCTGTTCTGAACATTACCATTGTTACTGATGCTAATACTTACGAAAGGGTCGACCAGATAAACGTTAGAGTGTATGCAAAATATAGGGATGGTTCTATCCTTCCCTTGAACAGTTTGATTAAGCTCTATTTCATCTATAACAATGTTGAGAAGAAAACAACTTACATGAGCTATAATTACGATGGATACTGGTCTAAAACCATTGAACTCAAACCTTCTGATGAGTATGGAGACTACTTAATTCTTATAGAGGCTTCAGACCCCTATGGTAATTCTGGTACGAAGAATAAGACAATAACCGTTACGACTGCCCGGCTATTAATCGATTTGATAAGCCAGCTTGAGGAAAGCTATGAGAGATCTACTAGATTAAATCTCTCTGTGAGTGTGAAATACAAGGGCGGGGCTCCAGTAGAGTCTGGAAGAGTTACTCTTGAAATGATTAAGGATAATAAGAAATCAGGTCCTTTTTCATTTACTAAAACAGACGTGGGTGAGTGGGTGATTTCTAGGAAAATCCCGATGTCAGAGCATACGGGAAGATGGGAGTTGAAGATTATTGCTGTTGACGATTATGGTAATACCGGGGACCTTTCATTAAGTGTACTCATTGTTCCAGCTGAGTTAATCGTTCAACCACTAGAATTATTCAACCGTTCTTTCTCTAGAACTCAAAGCATACCTTTAAGCATAACAGTGAAATATCCTTCTCATGAAATTCTTCAAGAGGAAAATGGAATAGTTAATGCTTCGCTAATCCATCTTGAAAAAGGCATTGTATCTAGCGTACTTCTAAAATTCTTTGCAGGAAGCTGGCGTGGGAATCTTACTGTCCCCAAGAATGCTCCGCTTGGAGAACATGTTTTGAGGATTTCGGCAGAAGACCACTATGGAAACTCTGGTTTTCTCAACAATACTGTAGAAGTCACTAAGGCTGTTCTAAGCATGAGGATAATAGATTTGAGAGACGAGTATCAAATCGGGTTTGATACCATCCGGTTAAAATGCATAGTGAAGTATTTAGATGGCTCGATTATGAATGAGGGAAACGTTACTGCAGTACTGTCTTCGGACTCCATGACCGCTACTGTAGTGTTGAAGTATAGTGATGGTGCTTGGGTGGGAGAATACGGCCTCCCGCTAACAACCTCAACCGGAGAATATAGAGTGAGTATAAATGCTGAAGACCCGTATGGAAATACGGGAGTTGGGGAAAGTACCTTCCGGGTAAGCAATGTCTACATAATTATTATAGTTGTCAGTGTTGCAATAGCGCTCGGCGTCACCGTCTCCATACTTGTCTTGAGAAGACGTGAGACGAGAGTTCTTACAACTCCTTTTGCAGAGGATTATGGCGTATTCGGCTAGTAAGGCTTAATACTCTATTATTATTGTAGGGAGTACAATGCCACGTAGGGGGAAAGTTGAAAAGGGGCGAAAGGGAACAACAGTTCTTTTCAAAGCGGGACGAGTACCGGCCACGGTCGATGAAATGTTCTCCAGGATTTTTTGGAGAAGCTCCCTACTTGCTTCAGAGGCAAAGATCTTCTGTGAAGAATTGGTCTCAAGAGGATCTTCTGGCATCAGCACTAAAGAATGGAAAATCTGGGTAAGAAAGAGGAAGATTACCGTAGGCCAGTTTTACAATATGATTAGAGGGCTCGTAGGAGCGGGCATCGTGGAGAAGAGAGGAAGTTCTTGGCATATAAGCACTGGCTTTTTAAGGGAGTTGGAACAATTCATAATAATCTATACTTCGCTGACAAACTTTAAGCATAGGTTGAACTAGTGCTTTTTCCTCCTCTTCTTTTCGTTCTCAACTACAAGCTTATCAGAAACTATTCTGACTACTAGCCTGCCCTTTTTCTTCAATGGAAATGCCGAATCGTTCACTATCTTACTGGGCAGGTAAAGCATTATTGCAGAATACCTCTTGCCACCAAGTTTCTTGTTTAGAGTATACAGCTTGGTCGAGGCCTCTTTAACCATTATTCTCTTTTCTAATAGTAGAAGTTATTAAAGGTTTATCTTAATCATCATAGTGAAGACGTCTTGGAATTTGAAACTAGTGGATACGCATTCTCACTTGAGCGACAGCGCCTTTGAAAAAGACTTAGACGACGTAGTTCTTAGGGCTAAAGAGAACGGTTTAGCAGTTATTATCGACTGTGGTCTTGGTAGAGAAGGCGGGTTGAGGTCGCTGAGCATTTCTGAAAAATTCAAAGGCTACGTTTATTCGACGATAGGCGTAGACTATGGTGCGCCTTTCCTAGAGGACATTAAGGAAATAATGCGCTTAATCTTAGATAATAAAAACAAAATAATCGGAATAGGTGAAGTAGGCTTAGATTACTACACCGTCAAGAAACAGGATGAGAGAGCTAGGCTCATCGACTATTTTAAAGAGTTTATAGATCTTTCAAATAAACTAGACCTCCCCCTAATAGTGCATTCGAGAAATGCTGGTAGAGAAGCTATAGAAATACTAGTTGAAAGCGGTGCTAGAAAAGTCCTTATGCATGCTTTCGACGGAAAAGCTTCGCATGCTATGAAGGGTGTGGAATTAGGATTTCTCTTCAGCATACCGCCTTCAGTAGTAAGGTCGCCTCAGAAACAGAAGCTGGTCAGTAGACTGCCTATTGAAAACATCCTTCTAGAGTCTGATTCTCCAGTGTTAGGAGTAAACCCTCTTCAGAGAAACGAGCCTGCAGACATAGTTTTCAGCCTAAGGGAAATAGCCAGGATAAAGAATCTTGATCCAGAGCTTGTTGCGGAGGAGACCACTAGGAATGCATGCAGGCTCTTCAGGTTGAAAATATGAAATGTTCTTCATAGGTGTAGATCTAGCTGGCGTTGAAACTAGGCCGAGTGGATTCGCCGCACTAGACGAATCTATGAAGGTCATAACAATGACTCTATATAGTGACAATGAGATTCTAAACGAGGTTAATCGCTTCAAGCCGGTTGTAATTGCCATAGACGCTCCTCTCTCAATGCCCAAAGGTAGGAGCAGTCTAGATGTGAGGAGTAACATCCACCTAAGGGAGTGTGACAGAGAGTTGCTTAGAAGGGGAATAAGATTTTTCCCAATAACCCTTGGCCCAATGAGGGCTTTGACTAAAAGAGGCATTAAGCTGAAGAACATACTAGTGTCGTTGGGTTATGATGTGATAGAGGTTTATCCGGGTGGTGCTCAAGACGTATTGGGGATCCCTCGTAAAACAGTAAGCATAGAGGGTCTCCGCAAGGGCCTGGCTCACCTTAGAGTAAAGGGATTAGAGGGTTTACAGTCCCATCACGAGCTAGATGCTGTTACTGCAGCACTAGTAGCAAAAATGTTCTACGATGGTGATTACGAGGCCTATGGCGACCCCGTAGAGGGCCAGATAATAATGCCAGTTAAAAAGAAGTAAGTTAGGAGAAGATTTATCAATACTTATTCGAGTAGAGGTTTAAAAGAGAAAAACCCATGTCGACAAGCCCCTATAGGTTCTATTCTGTTAAGAGCGGGTTCGAAGAAATCGTTGGACTACTCCACCCTGTTGTAGCAGAATGGTTTAGGAGGAGGTTTAAGGATTTAACCCCGCCTCAGGCGTATGGGATAAAACCGATTGTCAACGGCGAGAATACCCTGATCTCTGCACCTACCGGAAGCGGAAAGACGCTTGCCTGCTTCCTCACAATACTCAACGACCTGATAAAAATGGGTGTTGAAGGAAAACTTGAAGACAGGGTTTACTGTGTTTACGTCTCGCCTTTAAGATCCTTAAACAATGATATTAGGAAGAATCTTTCACAACCCTTGGATGAGATCAGGAAAATCGCCGAGGATAAAGGTTATGATTTCCCGGATATAAGGATTCACGTAAGGACTGGAGATACTAAAACCTCGGAAAGAAGTAGAATGCTGAAGAAGCCACCTCACATACTTATAACAACTCCTGAAAGCCTCTCGATAATACTTGTCGCACCTAAGTTCAGGTCCTTCTTAAAAGAAGTCCAATGGGCAGTGGTGGATGAGATCCATGAGCTTTGCAGTTCTAAAAGAGGTGCACACCTTTCTTTAAGCCTTGAAAGACTGAGAGGCTTTTCTGGAAGAGATTTTCAGAGAATAGGCTTGTCTGCAACAATCCATCCTTTAGAAAAAGTGGCTGCCTACTTAGTTGGATACGAAGATGGTTCTCCAAGGCAGTGCACGATAGTGGATGTACATGCTTCAAAGAAGTTCGAGCTTAAAGTAGTATCTCCCCATTACGATCTCGTGCATACTCCTGCTGAAGAGCTCAGTAGAAGAATGTACAAGTTGATAAACGACATAATAAAGCGGAACAGAACAACGTTAATATTCACGAATACGCGTAGCAGCACGGAGAGAGTCGTATACCATCTGAAGAAGCTCAGGCCTAAGAGCGTTTTAAACGAGGACGAGTATGCTGCCCATCATTCCTCCCTCTCCCGGGAAGTCAGGCTTGACGTAGAAGACAAGTTGAAAAAAGGTAGGCTCAAGGCTGTGGTAACCAGTACTTCCCTAGAGCTTGGCATCGACATTGGTTACATAGATTGCGTTGTTCAAATAGGATCTCCCAAATCGGTTACGAGAGCTATTCAAAGAGTCGGCCGTTCAGGTCATTCGCTAGAAGCTGTGTCAAAAGGCGTATTCATACCCATGGAGAGAGATGATCTTGTTGAAGTGCTTGTAATGTCCAAGGCTGCCGAAGCCGGGAAGCTTGATGAAGTCTATATTCCGGAGAATCCTCTTGATGTTCTTGCTCAACACATAGTGGGAATGTCTATCGAGAAGAAATGGAGTATTCAGGAGGCATACAATCTTGTTAAAAGGTCTTACAATTTCAGGAACCTTAGTCTAGATGACTTCACGATCGTCCTAAGGTATTTGAGCGGGTATTACAGACAATTGGAAGGATATAAGGTCTACGGAAAGATATGGCTGGATGAGGAAGACGGTGTCTTCGGCAGGAGGGGCAACCTGGTCAGAGTCATATACATGACTAACACTGGGACAATACCCGACATGGCCATGGTTAAAGTCTTCACTAAAGACAATAAGCCTGTTGGTAACATTGAAGAAGAGTTTTTCGAAAGACTCTCACCGGGAGACATTTTCCTCCTTGGCGGTAGGCCCTACAGGTGTATTAAAAGCCGATTGATGAAGCTTATCGTAGAGCCTGCTGAAGGAGAGAAACCAACAGTGCCACAATGGTTCTCGGAGATGCTCCCGCTTTCCTACGACTTGGCCAATATGATAGACGAATTCAGAATAAGAGAGCTCCAAACAATACTCTTCGGTAAGAAGGAGGATAGGATTAGACATTATATGGATTACTTTAAGATAGATAGGGAGACAGCCACAGCCCTCTACGAATACTTAAGGGTAACAGCAGAATACTTTAACAACATAGGTGTTCTCCCGTATTTGAGAAAAGGCTCACTTATAGTGGAGAACTATATTGACGAGTCTGACAGACAAATAATCATTTTCCACAGCCTCGTGGGGAGAAGAGTTAACGATGTTCTCTCCAGGGCCTTCGCAGTAGCAGCCTCAAACCTCTTAGGATCCGTCTCAGTTCAAATCTCGGTTGGAGACAACGGTTTCCTCCTCATATTGCCACCGAAATACAGGGTTGACCCAGATAGGATTATTAAATCGGTTAATTCTTCAAACCTCTATAGCTTAGCAGAATCTTCTATAGAGAAGACTGAGATGTTGAAGCACAGGTTTAGACATGTCGCGGTAAGGAGCTTCATGATACTCAGAAACTATAAGGGTCATGAGGTTATGGTTTCAAAACTCCAGCTAAACTCTGAACACATTCTGAAGGCGATAAGGGATTTGAAGAACTTTCCGGTTATGAAGGAGACATATAGGGAGATACTTGAGGATGCTATGGATATTAAGAATGCTCTAAGATTCGTATCAGAATTGGAAAGTAACGTTAGAACCCCGCTCGTCTGTAAGCCAAGCAGGGTTGCGTCGCCTATTGCCCACTCTTTGTTGTTATCCAGTTTCACGGATGTAGTTCTCATGGAAGATAAGAGGGCATTACTAGAAAGACTACATAGGGAGGTTTTGGCAACCATACATGCAGCTAACTGAGGATGTCGAAATAGTAGAGTTTGAGCCAGCACTCTATGTTAAGAGCCTCGACGCTATGGTTGTTGCAGATATTCATCTAGGTTTAGAATGGGAGTTGGAGGAGAAGGGAGTTCACATACCCTTCCCCACCTATGAGCCGATAGTGAAATCGCTCAGGAATATGTTTAGCTACAGGCCTGCGAGAAGAATGATAATCCTTGGGGATATAAAGAACGAATTCGGAGATATAAATCCTGAAGAGTGGACTCAGGTACAGGACTTCGTGAACGATGTGCGTAGCCTGGGTGCAGAACCTATTCTAATAAGGGGAAACCACGATAATTTCGTTAGAATCGTGCTTAAAAGGTTGAATGTCGAATTTCAAGACCCTCCTGTTAGAATTGGGAAATATTTCCTTATACACGGTGATAAGGATCATGGACTACCGGGTGAAGGCACTATCGTTCTAATGGGGCATGAGCATCCAGTAATCTCCATAAGAGACTCCATAGGTGTTAAACACAGGTTTAAGAGCTTCCTCTACGGTAAGTATTATGGAACCGAAATAATCGTACTTCCTTCTATGAATCCCCTGACGATGGGGACTGCTGTAAACGAAGTTGACGTAGGTGAATTACTTTCTCCAGTTCTCAGAAAGGTAGATATAATGTCGTTTACGCCGATACTTCTGGCGCAGGGGGAAGTGTTAAAAAAATTCCCGAAAATAAGCAATTTACTCGCTTAAGGCTTAGACAGCGTCAATGTTAAAGCGGTTACTGTAAGCCCTACTAGAGCTCCTAATACTGTTTGTCGATAAGTATGCTCGCCAGTATGGACGCGTGCCCATGCTAACGCAGGCAGAAGCATTAAGAATATCATTCCCAGGATTCCGTAATAATTGGAAAACAGTATTCCTATTGTTGCTAACCCGGCTACATGAACACTAACCTTCGTCTTTAAAGTGAGAATAAGGAGAATGAGGGATGTGAAAAAATAAGAGGCTGAAGTGATTGCTAGGAGATTCATACTTTTTGATTTAAAGAGGTACATCGATACTGCATAGCTCAGTAATCCGGGAATGAAATGCTTGGGCCTCCTAGTCCTCTCGCTCATGAACATGTCGGTCTTCCCCCTCAGCCTAAGGTAGTATACGCTTGCAAAAGGTAGGAGGCTATAGAAGAAAAGTACCATAATCGTGTTTGTAAAAATATCGTTTAATGTTGTATTTTCTCTCATCAGCATAGCAAGTCCTCCAATGCTTCCGGTAACAGGGTTTGATAATGCATAGGATATGATTCTCGCGATTTTCTGATGCATAGAATTCTTTAAAAAAAGAAGGAGTTAAAAAGATTCATAAGGGTTAGAGTCAGACTTGATGAGTATGCTTACTGTAGATTTGCCGGTGGCTAGGAGAGGGATGCTGTTTAAATGCAAGCTTTGTGGACAAAAATGCTGTAATATGAATCCTGAAATAGATAAAGAGGATCTGGAGAGGATTAGGAAAATCTTCCCTTCTTTTAAACCGTATGTTTCCCCAGAGGGAAAAATGCTTCTTATGGGTGAAAAAGGATATTGCCCTTTCTTAAAAAATGGCCTTTGCATAATACATGAGTACAAGCCGGTAATTTGCCAATTATATCCTTTCTATCCCATTGAAAAAAAGATTTTGGACAACCTTTTAGAGGAGATCCCTGAAGATGTTGAAATAGTTGGATACGGGCTGGAGGAATATGTTTTCCTCTTCGATGAAAAATGCCCTGGGATTGGAGAGGGAGAGCCCATCGACTTCATGGGGCTCCTGAATAAATTTCTCCAGGCAAAACACTTTTTGAAGAACCCTTTGTGATTCCCTTATTCTCCTTAAACCAAAAGGCTTTCAGAAACGTTTTTACCCTCCTGGGGACACTATTCCTTATGGTTATGCTTTTCAGGGAAGTAGCGGAAGTCATGGAACAAGTAGAATCTACTACGAAAAGGCTGGAAATGACAAGCCTCTTAGTGGATCTTTTCAAGAAAGCTAACCCCGTCGAGCTTGAGAAACTCGTATACTTGCTACAGGGCAAGGTCAGGCCCGATTATGAGGGGCTGGAATTCGGCGTTGCTGAGAAACTCGTTTTAAGAGCCCTATCGGATTTTTCAGGAGTAGACGATGAGGCCCTAGAGAAACTATACAAGGAGGCCGGCGACCTCGGCAGCGTTGCCGAGACGCTTGCGCAAAGGAAGGTTCAGAAGAAGCTCTTGAGCAGGGAGCCCACTCTAATTGATGTTTACGAAAAGCTTTACAAGCTTGCGAAACTAGGTGGAAAAGGGTCGGTTACGCAGAAGACAAGTCTACTCTCCTCTTTACTCATAGACATGTCTCCGAAAGAAGCGAAATATGCTGTCAGAATAGTCACTGGGAGACTTAGGCTCGGAATTGCTGATTACACTATTCTAGATGCTATCGCACAGGCATTTACTGGAGATAAGTCTAACAGACCCGTAATAGAGCGTGCTTACAATATTTCAAGCGACCTCGGGGCCGTTGCCAGAGTAATTGCAGAAAAAGGGCTCGATGGAGTTTACGATTTCAAAATAACTGTGGGCAAGCCCATCAGGCCCATGCTGGCAGAGCGCTTGACTACAGTGCAGGAGGTTTTGGAGAAGATAGGTGGCGACGTTGCTGCGGAATATAAGCTTGACGGAGAACGTGTTCAAATACACAAGAACAATAGCAATGTCCTCCTGTTCTCCAGAAGGCTGGAGAACATTACGAATCATTACCCTGACGCCATAGAGATGGTGAAGAGGAACGTCAGGGCCAGAGAGGCTGTTTTGGAGGCGGAGTGCGTAGCAATAAACCCTGACACCGGCGAGCTACTTCCATTCCAAGAGCTCATGCATAGGAGAAGGAAATACGGTATCGAGGAGGCCATGAAAGAGTATCCGGTTGCCCTCTTCTTCTTCGACCTGCTTTACGCTGATGGCATCGACTATACTAAGAAAACCTATCTGGAGAGGAGGGAGGCTTTGAAGAATATCATTATCGAGGACGAGAGGGTTAAGCTAGTCAGGCAGATAATATCCCACGACCCTGACCAAATAGAAGCTTTCATGGAGGAGGCTATTTCAGAGGGTTGTGAAGGCCTTGTGGTAAAGGATCTTAAA
>JAFNIT010000010.1 GCA_017601345.1 Candidatus Brockarchaeota archaeon | reverse complement strand
AAGTGGAAGGCGAGCCGGGAGAGGGGTCCGGCTAACAACCCCTCATATGTGGGAAGGAGGTGATATGGATGGGGAGTATTAGGATAAAAAGGGCGGGAGATGATCGCGTTTTAACGTTCGACGAAAATATAACAGGAGCTCAGGTGAAGCAGGCCCTTGGCGTTTCTAATGATTCAATTCTTACGAACGCAAGGAATCAGATAATTGCTGATAATGAGAGGATTGGCAATAAAGTGAGGGACGGAGAGGAGATTGCCGTCCGCCCGAGGTACCAATACTGGTGAAAGAGATGAGGGAAGATAAAGTGATTTTGGGATTCGAAGAGATAAGGCGAGCCTTTCCGGATGCCGTGCTTTCAGATTCCTACAAGTATATCTTGATACCGCGCTTTCCACTGCCAAGGCAGTTCAATAAGCCTTTCACCCCTTTACTGATAAAAATAAACTCTGATTATCAAGCTCCTGAGACTTACGTTGACAGGGAGCTTCGCGTTAATGGTAATAGAAGCAATCACTTAGCCGAAAGCCTTACTGAAGATTACATGCTTGAAAGAGGATGGGTCAAGCTCTGTCACCAAGTCAACTGGAGCAGCAATAATACTCTTGTAGATTATGTTCTGATGATCATCGACTACTTGAGGGGGTTAAATGAGTGAAAATGGAGTTCCCTAGACAACGCTTAAACCAAAGCATTAACAGCATTTTGATTCCAAAAAATTTAATGGAGGAGGCTGAAAAAGCTTTAAGAGCTTCTGAGCTTGAAAGCGTCGTCTTTTTCTTCGGAAAAGCTAAAGACGGAAAGCTTCTGGTTAGCGACATTTTAATCCCCTCAGATCAAGATTACGATGCAAGGAGCTTTGGGCATGTGAGCGTTAAGCCTGAGTTTGTGGCCGAGAAGTTTTCAAAGCTGGAGAAGGAGGGTAAGACCCAGCTTGCTACCGTGCATAGTCATCCTCTGAATACCCTCAGTTCTGGAGATGTCGATACGCACATGAAGGTGATTCAAATATATCCGTACCAGCTCTCTGGAGTATACAATTCCGGTAGGTTCTTCTTCTACAGATACGAAGACGGAATTAAGCTAACTCCATATCAAGTTGTTGACTTGAGAAGGTTTGATAGGCAAGTTAGGGCTTTTGGGATCGAGGGTCAGCTGCTAATATCCTCTTCAACAATAGCCATGATTGGAGTTGGGGGAGGAAACACTAAGATAGCCTTTGACCTTGCAAGCCTTGGAGTAGGAAAGCTGATATTAATAGACCCGGATAAATGGGAGGAGCATAATAGGAATAGAGTATTTATACCGTCCAACCTATGCGGAAGGAATAAGGCTGAGTCGATTAAAAACCTTATAGAGTTTAACTATGATGACGTTGAGGTCGAAGCTTTCCCGCTTAGGGCTGAGGAAGTGCCTGATGAAGTCTATAAGCAGGCTGATCTGCTCGTTGTTGGCCCAGATACCTTCAGCACTAGAATATTCGGAAACAGGCTTGCTTTGCGTTTGAAAAAGCCTGCTGTGTTTCCAGCAGCCGGGATAGACTCTAAGGAGGGTAAGCTCAGCTCGATGGGAGGCTCGGTTCAAGTAGTTGTTCCTGGAAAAACACCATGCTACGAGTGCGTTAATCCAGTAACACAGCTTGATTTGGACAGGGAAACCATTGATCCCGTGAGGAAGAAGAGGCTTGCTGAAAGATATGGGCTTGGAGATGAGCTTGAGATACCCGTTGCGCCAGCAATAGCTTCGCTGAACGATGTGATAGCTGGCATGGCTTTGTGGGAGATAATCAAGCTGATAACTGGAGTGATGCCAATAGTTGAATATCAAAGCTACGATGCTTTGGAATGTAAGATAGATGTTCTTCACGCAGACGTAAACCCAAATTGTCCAGCATGCTCCCCTGAAAAACTGCATGACAAAGTTGAGACAAAAAGCGAGGAAGAAGTACTTTCGGTCGAGAGGTGGAAAAGTTGAGGAAGGATGAGAGGCACTCAGATGAAGAATTGATAAATTATATTTCTCGCCGCAGAGCAGTTAATGGTTATGACGGAAATGTTCGCAGGAGTTTTCATGCTAGAAAGAGCTTTTTAGAAGATCTTGGAATGCCTAGAAGCCTTCTGCTCTTCTTATTGTTCATAGTTTTGATGTTCATGTCTGCCCACTTCTTTCCATTCTTCGTGAGGTGAAGGACAGGATTGTCTCATGAGCGAGAAACGCGTCCCGATGAAGAGCTAATAAACTATTTGGGTAGAAGAAGCAGAAGGAGGAGTAGCGTAAGGCCTATTCAAGTTCCCGCCCAGCCTGCTAGAATTGCTCCAAGGTTTTCTAAGGGTTTGTTAATAGCAGCTCTGTCTTCTTTCATCCTGCCTGCTGCAATAAGTGCTTTACTGATCTTATGGGCTTACAACACTTTCCCCTATGCTTCTCTTATCATCGGGATAATAGGAGCTGTTGCGATAATGAGTATTGATGCTTTCAGGGAAACCGTGGAAGAATTCACCAGAGATTTTAAAGGGGGAAGCGTGCTCCTCCTGCTCTTCATACCCTCTCTAATCTTCCTCTCTCCTTTTCTTCTACCGATAATCATAGGCGTAGAATGTGCAGTATTTGTTATGAGGAGGTTTTTGAGATGAGAAGGGAAGAAGATATTCGCAGGACGTTAAGGGAAATAAGCCAGAGTCTTTCTAGGTTTAACAGCAGGCTTACCGAGCTTGAGAATAGGCTGAACCAGAATTCAAGCTTGATAATGGAGGAGAGGAAGATTCCTGATTTTCAAGGAAGCTTAGGGGGAAGAAGCTTTTCAACCAACCGCTCAGGGGGAATAGAGAAGGTTATTCGTATACCGGTTTGCGATGTGTGTGGCGAAGCCTTGGCCGAAAGATTTTCAATATGTAAGAATTGCGGGAAGAAGCTTTGCTCGAATTGCGCAATTCACTTTTCAGGGCAAAAGGTTTGCTTGGACTGCTTGAAGCAGCAGTTGCCTTTGAGCAAGAGAAGCTTCAAGGTTTTGCTCGCTCTTGCTAATGGGATGGAGAGCTTAAGAGAAATATCGCAAATCGTTCAGGTGAAGAGGGAGGATGTTGAAGAATGCTTAGAGGAGCTTCAGAGCCTTGAGCTTATTGGTGAGAAGGGCCTTTCAATATTTTCCCGAATTTACGTGGCTGATAAAGGGCTTGAGGCAATATCTGCTTATACTAAGGTGTTTGAGGGCGAGGCTGATGTGAGAATGCTTAAAGATAAGCTTGGCTGGGGGTTTGAAAATGGGTAGAAGCTTAAGCTCGGTTTTAACGCTAATAATACTGCTCGGGCTTTCGATCTTCGGCTTAGCTTCCTCAGCCTGGATACTGAAGCTTTTGTCAGCATACGGTGTTGAGGTTGAGTTGAAGCTAGCATTCATAGGCCTTCTTATCTTCTTCCTTGGCATAGCTGCTGCCAAGATTTTGTCGAGGGATTGAAGATGAGTGAGGAGATGGAGTGGGTGGAAGAGCTGAAGCAGCTTGCTGGGAAAACAGGTGTTTTAAGCAAGAGCGCTCTCGAAGGCTTGCTGAACATTTTCTTCCTTTCAGAGGGTCAGGAGAGGAAAGAAGTCAGAGAGGAGCTTGAGTCTTTAATCGAGCTTGGTCTTCCAAGCCTTGTTTACTCTGAGAGGCCTGTGCTACCCGCTCCTCTAGAGCAGGAGTTCAACGGAATCGCTATAGGTGAGATCATGTTGGGTGATAAAGCAGTTGGAGAATTCAAGCTTGATGAATCTGAGCTTGTGAGGCATGTTGCCATCTATGCTCAAACAGGTCACGGCAAGTCAACTCTGCTTTATAATTTGATCTCGCAGCTTATTGAGAAAAATATTCCGTTCATCCTCTTCGACTTGAAGAATGATGGAAGGGCTTTGTTAAGGAAAAGTGAGAAGCTTGTTGTGATTCCTTGGAAAAGGTTTGCGTGGAATCCTCTTAGAGCTCCTCCTGGAATGAGTAGGGAAGAATGGTGGGCGAACTTCTCTCAAATATGTGCTTACTCCTTCGGCTGGTTTGTCGCAAGCTCGAACTACATGCTTGAGCATCTTGAAAGGCTTAGAGAGAAAGAGAAGCCTACGATACGAGACCTTTTCAACTCAATTGTCAACACTGAAGAAACAACAAGGAGGAGGTCGGAGTATCACGATGTTGTTGAGAATAGAGTTAGGGCAATTGTCTCCATATTCAGGGAGAACTTTTCTGTTGAGGAGGGTATTCGGATCGAGAAGCTTCTTGAGCTTCCTGTTGTGGTGGAGCTCTCTGGCTTAAGGCCTGCTGAAGCAAACTGGCTTATAGAAGTCCTGCTCTCCTGGATATATTTCTACAGGCTTTACAATGCTCAAAGAGGAGAGAGATTGAGACATGTGATTATAATTGATGAGGCTCACAGGATTTTCGACAGGAGCAAGGAGTATCGTGAAACAGCACAGGAGATGGGTATTCCTATGATATCCATTTTCCCAACTCAGTTCAGAGACTTCGGTACTTCTCTAATACTAACCTCACAAACACCAAGCTTCATGATGGAGGCTGTTCACGCTAACACTCTTGTTAAGATAGTTGGGAACCTTTCAAACGGAAACGATATAGAGGCTGTTTCTAATGCTATGGGTCTTGATGAAGAGACTAAAGAGTGCATTCATAAGCTGAAGCGTGGTCAGTGGATAGTTAGAATGTCAGACATATACACAGAGCCTTTCTTGATGGAAAGCTCACCGTTTCAGGCTGATAAAGACGTGAGCGATGAAGAGGTTGAGGAAAGGCTTGAATCGATTTTCGGACAATCTCTTCAGAAGAAGCAGTACCTGCAAGAGAGGGAAATATTTGAGATTTCTGAGGATGCTTGGAGCTTGCTGCTTGACGTGAATCAGCATCCTTTCAGGCAGCTTTCAACAAGAAATAAAGAGCTTAAGCTCTCATGGAGAAGACTAGAGCAGGCTAAAGCCGAGTTATTGGGGAAAGAGCTGCTTAAGGAAAGCGAAGTTGTGCTCGGAAATTATAGGCCCGTCAAGTATTTGATTCCAACGTCCTTCGCTCTCTCGCTGCTTCGAAGACGTGGATATGATACGCGCTTCTGGAGCTACATTACGCACTCAGGAGGAGGCTTCGAGCATAGGCTCCACATAGTGTTCCTAAGGAACCTCGCCATCAGGGCAGGCTACCAGGTTCAAATTGAAAAACTCGTGAACGGGAAAAGGGTTGACCTGCTTCTCCTTAAAAACGGTAGGAAAATAGGGGTTGAAGTACAGCTTAAGGGAATAAGGGCTGGAGAGAAGTTTGAAGAATTGGGGGAACTGGATGAGCTTGTAATAGTTGTTAGAGACCTCGGCTCCCTTGAGATTGCTATGTCGGAAATAAGCCCTTGGAAGCCAAGGGTTAAGGTTTACACACTAGGCCAATATGCGAAGCTACTTTACAACGAGGCAAATCTCCTCGAAGAAAAGCCGGTTATGAGGAGAAAACAGGTTTCAAGCTCTTCTTGGAGGAAAGCTGGAGAAAAGCCTGGTGAGGAGGAAGTTGGTCAAGTATAGGGGTAGGTATGGTTCGAAGTATAAGCATCACAATCCATACAAGAGTTTAAGATACAGCCCCTACAGGCTTAGGCCTGGTAGATATAGATCGCCCTATTTGAGGCGTGGGTATGAGGTTGAGCCTGAGCAGGCGTCATATAGCCCAGAGCCAAGTTACTCTAAGGGTAATGAGGGTAAGCTTGAGATAGGGCAAAAGGTGCTCAGCAGGGAGGAGTTTTTCGAGCGTTATCCCCCAACCTTTCCCGAACATTGGAGCGAGGAGTTTAGAAGGGAAATTATGAACAGGATGTATGAGAGGTATGTTGACTTCATGAGCTGGAGGGCCTTAAGCGAAGGGTTGAAGGAGCCTCAGGCTGAGAAAAAAGAGGAGGAGAAAAGTAAGGAAAATCTGAAAGAAGAAAGCATTGAGTTTGAGCAGGATCCTCAGGATAGATTGCTTGAAATAATTGGGGAGAAAGGCATAGATAGCCAGGAGGGCAAGGCTGCATATGAAGAGCTGCTAAGGATTCAACATACTGAGATCAACAGGCTTGAGGATGAGTATAAAAAGGAGGTGGAAAACTCCAATGAGGAAACAAACCTATCAGAGAGGCTGAATGAGCAACCTGTTGAGGAATATGTGTCAAATGTGGAGGAGCTAAGCCAAGAGGAGGCTGAGGAAATCTTAAGTCGACTTGAGGGTGAGCTGTTCAATGAAAGTCTAGAGCAAACCGAGGTTAAAGCCGAGGAACTTGCTGACCAAGCTCTGGAGATGAGCAATACGGAAATAGAGGGCTTGGTCGAGCAGGCTCTGGAGGAAACAGACATAGAATCTGTTGAAATTGATTCTACGCTTGAGGGCGAAGTGGACGCTGAATATGAAGATGAGGGCAAGGCAGAGGTGTGATAAATGAGGGAGGTAAGGGTTAGGCTTTCAGAGCAAACGGAGAAGAAGCTTATGCAGTTGGCTGAAAAATATGGGCTTAAGAATTTGGAGGAAGCGTTGAGGTTCTCAGCCCATTTTACCCTCCTTGTTGTGGAAAGGGTTGAGAAAAGGAGGATGGTTTTAACAGGGATTAAGGAATGAGCCGGCTTCAGAAGCTTTTGGAGGAGGCTCTAAAAGCGACGCTGGAAGAGTCGAAAGGGCTTGAGATAACAAAAGCTATTCCGAAAGCCAATAAGCTTGACATGAGGAGGCTGAAGGATTTTGCTTTGAAATCCCTACCGGAGGACTCTAAGCTGAAGGCGTTAATATTGAGCGAGAAGGATGAGATTAGCGTAGAGGAGTTTCTAGCTAAGATGAGCGTTTGGCTTAAACTGCTCGCGCTGGAGTCTTAACATTGCATTTGGCTGATGATGGCTATTGCCTAATAACTAGTGGAGAAGGAGAAACAGGAGGTTGCACTGTGAATAGGAGAGAAAGCACAACGCAAGGAGTTGCAGACCTATGCCCAAACAGTAAAGCTGGAGATGGTGCATGCGAGCAGGCTTGCGGTGCTGATGCTAGTTGCGATGAAAAATGGCCTGGCTATACTTGTGGAAACAATGGGAGATGCACTTTTGATTGCTCGTGCTGCGAGGCAAGCGATTCTGATGGCGGGATAAATTACAATGTTAAAGGAACAGCAAGAGGCTTCAACACAACCACGCAAAGATGTGAGGAGGAGAAGACAGATTACTGCTTGGGAGCATCTACACTTCTAGAGTATTACATCTCAGGAGCAGATTTGAAAACTTCACTTGGTGCTTGCTATTGCAAAAACGGGCAAGCAGGCTGCTGTTATGATGGAAGATGTGTTGAATGCTTAACTGATTCAGACTGTCCTCCTGGCGGGACTGATAACCTTGTGGTTGGAAAATGTTGTAGTCCTCCCCCTCAAGGAAGTGGATGCATAGGTGGACCTTATGATTACACTTGTAAATGGCCACCTTGTGCAGATACTAAAAAAGATTGTGTGGACGGAGCTTGCTGTGTAAATTCTACTACTATAGATCCAAACCCAGCAAACCTATATAAATGTGTTGGTAGAGGCATTTATTCGCCAAATCCAAAATATCTTTGCGACCCGCCAGGATGGAATGTTAAAGACGAAACACAGAGAACTTCAAGCCAAAGTGTTTTTGAATTAGTCTTGAATTTCTTCTCTCACTTTTTCCAAAGATAAACAATATCTGGTACTGTATTATGCTCCCTGATCGCTATTCCTAACCACTCCACTCCATTACTATCTTTAACCAATCCGTCTATGCAAGACATCAAACCAATACCATTACCATAACTATTTACTATCCTTTGAGAAGAGAACGCTGATTTAAGCTGTGTTAAAATAGCATCTGGTATTGGTACGGCCCATTCTCCTGCGGGTGCGCCTTGATTAACGAGATAGGGATCATGGTTCATACCAATCCATATAAACGGTATTCCAAATGCTTTGTAAGCTGTTGTTAAACCATGTGTATACATCCCCCATTCTCCTCCCCACCTACCACATACAAGGCTTTCATAGCCGTATATGAACTTGATGAAGTCCCAAGGATTCCAATATTTTTTGAGAGCTTGTGTTATGCCATGAACGTTTGTGTCTTCAATTATCCTTTTCATTTCGTCCATGGTTGGTGGCTGAATACCTTCCGGATATTTAACACCAATGAATTGACTGACTGTGTTGGCTAGGCCATGATTTCCCCTATCTGCTAACCAGCCAGTGAACCACATTAGTGCATTTTCCTTTTGGTTAGCATCTTTGAATCCGTTAGCTATCTCTTCATATTCTCCCGGCATCTGCTCTATAAACTTCTTCATCCCTTCAATCCCTTTTACTACTACTTTCTCTTCGAAGAGCTTCCAGTAATCCTTGCTTGATATCTTTCCTTCTTCAATTAGCCTATCGAGCTCAGCGCTCTTAGCTTTATCTACACTCATAGCGGGCAAGTTGGCTAAATAAAATAAAGCTATTGTCCTGTTCGCTTTGTCACCTATAGCTTGCCTTAACAGCTCAGAGTCCCAGTATGGGAAGGCTATAGGGATGTTATCTCTCTGAAGCTTAGATGGCAGGGAATCCATGTAATCGTGAAATCCCAAAATCACTTTCCAAACTTCTCCATCATCTGGCCTATAGCCCTTTTCATCGTAAAAGCTCGGTCCATACCTATCTTCAAAAATGTTCCAAGCTATTTGCTGAACCATGCGATTTATCCACTCAAATTTCTCATGCTGCGAAGCTATTTCAGGCCTGTTCTTCAAAAGCTCTGCTATAAGCCAATAGTCTCTAGCTAAATTCTTGCTCTCGATTTTTATCGTTTGCCCAGTCACATCTTTAATTATTATCGGCTCGAAGTCAACTATGTCGCTGCAATTCTCGCTCGCATTAAACAATCTTTTTATCTCGCTACCAGAGTGCTTAGGCAAGCCTTGAGCTAAAGCTAAAGAATAATTTCCAGGTATGTAAACGCTACCTTTATTCTTCAAATCATGAATATTAAGCTCATTTAACAAGCTGAAAGCATTTCTCGCAACGTTGAGCTTATCTTCAACCCTATTATCCCTTTCAATTTGGTCTAAGACTTGGTAAGCTAAGTTCTTAGGTATAGACGAGCTATTCAAGCTTGCAACTTTAACAACGCTTTTAGCAATCTCCAAATCCCTTCTAGCCAAATCCTTGAAGAAGTTTGAATCAAACATCTGTAAGGCCAAATCTTCATTCAGCTTACCATCCTTAACACACTTAACGAAATCGTAAGAGCTACTTCCAAGCTCATTCAAGGCTTTAGCTAAGAATTGCTGATTGTTTGAAAAGCTCAAGTAGCTTAAAGTTTTATTCAAATCCTTAAAATTTTGAAAAGCTAAATCTGCTAAGCTTGAATTCTTAGCCCAATATTTAGCAAAGCTGACCCAGGTTGAATTGCCATTCTGGTTAGGATATTTATTGATAAAATTATTAGCCTCTTCATCAGTAAGGCCAGCCTGCTTGTAAGGCTTCTTCTCTTGCTCAGGCTTAAAAACGAACTGATAATACAAAGCGGAGGCAGTTGTACCTAGCATAATGGCAGCCAAAGCAGCTCCAACAGCTTTCTTTCTACTTATCCCTTCTCTTCTGTCAACTTCTTTCCTCAAAGCTCTTATCTTCTCCTTCAGCTCTCCTTCAGCTTCTTTCTCCAAATCCTTCAAAGCATTGTAGAGCTGAAAAGGAGTAATCGCTTGGCTATACTGCCTAGCGTAGCTTTCCAGCCTTTCAACAATATCTTCGTAATTCTCAACCTCAACCTTTTTTCTCCTCAAGAAACCTTCTCTTTCCTCAACCTTAACATCATTCAAAACAGAGAGAGCAAAAGCCTTAGCATAGGCATCAGCTATTTCCTTCTCAGCTCCAAGCTCAAGAGTTGTCTTTGGATAAAGCTCTTTGCCTAAGCCTTGCAAGCCCAAAGCCATGCTATCAATGATTATTTTACTGATTGGAAATCGATTTAAGCTTTACCATAGTTAGGCCGAAACCCTTATTATGGCCTTGTTGTTCGGCAGCGCCGCCACGAACTCCCACCCTTGGGCTAGGAAGCTCTCCAGCTCGTTCACGTCGACAACCCTTTGGGTCGCACCGTTTTTAACCATGTTTCCCAGCAGCCTCCTCCTAACCATCTCCTGAAACTCCTCGTCCCCGATGCTTAAAATGTCCATCTTGTTTATTTCTTCAGGCTTAAACCCTGCCACCAGCAATAACTGCCTCCTAAACTCCTCCCTAACCCTTTCTTCTCCAACCTGCTCGCCTAAGATGGTTAAATTCCTCATTCCCTTCAAATAGTATTCTCCAAGCTGCTCGAGCGTGAACCTCCTGTACGCTGAGTCGAGGAACTGCCTATGCCCCATCAAAGCCTCCACAACTTCTCTCCCCAAGACTGGAAGCAGTTGAGTGAAGAAGAATTTTCTGAGAGAGTGAATATGCAGGATATCCCTACCGTGTTCATCCTTCTTGTAGAGGCCTGCCTTCCTTAAAGCGTTTGTGAATATGAAGTCTGCGTTCCAATAAGTCATCGGCTCATTCCTCCATTTACCCCTCAGGTACTTCGTTCCATCAGGCTTAACGCCTTGATGCCTCCCCTGGAAAACATGGCTCTCAGGCTCGTTAATCCTCTCAGCAAGATAGGCTTTTAAAACGCCTGCAGCCTCGTCGCTTATGAAGCAAAACCTTGCTTGCCTGTCCTTAGCTACTTCAGCCCTTATGTGTATCGTTACAGGGTGCTTGTTGAAATCAATATCCTTAACCCTCAGGCTTAACGCTTCACCAATCCTCATACCGCTTGAGGCGAGCACGAGGATCAGAGCCTTACCCCTCAGGTTTGTGCTCATCACGATCCTTCTAAGCTCCTCCCTAGTTGGCGCAGCATCCCTCGTTATGGCATACTGCCTAGGTAATTCAACCCTTTCACTAAGCTTAGCGCTCTCAACGTTAATCTCATTAAACAGAAGCCACTTCTTCACGCCCGAAACGTAATCCTTGATGCTGTGCGGAGCAACGCCTATCTTAGTCAAGTACGTGACGAAGCCATCCAGCATCTCATAGGGGTCAGCCCTGTTGGATTTTATCTCGCTAATGGCCTCCTGTGGAAGCTTCCTCAGGAAGCCGCAGAAAACGCATAATGCTGTGAGCTTAGCCTCCCTAGACTTGAGGCTCCTAGACCTGCGATAAGCCTTATCCAAGAAGGCTGAGGCCTGGGCCTCTATCTCAGCCCTATGCTTCCTCCTCCACTCGAAAGCCTCTTTATCGTATATCTTCACGCCATAAACAGGCTGGGAAGCGCTATTTAAATTTTTTATACGATGTCAAAGAAAACTTCTAGATGTCGAAGTATAAGTAAAATTCATAGGGATGCGGTCTTGCAGAAACCTGCAAGTATTCGTTTAAAGCATTTTCTATAATGCTATCTAAAAGCTCGCTTGAGAAAACTGGCTTCAGAAACTCGCTGTCGCTCTTCAAACATTCAACAGCCTCTTTAAGGCTTCCCGGAAGCTCCTTTATGCCTAGTTGCTTTCTTCTTTCAATGGTTAAATGGTAAATGTTTTCGTCAATGGGGTCTCCAGGATCGATTTTCTTCTTTATACCGTCTAATCCTGCGCTCATTATCGCAGCGAAGCAAAGGTAAGGGTTGCAAGATGGGTCTGGAGTTCTATATTCTACCCTCTTGCTTTCAGCACTAGCGGCTCCCTTCTGGTAGACCGGGATTCTAATGTTCGCAGACCTGTTGCTCCTACTCCAAGCTACGAATACCGGTGCCTCATATCCCGGTATAAGCCTCCTGTAAGAGTTCGTAGTAGGGTTCGTTATTGCAGTGAGCGCTCTACTGTGCTCAAGCAGGCCTCCCACGAAGTATCTTCCGAGCTGGCTTAGCTCTGCATATTCGTCTTCAGCATCGTAAAATAGGTTCACAAGCTTTTCCTCTTTAAGCCTTGCCGAAGACGGGTTCGCCCCCCAGAGGCTTACATGCACGTGCATTCCGCTCGCATTGTCTCCAAATATTGGCTTCGGCATCATCGTTGCAACCATTCCCTGCTGAATAGCAGTGTTCTTAATAACATACTTCAAGGTCATAATACTATCAGCCGTTTTAACAAGCTTATCTTTAACGATGTCTATTTCACACTGGCCTGCTGTAGCAACTTCATGATGATGAGCTTCACACGCTACTCCAAAATAATCCTCCATTATCCTTGTGATTGTAGAACGGTACTCCATTAAAGTATCGTGCGGTGGAACCGGGAAATAGCCTTCTTTAAACCTGATCGGATATCCTTCTCCAGAAGACCATGCTGCTTCCGGAGACTCTATGCTATAGGACTGGCCTCTGTAGGGGTTTAAAACGTCCCAAGTAACTTTCCTGAAAACAAAAAACTCTAATTCAGGCCCCCAATAGGAATGGAATCCTTCTTCCAACGCATATTCTTCAGCTTTTTGAGCAACATACCTCGGGTCTTTTAAAAGCCTTCCACCACCGTATCCCTTATAGACGTCGCATAGAAGCCTTGCAGCCCTATTCTCGGGGCTCGACCAAGGAATTATGGCAAAAGTAGAAGAGTCTGGTTTTAAAACGAGGTCTGATTCGAAAATTTCTACGAATCCTCTAATGGAGGAGCCGTCGAGTTTGGGAACGCCCTCTATGAAATAACTGCTCTTAAACCTTATTGCTGGTAGTGTAATGTGCTGTAAACGTCCGGGGACGTCTGTGAATTGTAGGTCTATGAATTTAACTCCCTCTTCAACTATTTTCTGCATTACTTTTGAAATCCCCTCTTTCTCTTGTGTCATTTTCGAAGTGCGGCTGTAAAGATCAGTATATAAACTTTATTAACATTGTTTTTCTAAGAGCGCCAGTTATTGAAAAAAATAACAAAATTTTAAGTCATTTTTGGACAAATGTTTAGAAGTCAACGGCATTATTTCATCAATTTCATATTCTCCATTTTAACCAGACAATGCAATGCAAAAACTCATATTTAAACCCATTTCTCTAAGCTGCATAAAAGTAACTCATCATGGATATTTCTTATTCCGTTCTCTGGAGTTATTTTTAGTGAACCTATTAGACCCTGATTTCGCTTAAAATCCTTTAGGAATTTCTAACCATTGATTTAACTTGCTCCATGCACACTTATACAATTACCGATGAAAAGACAGTAGAATTTTCTAAAAGATTTATGAATACATAATTAATTGTTATGGTATGAATTGGGAGAGTATTATTGATGAATACGGTTTGCTAATTGAGAAGAAACTGGAGGAAGTCTTCAATAATGTTATCAACTATGCCGACAAATACCATCCGTTTATAAGCAAAGCATATTCTAGCCTGAGGGAGTTTTCTTTTAGAAAGGGAAAGCGTCTCGCTTCATGCAGTACTCTTTTAACATATAAGGGATATGCTGGAGTAATAGATGAAAGAATACTCTCCGTGTGTAGTGGAATAGAGCTTTATCGTCAGAGTATTTTAATTCATGACGACCTTGTGGATATGGAGGAGATGAGAAGGGGAGGAAAAACGATTCATAGGGTTTTTGCAGAAGGATTTGACAAGAGGCTTGGAGAGGGGGTTGCTATTTTCCTAGGGGATATTGCCTACTCTCTGGCTGTTCAAACCATAATGGACTCCGGTTTCCCAAGGAATAAGGTTAACGATGCTGTGCGGCTTTTATCAGAGGGTTATAGGGAGGTTAATGAAAGCCAGATTCTAGACTTGCTTTTCGAATACAAGGATGTTAATGTAGAGGAATGGCGTATTATGGCTTCTAAGAGGGCTGCTTCACTTTTTAAAGTCACAATGTTGATGGGAGGAATACTTGGAGAAGCCCCTAGAGAAGATTTAGAATTGCTGAAAGAAGCTGCGGTGAGAATAGGGTATGCTTTCGATATTCAAGACGACATAATAGATACTTTTGCTTCCGAAGAACAGTATGGGAGGCCTCCATGTAGAGATGTAATTCTTGGCAAGAAACCGCTTCATATTGTTTACACTCTTGAAGCGCAGGAACCGGAAGTGAGAACGCTTAAAAACCTGAAAAACATGAATAGACTTAGTCCGGAGGATATAGAAAAGATTAGGAAAATCGTTAGGCTTTCAGGTGGGTTGGATAATGCTAAAAGAGATTTAAAAACGTATGCCGAGGAAGCTAAGAGATTGATTTCTAAGACTAGTATGGAAAACGATGTTAAAAACTTCTTCAACCATTTAATCAATTATATAGAGAATAGTCTGGATTGGTATAAGTAATAGTCGTTAGGTTTATTACTTCCGATTGGAAAAATGTGCTCATGGTTCTTAAAGTAGGTTTTATAGGCTGCGGAGGTATTGCAGAAACCCATATGCAAGTTCTCTCCCGAATCAAGGAGATTCAACTAGTTTCATTTTGCGATGTGGTTGAGGAAAAAGCAAGGCTTTTTAATTCTAGGTATGCAGGAGAGGGGGTAAGGTTTATAGTAACTTTGAAGAAATGTTTGAAAAAGAAGAGCTTGACATCGTCTATATTTGCCTACCTCCCTTTGCGCACAGTAATGAAGTAGAGCTTGCTGCTGAAAAGGGAATTCACATCTTTAGAAAAACCGATAGCGTTAAATATGGAAAAAGCCAAAAGTATGGTTGCTGCAGTTGAGAAGTATAACGTGAAGACACAAGTCGGCTTCCAACTAAGGTTTGGAACAGCTGTAGAATTTTTTGAGATTGATGAACAATGGGGAGGCTGGGCAAGCAGGTCTTTTTCTAGCCAAGTACTATTGTAATTCTCTTCATTCTCCATGGTGGAGAGACAAGTCTAAAAGCGGGGGACAAGTTGTTGAGCAAATTATACACCTTTACGACCTTTCAAGGTTCTTAATTGGAGAACCTAAGAGCGTATATTGTGTAATGGATAACCTTTTTCATAAGAATGTAGAAGGATACACTTCTGAGGATGTTAGTATCGCCCTAATTAAATTTAAGGATGGTTGCTTAGGGTCTATATCTGCTACAAACTTTGCGATACCTGACCGCTGGTTATACGAGTTCGAAGCAGTAACGGATAGTCTGACTGCATACTTCACTGATGCTAACAATGCTGTTTTCACAAGAACAGATAGGGGAGGGGGAGAAAGCCTAACAGTATCCTCCTCCAGAATCTTCATGAAGCGGTAACACTGGATTTTCTCAATACTGTGAAAAATAATGATCCTACAAGAGCTCCCATAGAAGAGGGAGTTAAAAGCCTAAACCTTGTTCTTTCAGTCAGGAAATCTGCTGAAGAGGGAAGAGAAATCCTCGTTGAATATTAGCCTTAATTTTCCACTTGTTTTTCAGCATGTTCAACAGTCTCGGAAGGTTATTGTTCTTCCCCAGCATTTGAATGTTGCTGAGTCTCAACTGGCCGTTGGAACCTTGTTTTCTTAACTCTAAAAATGAAGTATGCTACTAGAATAATGAACATTACAATTATGAGTATTGCTATTAAATACCGGTTTTCCAGATATCTTGGGACGCTGCTTGTCTTAATCGAGCAAATAATCCATTCGTAATCACCATATCCTAAGTAAGCGAGGCCTGAGATATATAAGTTCTCTTTGTCAGATATCATTCTTCCTGTTAGGAATATTGCATCTGCATTTATTCCTCTGCTTACAATAGTTTTGTTAAGCAAGCTTAGCTCATTGTCAAAAACATATAGGGTTTGTCTGACACGATTTTCGACATTTTCCATACCGGCTACATATAGACGGTTACCTAAGAACCGTGTTTTTGTAAAAAACCCTTCTTTGGCGTAGTTTTTAATCTCCTCTCCATTTCTATCTAGTTTGATGATTCCTCCTTCACCGACTACATAGGAGAAGCCTTCATCATCGAATCCTATTGAAAATGCTGAAGCTCCTATCTCTTTCTCTACAGTCTTAATCCGTGACAAATCCTTATCCAGCATTTCAATCCTCCATTTTTCAAAGTCGGTAGTGCCAACGACCCATATCTGGCCACTAACCGGATTTATCTCTATACTATATGCTTCTTGGAACCCAGGCAAGTCTGAAACATATTCTTTAGATACACTTAGATCGGTAAGCCTGATTTTTTCAACTCGAATTTTCGATTCAGTCTCGTTTACAACTAAGCCGGCAATATAGAGAAAATCCTGATCCGAAATTATTGAGGTTGCTGCTCCAGATATTCCTGTGAAATTAAAATAATTAAGCAAGTTAAAGTCGAGGTCGAGAACTAAGAGCATCCAATTACTGCCGATAAGCGAGTAGGATGCACCGACTGCATAGAGTTCTTCTCCGACGATTATGCAATCATACAACAGACCTCCATAACTCGAAGGCCTATATGTCCAATTCTTAATTAGCGAACCATCGTTTTTAAGCCTCTTTTCAATACGGGGTTGAAATACGCCTGCTTCTATGGAATAGTCGAAGCCAACCACGTATATGTAAGCATCTTTCTCGCAGACGGAGAACGGAATATCGTTAAAGAAACTAGGATTGTTTTCAACAACCCAGTTAACCTTCACTTCTTCCTGAGCATTAACCCTTACAGAAATCGCCATAGTTAGAATAATTGTTGTTACTGTCACTAAAAGCGTTCCCTCTTTCTTCCTAATCATTTAGTTTCTCCTGTTTATTGAGAATATAAACTTGACGCTTAACCTCTTCACTTATTCAAATAAGTAAACATCCACCCAGTCTCCTTTTTCAATAGTATCGACGTTCTCAGGTATTACAACATACCCGTCTGCCTCAGCCATGCTCGTTATAGCTGAGGACTCTTTAAAAACAGGGTCTACTTCTCCATTCCTCAGCTTAACCGTGAGAAAAAACCTTCTTCCAAGTGTAGCAACCACTCTTCTGCACAGTCTGGCTCTGATAACTCTTGGGTTTATTTCTGGAAGTCTGGCCAATTTTCTTAAAACAGGTCTAAGAAACAAGTATGCATTGCTTAAACATGAAGTAGGGTGCCCAGGCATTGCTAGAACAATTTTCCCATTAAATACTGCTCCTATGGTTGGCTTACCCGGCTTTACTTGAACACCATGGAAAAGGACCTCACCTCTCTTGTTTAAAACATCGTAAATGATGTCTCTAGTACCTATAGAGCTTCCTCCAGTTATTACAATCAAGTCTTTTTCAGAACCTTTTTCTAGAGCTTTCTCTATTTCTCTCTCATCATCTGGGACAATATCGTGTATAACGGGTATTCCACCGTTCTCCTTTACTATTGCGGCAAGAGTGTGGGAGTTTATGTCGTAAACCTGCGTGGGAGATTTTCTTTCCCCTACTTTAGCAAGCTCGTTTCCAGTTGGAATTATTAGAACACTAGGCTTCTTATAGACCTTAACTCTACATATTCCCAATGCTGCTAGGACGCCTATTTTAGAAGCGTTGAGGTAATCCCCGTCTTTTACAACCTCTTTTCCCTCAGGTATGTCTGAACCCTTTTTAGAAATATTCTCACCGGGATATACGGGCTTATACACGAGTATTTCATCTTCAACGCGTTCCGTATGCTCATACATTACCACAGCATTACCACCTTCTGGGATTATGCTTCCAGTAGCCACTTGCACGCATTCTCCGGATCTAATGGTTATCTTTGGTTCTTCGTCTACTCCAACGCTTCCAATAACTTTCAATCTAACCGGATTAAATTGATTAGCACTATAAACATCTTCAGCTCTTACACAATAACCATCCATTGCAGACCTATCAAAAAGAGGCACGTTGAAAGATGCTTTTACACTTTCTGCAGAAACCCGTCTCACTGCTTCATCTAAATCGACTTCTTCAACAGCTTCAACCTGTCTTATCCTGTTATAAATTAGCTGAAGGGCTTCCTCAAGCGATACCAATAAACGGAATGTTTTCATTCAAAAATGATTAGAAGCTTCCTATAATAAACTTTAGGGCATTAGAAATAGTTGGTTTCAGGAATCAAGATTCTAAAGAACCGTATTGTAAACTCTTTTCCAATGGGTCAAGGGAATAAGGTTTGAAGCCTGATCTTTACGTAGTTGCGAGAATCATTACTTATCATATGTTAAACCAGAGGCTGTTGCAAGGCTCGTCTTGCTGTTTTCCCTAAGTATTTTTTTCAAAGTATTTAAAGGATGATAGAAAAAGACCTTGTAGAAGTGGATTCTGAAGATCCGTCTGTTTGACGAGTAATGGTAATAAGGCATACGAAGAACTAGTAAGGTGGATTCTAGAACATATTGGCAGATTAGAGTTCCCGAGGTTTTGACTCCTTTTTACGTAGTTTCTTATAAGTAAAGTACCACAGAAATCCTATATTGCATACAAAAATCCCCCATGCTATTATGCTTATTCCCAAGCTAAGTGTCAAAACAATGCTAGTTAATAATCCGAGAATACTGGAAAAAGGTTGGAAGTATGATTTTCTTCTTCCTGTAGAATTATATAATTTCAAAGCCGAGCAATTTACAAAGATATGCGTGAAAAGTATGCAAAGGCTTCCCAGTGAAGCTAAGCTGGATATATCGATAGTCAAAACGAGTGTTGCCATTATGGTTCCGGATAGGAGAATAGAATACACGGGAGTTTCCAACTTTTCATGAACCTTTGAAAGAATTGGAGGGATTTCTTCGTTTCTTGCCATTGCGAAAAATACTCTTGACTGCCCCATGATTGATGTTAACACAACGCTGAATATTGCGAGAAGTGCACCTATTTCAACTACGTAGCTTAAACCTAGTGATTTAGCAGCGTCCCCGATAGGCGTAGTTGAGCTGCCAAGGGCTTCGTATCCCATTAATCCTAATGCAGTTATGGAAGTCAATAAGTAAATAATAGTGGAAATGGAGAGGGAGAGCATTATTGCAAGCGGTATGTTTCTTTCAGGGTCTTTGACTTCTTCAGCCATCGTGCTTATTCTTGGAAAACCTATGTAAGCAAAATAGAAGAGTCCTGCTGCTTGAAAAACCGGTAGAATACCATTAGGAAGAAAATCTTCAAAATTGGAAAACCGCATCTTAGGTAATCCTATAAGTATAAAAAGCAGAAGTACTCCTATCTTCATAGTCACTATCAGGTTGTTTACAATGGCTGCTTGCTTTATTCCCGTTATGTTGAGAAGAACAACTATGAACACTACTATCAAAGCTCCAATTTTAAAGTGTATTATGCTAAAGACTGATGAAAGATAATAGCCGAACCCAAGGCTGGCAGTTGCGCCCATGACGATATTTCCAAAGATCCACATCCAACCTAGAACAAAGCCCAGAGGACGGGAAAGCAATTCATGGCCATACTCATATACTCCTCCCGCCTTTGGGAATGCTGCTCCGAGCATGGCGAAGCTTAGTGCGGTAAACGTTGCGCTCACGCCTGAAACCATGATGGAAAAAATAACTGCGGGACCAGCCATGCCGCTTGCAATCCCTATTAAAACGAATATGCCTGCCCCGATTATGGCGCCAAGCCCTATTGAAACTGCGTCCCACAGTCCAAGTTTTCTCTTAAGCATAGGTTTGATTTGCCCGGTTTCCAATAGTATTCGACTGAAGAAACAATGTGTTTAACTTGTTTTTATAAGGATTTATGGTTTTAACAATCATATCTTTGCTCAAGCTTTATAAATACCAAATAAACTATTCTCCCAACCTACTATCATAATTTCCACACTCAAGCTATGCTCGCCAGTATTAGCTTAACAGATGCGCTGATTATTGAGCGTTTAGGCCGCTAATAAAATATTGGATGAGGCTAATTTAGTATTCTTTTTAAAAACCCTTTCAGAACCAGCCCCTACAAAATTTCTTTTCATTTTACCCTTCCATCTTCCATGAATAAGAGAAATTCTAGTTTTTTCTTATAGAAATTCTAAATCAATTTTCATAAGAAAAGAATAAAGAATTGCAATAACATAAACACGGCGAGATTTTATCTTTTCTAAAAATAGAAAAATGCTTTTTACTGAGAATTAAACACCTGGATCCTCGCCTCTATGTTTGCATCCTATTAGTATTGTTGTATTTAAGAACAAGGTCTTGAAAAACTTTGAGCAGTGAATGGTGATTCATTACTACAATGTGTTCCTATAAGTATTGTCTAAGAATAGAAGCGCGTTCTGCTGGTCCTGTAAAAACTTAAGCATAAGTATTGTTTACAAATGCTTAATCGATCTAAAAACGTCTTTTTCTTATTTTCTATTTTTGGAAAACTCTAACTAACTTCTATCGCTATCTTTTTCTGATTTCTTTATTATAGAAATTATTATACAAAAAGTATTTGATTAAAAATATGAAACCGGAAGCATTATTTATTTCAGTAAGATTGAAGAGATTTGATAGAGAAGATGAAGAAAAAATATGGGTTTAAGACATGGCCCAGATTTCCGCTTATCGATGAAATCTAGAATATTTGACTCTTATGTTTTATCAGTTTCGGAATTGAGAACGTTTTTCCGGCGCAATGAAGCAAGAGTTCTGCTTCGTCAGTCCAAACGTCCTTCTTAAAATAGGTCTTGTCTGCAAGTGCTCTTTTAACTTCTGCTATGTAGAGTATTTGCTCTTCAACTTCCATTCTATTCTTAACTTTGCACTCTAATGCTCCAAGACATTCCTCTATTCCGGGTGCTTCAACCATCTTAGAAGGGGTTAAATTGAATTTTAAGAGCCTAATCTTGTCTGTTTTACTGCCGCTTTTGATTCCTGCGAGCCAAACTTGTTCAAGCAGTTTTGAAGAAGGAATGTTTACAGTAAATTCTCCAGTTTCGTCTATTAGCTTATGCGTGTAGCCTTCCTTCCATAAGGATATTGCTATCAGTGGGGGATCATCGCTTACTGGGGTTATCCAGGAGCAACTCATAACGTTAACCTTACCGTCTTTACCCTTTGCACAAACTAGGACTACGGGCCTGGGGTGCAGAAGCTTATATGATTCGCTTAAATCAACCTCCGTTTTCATAGAGAAAAATAGGTTTGACACAAAGTAAAAAGATTTTGACTCAAATCCATTTAATCGCCCTCTCAATGATTCGTTTAGACGTTTCGAATTGAGTCCTGTTGAGAGTTTAAGGAAAGCAGTATTAAAGCGGCTTTAGGAGGCTCTGATGTAGAAAAAGGTCCCTTACAATTTATTCAATAATCTTTTTGGAATCATTTTAATGTGAAATAGACTCTTCTATTGTTCCTCCCCTTATTCTCTATTTTTAAGAGAACCAGCTCTCCTACTTCTTTCGTGTTGGAGACATGTGGCCCGCCATCTGCTTGAATATCTAGTCCTTCGATTTCAACTATTCTTAGTTTTTCAACCGTAGGCGGCGCGGCTTCAGCAAGCTTAATTACTCCAGGTATTTTTAAAGCCTCTTCTCTAGGAAGATAATATATCTTAACAGGTCTTCCCACCGCAAGCTCTTTATTAGTTTCTTTAAAAACCTCATCTATCAAAACCCTATCCATCTTTTCAAGGCTCATGTCAAGCCTAGACTTGTCGATATTAACCTGGTTTCCTGTTATCAATGCGCCTGTTCTTTTGTTAAAGACGGCTGCAAGTGCGTGAATAGCTGTATGCATTCTCATAATCATATACCTCTTCTCCCAGTTTAAAACTCCTTTCACAGCATCTCCTGTTTTCAACTCATGCTCAGGAACGTTATGCAACACTTTTCCGTTCTCAATAAAGACTTGAACAACCTGGAATTCTTTACCCTCTTTAACGAGGACTCCAGTATCCTCTGGTAGACCTCCTCCCCTCGGGTGGAATGCTGTTTTATCAAGCACCACATTGTCTCCCAAAACCTCAACTACTTTGGCTTCAAAATCTCTCAAGTAAGAATCATCCATGTAAAGGAGTTCTGTCAACGTATGTAACAAGTTATGAATTAGCTTTTAAATTTTTCCCAGCCTCAAGGTTCAAATAACAAATCTTGAAAGAACGTAGAAGTTTTTCTTTACCTATTGTACTGTAATCCTTCTTTTGCATCTTCTCTAACACTTCTTTATCAATGTTTCTACTTATCCATTTTAAGTAGCTGTCTCTAGCTAGTATACTGGCTGCCGCGACTGCTGGGAAAACCTCTCCTTTTTCAACAGCCTCGACTTTAAGCCCTTGTAAAACTTCTTTAATGATTCTTATTCTCGAACCGCTTTTACTCGAGTCGAACTTGTCTATAATTACCTTGGCAGGTTTCTCTCGAATCTTTGAAACAACTTTCTTCAAAACCTGAATATGCCCCTTGGCAAGTATATCGTTAAGATTTCCATACTTCTTCGTTTTGAATATTTCATTAAACCTATAAGGGGTAATCATTAATACGCTATAGCCGAGTGAGAACCGTTTAATTTCTCTAGCCAATTCCCGAATCCTACCCTCCGGAACGATCTTGCTGTCTGCAACACCTATTGATTGAAGGTATGCTGCTTGCCTAGGAGTCAATGCAGTTGCCGCGATAACAAGAGGCCCAAGGGCCTCGCCTTTCCCCGCTTCATCGGATCCGAGAACTGTGCCTCCCGCCCTATGATACTCGTATAGAATCTCCTCTAGCATGCTTCTAACCTCCTCCAGAGATTCCTCATAAACAATACTTCCAGAATGATATACTATTACAGTCTTATCCCCTATCCTTCCTCTAATAGCCTCATGCTTGTTGGTTACTGGAGCCTCTTCAAATCCTGGTATAGATTTTAATATGTTGACACTCCTGCTTACTAAAACACTGGGAATGAAAACCGACAATTGTCTTCTGTTAGTCTTTTTCAACTTATTGAACTACAATATATCTTAACTTAACTGTTTCTCTGAGGAATATGAATGATGGAGAAAACCTCATATTCCATCCAATGGGTTTTTAATAGTGTTTAAAAGCAACTCCAAAACGTGATTTCAAGATTCTCGATTCCTTTTTATTAATACAATTTTCCAAGTCTAGTTTCTTTCTTATACACTGTTTCAATAAATGAATCTCTTACAGGCTTATAGACCTGATTGAAAAACTTCTGTTGGTCAAGTAAAACTTCTCGCGGGAACTTTTTAAGATACTCTAAAGCTCTTCTCCAAGCCTCTTCGTAGGGAACGATTCCACTTATTCTTTTGACTATCTGATTATCATAGTCCTGTGGCGTCTGCTTGGTATTGCCTATCATAAGCCATCCGTCGTCAGAAAGATATGCCGCTTCATTGCCTAGGTAGAAAACCCTCTTTTCTTCTTCAACTGGTTTCTCGCGAAGTCTAGCAGCTTCTCTTCTGATTGGAGGTTTTGCTTCCACGCCCCTGCGCTTAGCCCAAGCGTAAAATATTGCTCTATTCAAGCCGAATGATTTTGATTTCTCGATATCTCCTGTTAAGAGGAAGCATCTCGCAGCCTGTAGGAGAGCCATGACTTGAAACCTTCCGAGTTCAGGAGTCTCTTCCTTCTCTTCCACAGGAGATGGCATTAATCCCACTCGTTTAAAATAGCCTCCTACTTCAGATAAAGCTTTCTCGGCCAACTCGTCAGCCTCGCCCTTCTCAAAAATCGTATATGCCGGCTTGTGTCGAAAGTTTCTCGGATCGGCCCAGGAAAGATCGAAGCTCTCAATATCATCGGGCTTGAAGCAAATGCAAGAATAATCTAGCTGCCTATGGAGGGAAAGCGGTAAAGTGAAAACCCTCTTCAAGTCTATCTTGTTCTCTATTTTGACACTGGTATTAAGTCCCGCGAGCCTCGGCTTAACTTTCCTAATGATATGCTCAACTATTGCAAAAGCCGTGTCCAGAGGATGATGCCCTCTTAGAAAATCAACAGAAAAAGCTTCTTCAGAGATGTGAACATGACATCCTCTTCCACTCCACTTGAGGTAAACAGATTTTATAACTCCTTCCTTCTCAAGCTCGTCGACTATAAGCTTGCAGACCCTGATTGTTTCACGCCACTTGTCAACATCATTATCAATATCCCAAGTCGGGGTTGAGTATTTAATATTAGAAATATCTTCCAAATCTTTTACTTCGGAAAGTCTTTCATATTTGTTTACGGAGCCATAAAAAGACCTTGGTTTTACAAACCAGAAGCTTTTCAGAAATCCCTTCACGTCGTCTAAATGTTGAAGCCTCAGAGGAGCATTACTCCTGTCATATCTTACAAAAACCCTTTTATCCGAAATCCCTTCAATGGCTATCCATCTCCCCCGTCCGTAATTAAAAAGCTCTTCAACTACTTTTGGATTTGAATAGTATTCGAGCACTTGGGAATAGTCTTCCAAATTGCTAATAATGCGTCTATTTGAAAAATAAACCTTTCCGTGCTTAAAAAATACCGAGTATTAATTTTAATGGGCTAACAAAAATCTGTTAACAGGAACCGAGCACGGTTTTAGCAATATTAATGATTCGACTCCTTGCCGCCTGTTCCCTTAAAGTTTAATAATGCGTCTTACGAGAGCGTTAGAGAATTGTCTGACAGTGGAAAGCCTTTGAACGAAGAACACGAGCCTTCTTTTATTGTTAGGTTTTTTAAAACAATGATAATGACTATTACAAATCCCAGGAAAGGGTTTTTACAACTAAAGGATTCTCCAAACCTGCTTGCAATAATAGTTATTCCGCTGATACTGGCAGGATTAACATTTATTCAATATTATATTCTCTACATGATTAAGATGAGTATTCCATCACGATTCTACACTGATCAAATAAGTTCTTTTCTTTGGGGTTGGATTTGGTACCTTTTAATACAATACGTTTTTCTCCTGATGTTTAGTATTATCCTTGCTTCAATATTCTTTTCTTTAGGAAAGTGGGCAGGCGGTTATGGTGGCTTGAAACACAGCATATGTGTGAGTAGTCATGCTCATATTCCTAATATCCTAGGTTTGTTGACTGCCATATTTCTAATACTGCTCGTGTTCCCTACTGTTAAAACTGGGATAGTTAATTACGTGGGATATACTCGAACAGGACAGCCTGAGGACAATATAGTACTGGAATTAAACAACTATACGGGAGTCGATTCAAACCTTACGATTTCAGTATCTGCATATTATAGTATTCCTCTAAACGCGACAACCAGCTACAACGGTGCAATAATGGATACGACTGAAATTATCGACGGCAAAATCAAGACTACATATGTAGAGAGGGCTCTGAACGGGGTTAACGCTACTACTCAAATAGTTCTTCTTAACGGAACAAAGTTTGGCTACAATATTCCGATAAAAATAGGAAATGTGTTTAATGGAAAGGTGTTTAAGTTTAATAATACAATTAGAGTCGATTTAACCTTATTCTTAAACAATACGTATATTCTCCCAATGCAGGAAAATGTTTCTGTACCCTACATCATTACTTTGAAAGTATTCGATTCGGAAAGAGAAGTGAAAACATATGATATTGCAGCGAGTTTCTCTACCAACATATTTCAGTCTCCAGACCCACGCCCTTTCTTCAATGTACTGGAGCAACGGATAAATCCAGTAATGCAAGCGTTGAGCGTAATCATATCAATTTGGCAATTTGGCTTGATGATAATTGCCTTCCAAATCATTCATGAGATTAAAATAAGTAGGGCTATAATATTTGTAGCCGTTTATGCCATCGCAAAGTATTTTCTAATCGGGTTCATAATATAATAAAAATATTTAGAAAGAATTAGATTCAATGCATCTTACATATTCTTCTGAAACATCAATACCTGTACAATTTCTAGTGTTAATATAGAAATCCGGGCGAGAATTGACTTCTATAAAGTATAGGTCAGCATTTTCCAGAACGTTTTCTAATGTTTCCTTAAGCTTTATGTATTCGGAAGTATTGATCATTCTCTGGAAAGCAGTATCCATTTTTTCCCTGACTTTAATAAACTTCTCTACAGAGAGCTTAACGCTATTCGAGAACTCTTCCTTAAGTTTCTTAATGTCATTATGAATCAGGGAGACTCTTTCAGCAAGGTAAATGATTTCCTCAATAATAACATTATCATCAACTTCAGGTATTGCATCCACACCTAATACACTAACACTTTGAGAAACAGCTTTAGACGCCTCAATAGCCCCGGTGCGCGCATTCTTTGGAAGCTCGACGCCCACTGGTATGGCACCAAGGGCTGTGTTCGTGGCAAACGCTTCCCTTGAAGAAGGAACTCTCGCCAAGGCGGCAAGGTAATTGTATTCCCCACCAGTATAGGATGAAACTACAATTCTTAAGTCGAATGCCTTGCTTACAGGTTCCTGTATAAGAAACCCTGCGGGACTATCCAGGCTCCTAACCCATTTCCTGAGAATAGTTTCAAACTGGCTTCTACTGTTTATCATCATTACGTTTCTGCCACGGCTTCCCCTCTCAGGCTTAATGACAAAAGGATATTCGAATAAGTCTTCAATATTCTTAACAACTTTTTCAAGAGTGTTTGCGTGATACAATGGTCTATCGCCTTCCTTCTCGGCAGCAAATGGAACATATGCTGTTTTAACAGTTTTGACTCCAAATTTTTTAAATCTGTTTATCGTAAATATTTTATTATTGCAGAGCATTTCTACATTGAATGGATTAATAGCTTTCCCTCCTTGTTCTTCAACGAGGAAGGAAGCTCTCTCCCTCCTGGATTTCGATTGACATCTATTAACTACTAGAGAATAATTGTTTCCCTTACCAAGCATATTCACGAAAGTTGAGAAATTCACTGTTTCAAGACTTATTCCTCTTTTTTCAGCAGCCAGAACTATGCCCATCTCATCGCATGTCATATTGTCGTAAAACAATGCTGGCCTCAAGGCTCCCAATGGACCCCTTCTATACTCTTTCTTAATTCCCAAATGGCTTTTACAACATCTGGTGCCTCATATATTGCTGAGCCAGCCACCAACATTGTCGCACCGGCCTTCACAGCGATAGGCGCGGTCTTAACATTTATCCCACCGTCTACAGCAATTTCTACATTGTTTAACTCCATCGAATGTATACTTTTCCTCAAGGAAGCTATCTTAGGAAGGGTTTCAGGCATGAATTCCTGAGCACCGAAACCAGGGTTGACAGTCATAACTAAAACTAAATCAACTACGTCAAGCATGTTGATAATAGAATCAACTTGAGTAGCAGGATTAAGCGAGATTCCTGACTTCAATCCCAATTCTCTTATTCTTCTAATCAGACTAAGAGGATGTTGTGTTGATTCCACATGTATTGTTATTATGTCTGCTCCCGCCTTAGCCATTTCCTCAATAAACCACTCAGGCTTATCCACCATTAAGTGTGTTTCCAACGGCAGTTCTGTTTCCTTCCTGATGCACTTAACAACAGGCGGCCCTATTGTCATATTAGGAACAAAATGGGCATCCATTACATCGATATGTATGAGGTCAACTCCTGCAGACTCCACCTTCCTAATTTCATCCGCCAGTCTTGCGAAATCTGCGGATAAAATGGACGGGGCGATTTTAACTTTCATCCCCAACTCCCATTCCTTCAGGTCTTTAGATTAAAAACAGGCTAATATACTTATCCTATTAATTTCAGACTAATACTGTTGTTCGATTAACCGTTTTAAAAATCATACAGATGAAAGCATTAGACTTAATTTAAAGCAACATCTGAGAGTTTTTCTGAAAACATGCCTGAAGCTGTTCTCCGACTCTTTCATGAAGAAATGAAATCTTATTGGCGAGTATTTTAAAAAGCTCTTCAAATCCCTTCCTTTTCTCTGCAGAAATCATACAATAGTCTAGGCCGTGTATTAAGGGATAGAGTTTTCTAATCCTTGGTTCAGCGTCGCCAAAATTCTCAATAAGGTCGCACTTGTTAAACACAACCATCATTCTTCTTCTCTCAATACCTAGGGCATTAAGACAGTCTAAACATGTTTTTACTTTGAGAAACATCAGCTCTGGAGGATCGCTGATGTCGACGGTAATAATCACGATGTCGGAGAATTTAATATCGTCTAAGGTTAAGCTAAAAGATTCGATTAGTCTTGGATCAAGATCCATTACAAAACCTATTGTATCAACGAGGAATATTCTGAGATTTTCGTATGGGAGTAAATAATACTTGCTTGTGAGTGTTGTGAATGGTCTCGGACCCACTGGCTTTCTAAGGTTTGTTAACGCATTGAATAACGATGTTTTACCAGCATTGTAGTAACCAGTTATGCAAACAGTCGGAATACCTGTTTTCCTCCTCCTCTCAAGCTGTATGAATTTATCCCTCTGCATCTTCCCTATTTCCCTTTCCAGTATGGATTTTCTTTTCAATAGGTTTGCAACAGTTTCGTGATAAGCGTATTCCCCAAGGCTTCGAGGACCAGGATGCTCTCTACCAGTTTTAAACCTAATAGAGGCGAGAAGCTTCTGATACGGTATCTCTTTTAAAAGTCTTGCAAGCCTTATTTGGATTTTCGAAGCTTTGTCGGAAGAGGATATGTCAAATATTTTAAGAGTCAAATCGTATCTGTCAAGCACTTCAACATTAAGAGTTCTTTCCAAGTTATACTTTTGCTTGCTCGTCAGCACATTGTAAAAAATAACGGCGTCAACATCGTTCTCAGCAACATGCTGCCTGATTTCTTCAAGCTTACCCCTCCCTACTACGAACGCAACGTTCTCCTTCTTATTGACCTGTATTGTTAAACCTACAGCACGATAACCGGCGGCTTGGCTCAATTCCTTGAGCTCCATTATCCTAACCCTGTATAAATGATGGTCATGGGGATTTGTTTTCACCATGCAGAGCCAAGCCTTTAATCCTTCAGTCTCCACTACTTGTTTTTCCCATCCTCCACTTAATAAAGCTTAATCTTCTAAAGGACGACTATCCTGTCAGTCGGGTGGGATGTTGAATATTCCATTAGAGTAAGGTTTTCCAAGGCGGTTATGCTGTGTTTTTGCCCTGGCCGTATTCTTAAAACATCTCCTTCTTTAACCTGGATTTCTTTATCATCCAGTAGTACTCTTCCCTTGCCCGATATTACATGTAGAGATTCATCTTTCTCCCTGTGCACATACGTGGGAGTGCTGAAGTCTTCCATTATGTATACCCTTTGAACCATGTATTTTTCAGTAAGAACTATCGTTTTCACGAAACCCCATGGCATATCTTCCCTGTTCAGGAATTCTGACCTAACTGTCTCCAAGTCTTTATGAGAATCTACAGAATACCAGAGGACGTCTTTTTCAAAATAGTATTTTAACAATCCTTCTTTAGCCAATAAGGGGAAAACTAGTTTTTCAACATCGCCACTCTTAAATGCTAGAAATCTGTCTTTGAGCTTTTTACTTATTACATATATTCCTGCATTTATGTAGTACGGTAACTCTGGTTTCTCCTCAAAACCGATTATCTTGCTCTCTGAAATATTAACAATGCCGTAGGGAGATTTAAGTCTTGTAACAGCCATGCTTACAGTATTTTCATCAGCATTCTTCAACATCTTTAAGAGATTAATATCTGTAACAATATCTCCGTTCATAATGAGATAGAAGTCTGATTCAACATTTCCAAGCAGATTGTTTATAGCATAAAGAGTTCCTCCTGGTTCTTCTTCAACAAAATAGTGTATTCTTAACCCATTCCACTCCTCCCCGTATCTCTCCTTAATCTTTTCATAAAGGTAACCGGCTAAAAGATAAACATCTTTAATTCCTACGTTTTTTAACTGGTTTAACTGTCTGTCCATTATCGTATACCCATTGCTTATCTCTAGTAATACTTTAGGAAGAACGTTTGTTAAAGGCCATAGTCTCTTGCCATATCCTCCACACAGTATTCCGCCAACAATACTGTTCATAACATATTTCAGAATTTAACTTAGATGATAATAAATGTTTCTGAAAAAGGTATAAAAAGATTTTAGGGAGTGCTTAAAGTTTTGATCCCATGAGTTTAACTAGGTCTACAAGCCTGCAGCTGAAACCCCATTCGTTATCGTACCATGAGAATGTTTTAACGAGGTTCCCTCTGCCACCTGGAGGTATTACTCTAGTATCTGGAGCCGAAAATATTGAGGAATGACTATTGTGTAGGAAGTCTACGGAGACTAAAGGTTCATCCACGTATTGAAGAATCCCTTTCAAATATGTTTCAGAAGCTTCTTTGAAAGCAGAATTGACTTCTTCAACAGTAACTGCCTTTTCCAATTGGCATGTTAAGTCGGTCAGCGAAACATCTGGAACAGGAACTCTTAAAGCTATGCCGTCCAGCTTCCCCTTTAGTTCTGGAATTACTTCCCCTATTGCTATAGCCGCACCTGTAGTGGTGGGTATTATAGAAAGCGCCGCAGCTCTCGCTCTCCTTAAATCCTTGTGGACAAGGTCCAGAGTCCTCTGGTCATTTGTATATGCATGAACTGTCGTCATAAGTCCTTGGACAACTCCAAAATTCTTCTGTAGAACTTTAAGCATCGGTGCCAGCGAGTTTGTCGTGCAGGAAGCCATCGAAACTATATTATGCTTAGCAGGATCATACATATCGTGATTAACTCCTATGACTATCGTTATATCTGGGTTTTTAGCTGGAGCTGAAATTATTACTTTCCGTGCTCCTCCTTGAAAGTGCTTGCTTGCATTTTCCCTGTCTGTAAAGAGGCCTGTGGATTCAATAACTATGTCTACTCCTAAATCCTTCCACGGGAGTAGTGCAGGATCCTTTTGGCACAGGACTTTCAGCTCCCATCCGTCGACTTTTATAATATCTCCCTTGACTTCAACCTTGTTCTTTAAAGGTCCATGGATAGAGTCGTATTTCAGAAGATGCGCATTACTTTTTGCGTCTGCAATATCGTTTATCGCAACTACTTCAAAGCTCTTGCCATACTCGGGGTCTTCGAGCGCGGCTCTGTAAAACAGCCTTCCTATTCTTCCAAATCCATTAATGCCTACTTTGACGGTCATTTTTCACAGAAAGGATTTTAAAGGCATTTAAAAACTTTAGTTTTCCATTATGGAAAAAGCTCGACAAATTTTTACCCCTAAGATTCTCGCTTCTACAGGAATGGATGTTAAGAAGATAGTTGAAAAAAGGGTTATGGAAGAGATTAGAAAATACCCTCCGTTTAAGAGAGTTTTAATAGCTCTCTCAGGCGGAAAGGATAGTGCAAGCCTTCTCCATATTATTAAGAACTTCCTGCCAGATAAGGATATTGTGCCCGTTCACTTAAACCTTGGAATAGATGGTTTTTCAGAGAAGTCTGAAGAGTTTGCAAGGATGCAGGCTGAGGAAAGCGGTTTGGAGCTCACAGTCTTCAACCTGAAGAAAGAACTCGGTTTTACCATTATGGATGCTAAAAAACTCTATCCGAAAATATGTAGTGTTTGCGGAGGTATTAAGAGGTATCTTTTGAACAAGATTGCATACGAATCTGGTGTCGACATTATTCTGACAGCTCACCACTTGGATGATTTTCTAGTAAGGATGCTGAAATCGACTTTGAACGCTAAAGTAGAAGAACTGATAAGGTTCAAGCCTTATCTTCCCAGGAATGGTAATCTGATTGCTAAAGGCAGGCCTTTTTGGAAGGTCTCGGAAAGCCTCATATTGAGATATGCTTCTTTCGAAAGCCTCTCATTCATTACCGAAAGATGCCCCATTGGCATGAAGAAGAATATTGAAAGGCTTAGAAGGGCAATTGATATTCTGGCAACGAATGAAAACCAGAAAAACATCTACTTACTCTCTCTAATGAAAATAGCAGAGAAACTCGAGAAAACCGAAGTCGGTATGGGAAAGACGCAATTAAGGCCATGTTCTTCTTGTGGTTTCTTATCATCTAATGTTATATGCTCGTTCTGCATAAGGGTGAAAAAGATAAGAAGCTTTATTGAAGAAAGAAAATGAATAGGGATTACTTGTTTAAAATCTCATTATAGGTTTTCAAGTATTCTTTGGCAACCCTGTCCCAGCTGTAATGGTTCTTCACGAATTCGTAAGCTCTCTTCCTGATTCTTTCAGCATAGTTCTCATCTTCAAGAAGCTTGATTATAGCGTTGCTTAATTGCTCAACATTACCAGTTTCTACGAGGACCCCTGTTTCTCCATCCTTAACCACTTCAGAAGACCCGGGAATTTTAGAAGCAATCACAGGTAAACCGCAAGCCATGGCCTCCAAAATTGTTAGAGGCATCCCTTCAGTCAGGGATGGACGTACGAAAACGTCGCATTGGCTCATTACTTCTGGAATGCTTGGGACAATGCCTAGAAATTTGAAAGCATGCTCTACATTCAGCCTTTTAACCATATTTCTCAACTCTGCTTCCATCGGCCCCCTTCCAACAATTACAAATTCAACATGGGGATGTTTCGCTAGAACTATAGGTGCGGCTTTAACAAGATATTGAATGCCTTTATTGGGAAACAAGCGACCGATGAAAATAATCTTCTTGACTCCAATCTTCTTAAATTCTCTCCTTGGTTTAAACTCGTCGAGATCTACACCGTTAGGAATAACCTTTATCTTACTGCTGGCTGCACCTAAGCTAAGAGCGTGTTTCATTACCGAATTACTAACCGCTATTATCTTATCACTGCTCTGAATAATCCACCTGGAAACTGTTTTCTCATACGTATTGATTAAGAAGTCGAAGAATTTCCTGTTCAGAAGCATTGGTCCTAAATGCAATGTGGTTACAAGCGGCTTACCCACTATTTTTTTCAACAAGGCACCGCAAATAGTCGTAGAAAAAAACCTATTGTTAGCATGTATTACATCCGGCTTCTCTAATTTGCATATTTCTACTATTTTTAGCGGCAAGGAAAGTGAAACCGTTAATTGAACTCCAGTAGTCTCAGTTAAGCTTATTGGCTTATACCTATAAACCTTAATGCCCTCCAAAATCTCAAAACCTTTAGCCATAGCCGTGTTTAGCGTTGCAACTATTATGTCAACACCCATTCTTACGAGTCTTCTAGATATTTCGAAAACTACTTTTTCGACACCTCCTCCTACATGCGGAGGGAAATAATCTGTTAAAACCAGTATTTTCAACTTGAAACGTTTCAAATCTGTTCTAAGTCGTAATTTTCTAGAATCTTAGATAATGCTTTCTCGTTAATGTATGGAGGAAGAGTGCTATGTAAGAGAATAAAGCGGACGATGGGCCCCACTCTTTTAGAAACTATCTTATTGAAAGCCCTCCAGGTTAACACGGATACCGCTAGCATTCTCCTCTTATCCACTAACAGGATCCTCCATCTTCGGCAAAACCTAGCAGCTTCTTTAACTACCTCGATTCTCCTGAAGTGTGTTGCCTTAGCGTACATTCCTCTTCTAGATTTTATTCTTGCCCTTGAAAGAACAACCACGAATATGAAATCCCTGTCTTCAGGACTGACCTTCCAGTATTTATCATGTTTGACAGCGTTAATCAGATCTTCCGCTTCCTTCCTTGTTAACGACCTGAATATGCTTCCTTTCAGATTGCTCGTCATTTATCAAAAACAATTAGAATATTCATAGGCTTTCGATTTTGAATGTAAATATGCATACGTTATCGCCTTTAGCAACGCATTTTTCTTTCGACAAGGAGATCTTATTCGTCTTTAGAACTTTGCTGATAAACCCTTGAAAAATGCCTCTTACTAGCATCTCTAAAATTTCATGTAATTGATTATCCTTCGGAAAAGGCATGTCTTTAAACAATATTCTCCCGGAGGAAGAAGCAGGGTCGAATTCAGTAAACACTTCTCCAAAACCCCTCTCTTCCAAGGCTTTTCTAATAACTGTAAAAGCTTCCTCTTTACTGGAAAGCGTTTTTTCATTAGCAATGCTTTGCCCAATTCCAATCCCGGCGTAGTTTAGGATTATTCCGGAACCCGTTCCAAAAACCCTATTAACTTCGCTTGCTAATCCAGCTATATCGCTTGCCTTAAAAACTATCTTCTTCTCAAACTCTTTCAAAGATTCTTTAGAAGGAAGCATACTTATGATATCTTCTCTAAGCTTTAATCCGTAATTTATTATGATTCCTTCATCCATCATCCTTTTCATACGTTTTTCAACTTCTTCAATAGACACGTCGGCAACGTGAGCAATATCCTCATAAGACGCTTTGGGATTTAGGTTTAATGCTGCAAGTATTTTCAAATCTGTTTCATCAAGCGTTGCCAAGGCTATCATCCCCCAACATGAGGCTGCAGCTCCACCACCCTGATTTTGTAGAATTCGGCAAGTTCCCTTGCGTCCCTTGTAAGCCTTGGCTTAACTATCAGCGTAGAATCCTTAATCATGTCTGCAACATCATTCCTTTTAGTGTAGAATTTTACTACTGGGGCGACCGTAATACTAGATATGTCGAAAATGATATCGCACACTATCGGCTTATCTTCACTAAAGACGCCTATGTCGAATTCGTGGGTTATTCCTGAGTTTCCCGTGATTTTAAAATTCTCTTCAGCCCTTAAACCTATCATCGAAAGGTTTTCTACAAATTGCTTTCTGAAGGCGATACGTTCTTCCTCGTTCTTCTTCATCTCCTGCTCTACAGAAAGAGGTTTAACAACAACCTCCTCCGGTTGAATCATCCCGTTGAACAGTTTTTTAAGGGATTGTACAAGCGCATTGCTGTTTGTCCAAAGTGCAGTAGCCTCCTTTCTCTCCATCCTGCTGCTTCCGGGAGGCTTGGTAAACAAGAGGAGTTGCTTATTGTCGACTATTATAAAATAGGGTGCTGAAAGCCCTGGCGCCGCTACCTCCATTATTTCAGCATACTTCTTAAGGTAAGATATTATGCTTGAAGCCCTAGATATTCCGTGAGTAAGTATTTGGACGCGAACATTCTTCCTATTAAGATCTCTAACTTTGTATAATACTCCAGCATTGTATGCTCTTACGAGGTCTGCTCCAAAGGCTACGATATTAACTTCTTCCTTAGCTCCACTTAACATGTCTGAAAACCTAGCATATATCTGCTCCATGCCTTTAAGAAGCTGAAGCTTCTCCCTCTCTTCTAATACTGAGGGCACTTGTACTGTTTTCCAAATTTCCAGTAATTCCTCCTTACTCTTTTCCATAGCCATAACTTTCCTTCTCTCCGCATCGATCAAAATATCCAGGGCTTTCTCGAAGCCTATTGCAGAAAACTTAGCAGGGCGATCTAGACTCGCCTCTATAATACCCTTGTTCTGAAGACTGGTCAAAATATTGTAAACCTCTGTCCTAGAAATTCCTAGTGAACGCCCTATTTCGCTTGCAGTTATTGGTCCAAGCTTTAGAAGTTGTATGAAGACCTTGGCCTCATTGGGAGTTAAACCATATTCGCTCAGCTCTTCAAAAAGTTTTTCAAAACCTCTTAGACTTTTATCAAAAAATGTTTCTCCCTTCTCCATACTGTCTGTCATTATTATAACATACTTGTCAGAGTTGTTAATTAACTTTTTGGATATGTGTCTAATACAGACACGTAGAGTATTTTTGGAACTCAAAAAGCACAAGCCTTAAGTATGAACAATTTCCACCTAGTTAAAAATGCTTGGCCTAATCCTGGCCGCTGGAAAGGGAACTAGGATGCGCCCCTATTCCAATGCAATAAACAAAGAAATGTCATTAATAGGAGAAATCCCAGTTATAGAGTATAGTGTAAGGGCTCTTGCAAACGCGGGCGTGAAAAAGGTTTTCATAGTACTCGGGGAGGGGAAGTGGCAAGTACTGGAATATTTGAGGGATGGGAGCAGGTTTAACATTTCTATTTCTTATCTTTATCAAGATATGGGTGAAAAAGGGGAGAACAAGGGCACTGCCAAAGCTATTCAAACAGCTGAAAACTGGATAGAAGAAGATTTTATAGTGATCTACGGCGATTCGTTTTTCCATCCTTACGATTTCTTGAAGAGCGAAATCGAGTTTCACTTAAAGGAAGAGGCTAGCGTAACCATGGGGGTTTACATGATGAAGGATCATAAAGATTACGGTGTTGTAGAAGTTAGTAACGATCGAGTTATAAATATTCTTGAGAAAGCTGCTAGGGAAGATGTTGAAAAGATTAGAGTAGACGACATGTTCGCCGTCAACTCTGGTCCGATAATCTTTACAAAAGAAGTTTTCGACTATATAAAGAAGACAGAGGCTTCCCCTTCCGGAGAGTACTGGATAACGGATACAATAAAGCTCATGATCAATGATGGAAAGAAGGTGGTTGCCTATAGGATACCTAAGGAAGTTTTCTGGAGGGACATTGGAAGAATGGAGCATAGGATAGAAGCAGAAGCGTATCTCTTAAAGAAGACAGGCATCTAGTCCTGATTTATTAAGGATTTTTCAACAGCGTTTTGAATAAGGCTTAAAGCATCTTCTAGACTAAGGTCCGTCTTGAATTGGATACCGCCTATGTTTTTTCTCCCTCCTGCTTGGATTCCTTCTCTTCTCCTAAGATTCTCGTAAACCCTGTTTAGATCGAGGTTTGAATATGTGGCTATAGTGGCTGAAACAGGCTTATTCTTCCTTAGCCCTATGCAAACAACTACTCCTTTAGAGCTTTCCTCAAGTCTCATCATAAGTATTCTTCTCGCCGCCGCTTCCACTTGGCTTGCAACGTCATAAGTTAAGTACGTGATGTTACCAACAGTTCTTACAGAATTTTTCATCCTTTCTATTGCCTCCTCTACTGTACTCCATTTGTTGAGTTCTCTGTCAATCCAGCTCAATAGGCTATTCCAATCCATTCTGTACACGATTAGAGTAAGTTCTTCTCTAACCTTCTCTTTCAGACTGTTTAAAAGAAACGCCTTGTTTAAACTGTCTGCCAGTTCAGAAACTATGCTTCCGGAGTCTATCTGGTCTATTGCATCCAGCAGCTTTAATCCCTGCTCATCGATTTCAATATTCTCCTCGAAAACATAATAGACGAGTCTAGAAACGCTCCTAAAGTTGCTGTTGAACAATACTTCGCCTATTTTAGTTGGGCCATTATAGAGCGCTATAGAAGGAGATTCGTGATGATCTATTAGAACATTTCTGCTCACGTACGTTAATCCCTTGGTTATTGGAAGCTCTATTAAAATGCTCTTAATTACTTTAAGCGAGCCCATTTCGCTGAGCTTAGGATACTGGATTCTAGAAGCATCGGTCTTTAAAGCTCTTGCAAGGATGGCTGCAGTAAAAATCCCGTCAAGATCAGGATCGCTCAATATGGTGTATTCTGGATGGTCTTCTACGAATTGGAAAAGCATCTTTTTTCCTTCCTCGCGTTCAAAGCTCAAGCCATTATCACTGTATTCTAGCTGAGCTTATGTATCGACCATATTTAAACTATTTTGCTAAACCAAATTGACTCTAAATTTATTAGGTTTTACCCATTGCTGAGAATATGCTGATTTTTGACATTCTATGTTAAGATGCTCTAAATAGCATTTCAGGAAGCACATACATTTTCTTCATGAGAATCTAAAAAACGCTTAAGATTAGGATCACTCCCCCAACGAGTAAGCAATAATATGCAAACTTGTAAAAATTTTGCTTAATCATCTGTCTCTTCAAGAGTTTTAAGGTGAAAACACTTACTGCAGCAGTGATCGCAATGCCGAGAAGGATGAAGATAAGATCATTTTCAAAACAAAAATCGCTGAGTTTGAAAATACACCCGCCTGTAATGCTTAAAACAGATAGTAATAGTGAAAACCTATAGGCCTCGTCGTATTCCAAACCAGAGATTAGTGCTGTTGAAACTGTTATCCCCATCCTGGAAACACCAGGTATAATTGCCAGTGCCTGGGAGACTCCTATCAGTAGTGCATTCGAAGCATTTAATCTGCTCCTGGGCTTATAGTTTTTTGTCAAGTATAGGATCGCTCCACTGATTAACATTGCCACTCCTGTGGAAAAGAGGTTTGTAAACATCGCGTCGATGAACTCTTTCAGTAATAGACTTATCGTTACGATGGGGGTTGTTCCCAGTATTAAATAAACTAGCATTTTTCCCTCACTACTTGAAAAATCAAGTTTTAGAAGTGCTTTGAGTAAGGCATGTAAATCTTTTCTAGTAACTAAGACTACTCCAGTCAAAGAACCTGCGTGAAGCAGTATATCGAATGCTGCTGAAACCCTAATATTGAGTAGCTCTCGAAGGAAAACCAAGTGTCCTGTACTAGAAACCGGAAACCATTCTGTTATCCCTTGAACAATACTTAATAAAATCACTTTAAGAATACCGGAGTAGGCAAGGTCGTTAATTAACAGATTTATTAATAGCAGGCTCTCCGCGTTAAGCATCGCTTTTTACCTTTAAAACCGATTCTTTTAAAAGTTTTTCAAAATACCTGCTCAATATGCTTCTCATTGCTAAGAAGCGTTGAGTATAGACTTTAATTTTACAAATTAGTAGAAATAAAAAATAGAAAGAAATAGAGGGTTTACTTTTTGCGTCTTCGGAGGAGTATCACTATGATTACCACTATGATGATTATTACCACTATTGCCACGACCATCTCTGTTGGAATTCCAGGAGTCGGTGTTGGAGTGGGAGTGGGCGTTGGAGTCGGCGTTGGAGTTAGAGTTGGTGTTGGTGTTGGAGTTGGTGTTGGAGCAACACCTGCAGGCTTTAGTCTCCTCACATACTCTCTCACGTGGGCCTGTGTGCTTCCGCAGTACGGTCCTGCTGGCAGTAATGGATTATCCTCATTGGGCCATCCTTCCCAGTACTTCGTACTGTAGATGTACCAGTTGGGATGCCCTCCCGCAGGTATTATCGGAAGCTCTTCGAGAACTATCTCCTGTATCCTCTGGGCTGCCCGTTTCTTAGCGTCGCCGGTCAGCGTGTCAAGGCTTTCAATGAGCTCAATGAGTTCGGTGTTAACGTAGCTGCCGTAGTGGTTCCAGCATCCGGAGTATGTTCCTACGAATAGTTGCATATATCTCTCGTAGAGGTCGTTATTCATTCCAGCATGCATACAATAGTCTGCGAAATCGAATGTGTTAGCATCCATCGCACCGGTGTAGCCACCCCAATCTCTGAAGTCTACGGTGAACGGTATGCCTAAGTACCTGCTGACTGAATCTGCAATAGCAAGGTCTATGGCGTTAACGTCAGTCCATCCAACAATATCCAGAATAGCCCATGTGCCGATATCTGATTCACCTAGCTTCACGTTCACACCCGGATAGTCTGGAAGTTGGTCTGCAATGCTGAAGCCGTTTGCAAGCCACCAGGAGGCAGGTTTCTTAACCTTGCCTACAACGAGTTCAATGTCACCGTAGTAGTCCATCATCCTCCTAACCCAGTCCATGCTTGGACCATCTTTAGTATACCAGGAGCCACCGACCTTAATGCAGTGTTCGCTCAGGATAGCCAGTGCTCTAGCTGCGAAGTCATACATATTCTTACCACTGTATGTTCCGTACTTCAGTATGTACTCTCTTTCGAGCGTCTCGTTAACAAGCTCCCTAGCTGGAGCATCAGTCCAGGGCAGCAATAGCGGGCTTGGGTCGAATAAGTATCCTGAGGAAGCGAGGTTAACCTTCTCGTAGTCTATCACCATGGTTATAGCCTTGCGTAGCCATGGTTCGCAAAGCGGGTATTTGCGGTGGTTAGGTACTAGTAACAGAGTACTGCTCTCTGGGAAGTACGGCGGGTTCTTGAAGTATGTTTTCAGGAAGCCTGGAGCCTGCCACACGTCCGGGGGCACGTAGTTGCCGTCCCAGTCTATCATTCCGGCTTGGAGGTCAGCGTAAATGGCCTCGTTACTACCGTAGTAGTTCCCACCCCTATAGCCGAAGAAGTCTGGTGCAGGCTCTCCTAGAACATTCTTGCCCCACCAGAGCGGGTTCTTCTTCATGATAGTGTATGCTTTTCTAACAGGGTCATGGAACCATGGAAGATACATTCCTGAGGCCACCATCCATTTTGTCGGGAAGTCTTTGCTGGCCCAGTCGTTCGTAAAAGCATTAATGTTGTCCCATGAGCCGGCGTAGACCTCCTCCCAAACATCCTTGGGCAGTATTGGATAGGCACGGGTTAGAGTGCGCCATGCCACTGAGCTGTACCTGTACTCGTCCTTCAGATGAATTATGAAAGTCCTATCATCAACTTTTTCAAACTCCCTTATCCTGGATTTAAGGCCGCTCATGTACCATGCTTGAGGAGGCGAGTTCGGTAAAGCGCCATAGAGGAAGAAGCTGTATTCAACATCATCTGTAGTTATTGGCCTGTACTGCTCTATGCCGGCAGTACTTACCTCCGTTGTACCGCTCCAAGCACTCCAATCAGTTATCCTAACCCAGTATATGCCGGATCTCAGGGTAATCTTTATTCCAAGCCCGTTATTAATCCATTCTATGCTCTCGCCAAGCTCTTTTATGAGCTTACCGCTTGCAGCATCGACGCCGAACATCGGCTCATACATTAGCACGACGTCCCAGCCGCATGCTCCCTCTAGCTGCGTAACGGGGTTGAAGTTAGACTGGTCAGGCCAGTAGCCGCATCCCCAGACTATCCTGTTCCTAGGTATTTGCTGAGCACTCACCTGCAGAACACCTGTGGGAAAGGCTGTTGTCAGAAGGAGGATTGTAGCTACCAACAGGGTCACAAAATACTGTTTCTTATTTCCCATCTTTATCACCTTTTACAGCCTTAAGTAATTTATAGGTATTTAAAAAGTTTTCTGAGCATTTGTTTTTTAATGACTATTCTTTTTAACTATAACTACTACTCTTTTTATAACTCTTCAGGTCCCCATTCCCATTTTTCGTAGAGCCTAGGAGCGCTGGAGAGCAACATCTTAGTGTAGGGATGTTTTGGATGAGAAAATATCTCATCTCTAGCACCTTCTTCAACAACCTCGCCTTTATTCATAACAAGTATCTTATCAGACAGGTATTGGGCTTGCCCGATGTCATGGGTTATGAAGAGTATTGACAATTCCCTGTCTTCTTTCAAATCCAGCAAGAGGTTTAATATTCCTGCACGTGTGGAGGCATCTATCATACTAGTCGGCTCGTCAGCCAACAGTAACTCGGAGCCTACTAGAAGAGCTCTCGCCACCAAGATGCGTTGCATCTGTCCTCCGCTCAATTGATGAGGAAATCTTCCCAATACTTCGTCAGGATTCAGCATAACTGTTTTCAGAGTAGACCTTATCAAATCGTTTTTCTCAGG
>JAFNIT010000009.1 GCA_017601345.1 Candidatus Brockarchaeota archaeon | reverse complement strand
CTGTTATCTCGTCCACTTTAATAACTTTCAGACCCAAGATATTGTCAGGAAGCTGCCGGCTACGTCCACCCGCCATCGCAATTACATCAACATCTTTAAGTGAGTATCCCATCATCATGATAAGCTTACCGAGGAGGCCTATGGATGTTGCCAACGGGTCTGAAGAGGGCATTTCGCTTACGTTCAGAATCTTCTTATTTCTCAAAGCTACGGCTTTTGTGGTTGAGCCGCCTACGTCAATGCCTATTGCGGTTTTCAACCTGGAAAAACGGTTCAAAGATGCTTTTAACCCTTATCTTTCCCTATTGGTTTTAGAAAGGGAAATGCCCTGTATACAATGTCCAGTATTGGAGGCACCAGTAGTATAAAGGGTATTTCCGTACCGAAGACCCAGAGGAAGAAGTATACTGCTAACAAAAAATCTATTTTTTCACCGGTAAGCGGAAGACCGAAAAGCTGGCTGTAGAACCATATTCCGAAGCCTATCCAGAGGCCGCCTATTATCAGGCCTAGTGTGCCGCCGACGTAATAGCTCATATATTCTCTCTTGATTTTAGCCCCTATTAAACCCAGGACTAGGATGATAATCGCGAGAAAGAGAAGCATCATCGAGATCCATCTTGCACTCTCATCAATCATGCCTATTGAAATCATGTATTCAACATAGAGCAGTGGCCCTATAGAAGCAACCCCTAGGAATAATAGTGGTATTGAAACTCTCCAGCCATGCCATTTTATCTGAGACCTGCCGATTCTCCCGAGTACGTAGAAGCCTAAGAAGTTTGAAGGGACTCCGGCTATTAGACTTAGGAGGGGGTTTGTTTCACCTGTAGTATAGAAAACGTAGAGATCGCTAAGGAAAATACCTATGGCAGCGCCCGTGCCTCCAACAGTGGGTCCGAATAGCATTGCGAAAACTGCTGGAACGAAGACTGCTGGCCAGAACCTTACTACCCCTAGAACGGGAGTGAAAAACCCTAGGAATGTCGCCAGCCCTATGACTGTGTAAAGTGCAGCGCAGACCCCAATCATTACTATCTTCCTAGCGATGGAAAATCCTGCTTGACTCAACCCGGTCATTTTCAAGGTTTTTAAAGCCTAAGAAAAGAGTATAAAGATGTTGTATTTACTTTAGATATCGATCTGAAAAATACGTAACGCATATATTTTCTTACTAAAGTATTTACTCAATGGTCTGGAAAAGAAGAGTTCAGAAAGTAGGTTCAGGTTCATTCTTAGTGACTCTGCCAAAGACGTGGGTTAAACAGAATGAGATAGAAGAGGGCGCTATTGTTACAATGCTTGTTGGAAAAGAAGGTTCGTTAATAATAATTCCGGAGGGTGAAAACAGGCTTGTGGAAGACCGTGTTGAAATAGACCTGTCGCGCAAGACCCTTATGCCTCAAGACGCATTATTGGGAAGCTATCTCCTGGGCTATAATGCTATAATCCTAAGGTCGGATGTTGAGTTTTCAGCCAGCGATGTTTCGGAAATAAGAAGCATAGTCAGAAGATTACCAGGCGCAGAGATTTCTGAAGAGACGTTGAAGCACGTTGAAGTCAGGGTTCTGCTAGATCCTGAAATGGTTACTCCAGAGAAACTGATCAGGAGGCAGAATTCTCTTACTACGAGTATGATATCGGATTGTATAAAGGCCCTGATAGACTGGGATCCCCTGCTCGCTGAGAGGGTCATAGAGAGAGATGATGAGGTAGATAGGCAATACTTTATAGCTGTCAGAGTAATAAGATCAGCATTTAGGAATCCGGAGCTTCTGGCTAAGATGAACATGGACTTATTGAAGCTGATGGACCTTAGAATGCTGGTTAAATACGTTGAGGACTCTGCAGACCAGTGTGTTCAAATATCAAGAGAGGTAAAGAAGTGTGAAAAGACTCCTGAAGTGGAGCTATCGAATTTGAAAACGATAGGCGATGTGCTTAGCGATGTTCATTTCAGATCTGTCGAGCTCTTCAACTCTTTTAATTACGATGAAATGCAAGGGTTGATCAAGAAATACGTTGAAATCGAAAACAGCATTCTTGGATTAGAGAAGAAAACAGAGCATTGGACGAAACAAGTAAACTTAGCTAGGATTTTCAATAACTTGACGAAGATTCTCGAAAACGCTAAGGATATTGCTGAACTGGCTTCCACGCAGGCTTTTAGAACGGGTCTCTTAAACCCATAGAGAAATGATAATCTAATACGGTCTACGAAGTTGCTTTAACATTTGCTCAACTGGTTTTTTCAGACCTAAGATGGGAAAGAAGCTCGTCTACGGAGTCTACTCCAATCAAGGATTTTACCGCGGCTTCGAGGAGGTTGGAAACAGGCTCGACTGCAATCCCCTTCGATTCTAAAACCTCAATTATTTTAAGGCTTTTCATAGACTCGTAATTGAACCTTGGCACCAGTAGTTTTCTAGCGTATTTATCGGCTAATGCTGCATCTATCTTGCCCATGCCCCTATGGTCTAATCCTCCGACTGGCCAGACCTCCCCCTTAGCGGTTATAGCCCCTGTCATTATTACTGTCGGATCTACCTTAATCCCTGTTAGTGCAGATATCATAGCTACACCTATGGCAAGACCGGCTGAGGGGCCGGATACTGGCGGATAGGAGACACCAGGGCGCAACTGGAGCTTCTCCATACCCTTAGCCGGCGTGACCAGTTCTACAAACACATCGTAATTCCTAAACCTCCATTTTGAAACACTGTTAATGTATATGAATGCGTCCTCGGCACTCGCCTGAATGCTTTCACCATACTCACTGCCCACAACCTTCACTAAACCCTTCCCATCCGGATTGATCACTACTTCGACCACGCTTACTAGGCCGCTTTGCTCTCCAACCATACCTATTGCCACAAGACCGTAGCTCTTGCCGACTTCAGGATTTTCCTCTCTCACGCTTCTCTCAATCATCGTCCTAGCCTCGCTAACGGATTCTTCTTCAGACATTGATTCTAAAGCCTGTTGGAAGTGAATCAGCCTAAGAGGATAGTTTGAAGGAGAAATATGTCTAAGCATCCCAAAGAATTCTTCCGACTTCTCGTCAATCCCGAGAATCTTAGATATTCTCTCAATATCCTTAGAGTAAATCCTCCTTATCTCTTCAAGAGGCCTATCTTCATCTAGAGCTTTGACAAGTTGCCTAGCCGCATCTATCTCCTTAACCCTAAGCCTATTAGCCTCGTTTATAACGTCGGCTATTCTCCTGGGGCTTAGCGCCTTTTTTCTAAGCGTCTCCAGAATACTATCTACTGTAGTCTCTTGACTCAATACGTCAAGGTACTTTCTCAAGTGTATGCTTATTATCTCTCTCTTCTCCCCATCACTCTTCGGATAGCTGAATTCGAAAGCTCTAGTAAACCTTTCGAGAAGAGCTCTGTCTAGCACCTCAACTCTGTTTGTGCTTGCAATAACTACAACTCCAGATAATGGGATGAAGCCATCAAGCTCTGTTAAAAGCTGGCTAGTAACCCTATCCAGAACCGGATCGTGTGTTCCGCGCATCGGGGCCACGGAATCTATTTCATCGAAGAATATTATTGCAGGCGCATTTCTCCTCGCATCTTCGAAAATATCCCTTATGGTTTTCTCAGGATCTCCGTAAACTCCCTGGATTATCGAGGGCCCGTTAACGAGGTAGAACCAGACATTATTCTCTCCAGCTATTGCCCTAGCGAGAAGCGTCTTACCCGTTCCCGGTGGACCGTGGAAAAGAAAGCCTTTAGGAGGAATATACCTAGCCCTACTGGCGAGTTCAGGGTTCAGTGAGAGAGAAATCTCTTTTATAACTTCCTCTTTAATGCCCTTAAGCCCTCCGACATCGTTGTAGCGCTCCTTGGGCCTCAGTTTAATAACAGACTTCTTCGCAGCCTCTGTCTTAGCCGTCAGCGAGTAGGCTTTTACCTTTGAAGCGGCTTCTCTGAAATCGTTAAGCGTAACCAGTTCGCCAGGACTGACGCGGCTACTCGACTCTCTCCCATGCAGAATCCTGTCAATAATGCTTTTCTGAAGGGGAGCAGATTTACTGTTAATCACCACTTGAAAAGCGTTAACTATGTCTGCAGGAGTTATCGCTTGAGTTTCGAAAGACCTTAAACTGTCCTCTATGACCGTAAGAATATCTGAGGGTGGAAGCTTCACGCCGTGTATCTGACACTGTCTCTCAACTATTTTAAGCAGCATCTGTCTAGACACGTTTTCATCAAGGTCTATGGTTCCAGCAACACCCCTCCTGCGGAGAGTATCTATGAGCGACTCGTACTCCGTAGTTGAAACCAACACAATTGTACGATAATCCTTCTTCTGAAGCTCGTCAAACTTTTCGAGCAGGACTGTCTGAACCCTCGTTTCCTCCATCCCCACTTCCGTAGTTGAACTAAACCTTTTTGCAAAAGCCTGAAACTCATCTATAAGAACTATACTAGGATTATAGAATGCGTTATTAAAGAACTCGCTCAGCCTCTGAGCACTCTGACCATACCACATGGAGTATACGTGTTCAGGCCTTAGCTTGAGCAGGTTCAGTAATAACCCGTATTCTAAACCTTTTTCAAAACCCTCCCTTTGGATAATTTCTCCGAAGAACGTTTTACCGGAACCGCTTGAACCCTTTATTACGAAAAGCTTGGGCGGGGGAGTTGTAAAGGTCTTTCTTATCTCAGGGTCTCTTAACACATGGTAGTAGATACTGACCATAACCTTGAAGAACTCCTCATCCCTACCGATTAAATCATCTTTTTTAACCCTTGGGAAGAAGGGGCTCTTCCTGATTTTCCTAGCTTTCTTCTCAACTATTTTCCTCCTTTTCTCCGGTGGGAGGCGTAGGAACCTCCACATCCGGTATCTCCAAGAGAATAGGTAAAGCAGAGGGGAGAATAAGATTCTTAAAAATGGCCTTCTGTACCACCATTCCTCTTCGAACTCCCGATCTTCATCAGGCTCGTTTGAAAACATACTCTCTTGAGTATTGTTACAATTACTTAGGTAATAAAGCTTTATACACCATCATTAAACTAAAAAGGAGCTAAAGAATAAATCCCGGTGCTTCCAAACGATTATGATGGAAGTGAAGGAGTTATCCAAAGTATTAGCGGGAGCGCTATTGGCTTATATGGTGCTCCCACTCGCAGGGGAGGGAAATACCGCATCCTTCTCAAACGTAAATATGATTCGGGGCGATCTCTTCATACTAGCACTCAGCCCCCCAGTCGATAATATTCAAGTATATGTCGGAACCGAGAAGGGAGGGGGATATTCTTACCTCGTGTTAACTAATAGGAGCCTTGGAATACCTGATTTTCCAGGAAGGGTGACGCTAATACAATTAATACCAGAAGACCCTTTAACTAATATGACAGCGATATTCAGTTCCAATACGAATGTGAAAATTCTGTACGGCGTTTTAACTACAAACTATACTTACTATAAGCAGGTTTCATCAAAATACTATGCTTTTTCAAACGGAATCTTCGTGGTCCTTCCGCCTCTAGTAGAGATGCCCGCAGGAGAATCAAAAATAACTTTTATCATTAACACGTTTAACCTACAGAAGGAAAGCGGTGGTTTTCGAATAGAGCTACCGCCTCTGGCAACGGCGATACCTGTAATCGTAACAATAGCATTCCTAGTTTATCTTAGTGCTTACGCCATAGTTGACTCCTACTATATTTCAGCTAGAGAGGAGTTAAGCAAAGCGAGAAAACTCGGCATAGCACTACTATTAATACTGAATGCTCTAGCAATATACTGGTTGATAGGGTTTGTTATTAAACTTTAAAGTAAATGTCTTCAGGATATGCGTTACATTTTTCACAATAATACCTTGATTCCTCGGGCTTCCATACGAGTTTAGAACCGCATCGAGGGCATAGAGGCGGGGTGCTAAGCGGGGGCGCCTTCCCCTTAACTTCCCCAGTTTCCACTCCTTCGGGTTTCTCAACAGTTTTATCTATAGCCTGCGGTTTAATTGGAGTAACTATGGGTGGACGAGGTTTAAGCATTAGAACAATGTATGTTAAAACACCTGAAAGAATTGCTACTATAGCGATATTAACTATCGTGCCGAAGACTATCATGAGGGAGAGGGTTGCAAAAGCATCCTCCACGATTATCCGCCCCAAGGAAAGATTGTAGAGAGAAGGTTTCAGGCTATTATTCATAAAATACAATCCTATGACAGCGACTACAGTAATCGAGATTACAGATGCTTTAATAGAATCGGATACTGAAGAAGAAGTAATACTAGCAACTAGGCTCGTCACCACAATTACTACAATAGTGAGCATAAACCAATTTCCTGAGTTGAAAAAACGTATGAAATCGTTTACTAGCTCCCTACCCTGCGTTGCCACAGCCTTCACGCCATAGCCTGAAACAGAGATTCCCAGGGCATAGACCCAAGGACTGTTTCTCAATCCAGAAACAGATATGCTTCCAGCATCGCATTCAATACTGCTAGATGGAAGAATAAAGTCTATTAACAGCAGTGGTGAAAGAACTATAAGTATCAGCAGCATCGCTACTAGAATGATTCTCAACTCTTCAAAAGAAAGCGTTTAACCTATTATTTAGCTTTTCTGTTTATACTTTTCTTCGGCACGCTTGAATTTTCCCTCGATAAAGAGAAGCGTTATTGAGAGAGCAAAGTTCAGGATGAGGAGGAAGAACGTGATCCAAGCAAGATCCGTAACCATATTCGGATGAGTTTCCGGGGGCAAGAAGAATATTAAGATTAAAGCAGGGATAATGGAGAAGACGGCTAAAGCAATGTAGGAAGCCCTCATAAGCATCATTCCGCCAAGTAGCCGCTCTTACGTAGCTTAGTACAGAGGTCGCAGAGGTCGCCGCTAAGGTCTTTGATCGACAAGCCTTGTTCAAAAATCCTCCGAGCTAAGTCAGTCGCATATTCATTCACTATAGCGTTATTTAGAAAACGCCTTATTTTAGCACTACCCTTCCTCCTACCCATGTAGTTGCTTACTGAAGGTTGCGTAACATGAAGAAGCTTGGCTACTTCAACCTGATTCAGATTATAATTCTCTATAAGATGTCTAGATATCAGCATTCTTAGAGCAGGAACAACATACTTAACCATGCTCTCACAATGTATCGCCATAGCCCCAGAACAATAGTTATAACCCATTTTTAAAGATAACGGGCAAATCCCTAGGGTTTAATTTGGTCTCTTGAAGAACCTGGATCCACCATGTTCATAATTAGGAAACGTTGGAATTTTCAATTAATGTAGAATACCTAGTATGCTACAGCATGATACTGTTTAGTGGCGTATGGAAGATTTAAGAATTTTCTAGTTTTAGGAGAAAACAGGCACGTCTTCTTCTAAGAGAAATAACATTTCTCGGATACTTTCTATGGGGCTTCCCAGCCTTAGCCTCAACCTTTAAACTGTCTGCTAGACAATCCATTTCAAAAACTGTCTCGGTAATAGTAGACTTCTCCGAATCTTCTGAACAATATTTTCATAGAGGGCTGCATCCAAAAACTTTTCTTTAGACCAGAAAGAAACAGCTTGTAGAATCAGAGGATCTCTGAAGAAGATTTCTTCTCCTTCTTGAAATCAATTCTAATGGTTTATAAATCTTTAGAATTTATTTTTTCTAATAATAGCACGTTAGTTCCCTCCATTAACATCTAATCTCGAAACAACCGTGGTGAAATAGTTTGAGCTTTGAATAAAAAAGGCTGGTGACATCTTATACTGATAGTTTAAAACCAGGGAAAAATTTATCTAAATCGGAAGCAGGTTAAACGCGTGGACGCCGGGGTAGCCGAACCCGGTTAGGCGGTGGGCTGCAGAAAATAAAAACAGCAACCCACAGTATGCGGGTTCAAAGGGCATGGCCTGAGAATCCCGCCCCCGGCTCCATTTAAAGTAAAATTAACGAGATTACTATGTTGAATTTGGTTTTGCTTTAAGCTCGGACTTTTCACTCCCCGTAGTATACAAACTTTATTAGCAATAGCACTGAAGCAGGGTTCTACGGCGCTTCGGCACATAGGTGGGGAGGAAACATGATCAAAGAAGAACTGATCGTTTGCAAAAAGCATTTTAAAAAATCTGGATAAGGCTTATAAAGGATATCCGTAAGTAAACAAAACGTCGATTCAATGACTTTTTATGTGGTTTAGCAAGTTTTTAACTATGGTGCTGCCCAATTCTATTCGAATTAGAGAAGAAGTAATAGTAAAGCGACAACTCTTTAGAAAATGATTTGAGAAAAAATGGTGATGAAATGTTGTAGTGTTGCTTTAAACCAGGATTTGCGGCGGCTCGTAGTCTACTAGTTTTCCCTCTAAGTATTCGGCGTAGCCCTGGAGGTCTAGGAGGCCGTGGCCACTCATGTTGAACAGTATAACCTTCTCCTCGCCCTTCTTCTTGCATTCTAGAGCTATGTCTATGACTGCTTTTATCGCATGGTTGGTCTCTGGAGCGGGGACAAGACCCTCGTTCTCCGCGAAGATTTTACCGGCTTCAAAAATCTCCCTCTGATGATAGGCTAGAGACTTCATATAGCCGTCGTGAATCAGCAGACAGAGCGATGGAGCCTTCCCATGATACCTTAGTCCTCCTGCGTGTATCGGCGGAGTAAAGAACTTGTGGCCTACAGTATACATTTTGAGAAGAGGAGTCATTTCTGCAGTATCGCCGAAATCATACGTGTATTTACCCCTCGTCGTAGAAGGAACTGCCTTCGGCTCCACGGCTATGAACTCGGCGTCAAGCTTGCCAGCAAGCTTCTCACGCATAAACGGGTATGCCAATCCAGCGTAGTTAGACCCTCCTCCTATGCAGCCTATTACGTAGTCCGGCTTCTCGTCAAGCATCTCCAGCTGTTTCATAGCCTCTTGGCCAACGATCGTCTGGTGGAGCAAGACGTGGTTTAGAACACTTCCAAGAGAATACTTCATGCCAGTCTTTACAGCGGTCTCTATCGCCTCGCTTATAGCGATTCCCAGGGAACCGGGGTGATTTGGATCTTGTTCAAGCATCTTTCTGCCAAATTCTGTTTGATCGCTCGGAGAAGGATAGACTTCAGCCCCAAATATTTGCATAAGTATCTTCCTATAGGGCTTGCTGAGATAGCTGCTCCTCGTCATGAATATTTTACACTTCATCTCGAAGAACGCGCATCCCAATGCTAGGGCCGAGCCCCATTGGCCTGCTCCGGTCTCAGTGGTAAGCCCCTTAGTGCCTTCGACCATATTGTAGTAGGCTTGCGCTATTGCAGTGTTAGGCTTATGGCTTCCAACAACATTAACGTATTCGCACTTAAAGTATATTCTGGCAGGAGTGTTAAGATACTTTTCTAATCGGGTTGCCCTCCTCAACGGCGTAGGCCTGCCGATAGCGTAGTATGCTTGAGCGACTTCCTCAGGTATTGGTATGTACCTCTGGTCTGAAACCTCCTGTCTTATCAGCTCCTTTGGAAAAATAACCTCCAAGTCTTGAGGCGAAATCGGCTTCATAGTGGCAGGATTCAGCGGGGGGTCAAGTGGTCTTGGGAGGTCTGGAAGAATATTGTACCATGATCTCGGCATGTCTTCAGGTTTCAGATTAACAACCGGCGGCTTCATTTCGATCAGCCCTTGAGCCTTTCAGCCAGCATATATATACTCTATTGAACAATTGTATACTTCTGTACAATCTAATCGAGTTCTCGGAATTCCTACTGTAAAAATGTTTAAAATACAATTAATTCTCTAGCGATATCAGGCTTGTGGAGTAAAGTGTATGAGAAGGTTAAAAGGTATCCGGCGAAAGTAAGGGTGGCGAGGCTGCTTGTTGAGAACGGTCTTAGGATAGCTGATGATGGCAAGATATACTGCGGCCCTATACACATACCTGATGCTAAGATAGCTAAAGCTGCAAATGCTGACAGGCGTATAGTGAGGAATACTGTGGAACTTCTAATGAAGGATGAGAAACTCAGTAGGATATTCAGAGCCCTTAAGCCAGCAGGTCCGAATCTTGCTGATGCAGCACCATATTTAGGTTTTGACGTCATAGAAATATATGCTGATCCGAATAGGCCTGGTATAGTAGCGGGTGCCAGTAGTATTATAGCTGAGCTCGGCATAAGCATAAGGCAGGTTATTGCAGACGATCCTGAACTCGTTCCAGAGCCTAAGTTGCAGATAGTTGTCAATGGGAGAGTCCCCGGCGAAGTTATTGAGAAAATGCGAAGGATAAGGGGTGTAAAAAGCGTTACGTTAAAATAGTTTAACTTATTTTCTCATGAATTCTTCGATTTTCTCAACCAACGTCCTTGTTGTTTGAGAAGTTATTGCTTCGCCTATTTCAACGCTCGCCTTGGAAACGTTTCCCTCAACACCCATCGAGGAATCAGCATACTTCACCCTATCCTCCCTTACGAGGCTCCTATTTATGAAGAGCAGTTGAGAAGTCAAGTATGCACCACCTGAGCCGCTCTTCGGTTCCCCTTCGAGCGATTGAACATCCGGATAATTCTCCCATATGTTCAATTGGAGAAGCTCAACATCCTTAACAGGCTTTTTGCTAACAAATTCCTTTAAGAAAGAATCGTTAACAGGATCAGCGTTTAATATCACTATCTTCTTCAAACCAAGCTTTGAAAGGTTCTCTAAGATGCTTGTTAAAAGCGCGTTTAGAACATCTGGCTTAAGGGCCATCATGCCCTCAACACCATAGGGTATTTCTCCAATATGGAAAACATAGGGTTGAAGTGTCTCTGAAACTTTAAGCGAGTAGTAGCTTGCAATTAACGAGGCAGCACCCGCTGGAAGATGGGGGCCCTGATTCCTAACGGAGCCTAACGGCACGAGTCCGATAAGCGATTGTCCAAGCCTATGCCTTACCTCGTAGTACGTTTGCTCTAACATGGGCAATTAGCCTAAACCCATATTATTTAAACATTAGCCTTAACTATCGGTACCCCGGGGGTCAGCTTTCTAAGACGTGTTTTAGAAAATCTACTAATTGTTTCTCAGACCTCATTCCAACAAGCTCGTGAATGTCGTTTACGACGAGCTTTGGAACCCCAGTAACATTGTATTTTTCAGCAAGCTTTGGAAACTCCATTGCTTCAATCATTTCCCCAGTTATCATATCGTTCTCAAATGCGAATTGGTGGGCGTAGAAAACCATAGTAGGGCAATAAGGGCATGTCGGAGTTACGAAGACCTTAATGTTAAGCGGCTCCCTCAAACTCCTGATGAAATCCCTAGTAGAATCCCTCAGCAGAGTCCTACCGTTGCTCACCATTAGAATATCCTTAACGTATGTTTCAAATTCATAGCCTGAGGGGATTCCGAAGAACCTTATACCATAATCCTTCTCAGGGGAGGCTATTATTGTAGCAGGAAAAAGCTTTACACCATACTTTTCAGCTTCATTAACACTGCCCTCATAGGGGTAGTGTTTAACCACTATATCTGGATTTATGCTGGATACTTCTCGAGCTATCTGCAGGGTTTCGTTACAGAATCTACAGTCCTTCTCCTCGGTAAAAACGATTATATCTACAGGGTTATTGAAATCCCTGTTCAGTATCTCCCTCAACCTCTTCTTACTTTCCTCATCGAGTAGCGCCATTTTCGAAGATGCTTAGACCAGAATGCTTATATGTCTTTATCGAAAACTATGTTACTGGCTCAAGCTTTTCCGCAAGCGATTTAAGGTTTCTAAGAGCAAGAATCCTATCATTATCCCCAATCTTAGCTTTAGCTAAAGCATCTTCAAGCATGCCTATTACACGGTCCATTCTCTTCCTGTTGACGGGATATGGAACGCCGTCTTTCCCCCCGAATGCGAAAGAGAACTTTATCGGGTCCTTCCAGCTCGGCGCAGCGTCGAAAACTATTTGGGCAACGAGCGAGAGGGCTCTTAAAGTTCCGGGCCCAATCCCCCTGACGCTGAGAAGCCCCTCGTAGCGTCCTGGCTTAAGCTCATAAGCCTCTTCTAAAGCCTTCCAGTTCACTTTTTTCTCCAACACAACCCTGTAGGCTGGAGGCTCAATCCCTTCAGGCATCCATTTTAAAAGGGTTTCTGAAGAAGCCTTGTCTACTGTTCTCAAGTATCTTCTAAGCCTGTACGGGGGTTCATTAACCAGCTCCAAGGAAGCATCCCTGTTACTCCTGCTTTCTTTAGCGGTGAGGTTCAGAACATTCTCATGCTTGGAGACACCTATTATTCCGGAATGAGGTTCTTCGATAAGACTCTTCAAACCTTCGCTCAACCAATGATACCTCCTAGCCCATTTAAGACTCGGATTCATGCCTTGTTGAACAACAGCCCAATTACCATCCTTATCGAAAATGAATACATGGTGATAAAGCTGGTAGCCAGCTTGAATCATCGAGTTGTCAACCTTGGCACAAATCCTAGAAAGATATGTAAGCCTATTGGGGTCAGCATCAATGCCTTTTGTTTCAACTACGCTCTTTATCTCGCTCGGAGTCTCGCGGGATAATGCTCCTTTTCCACCGCAAGCGTAAACCCCAATATCCTTTTCTAAGAGGATTGCCTTTAACACTCCTGATGTTACTGTCGTTGAACCCGAGCTATCCCAATCATATCCGAGTATATTGGAGAAACCCTGGAACCAGAGAGGATCTGAAATCCTTTTCAAAAGCTCCAGTGTCCCGAATTCCATAACTATGGTTTCAACTATTGCACCCCCTAAACGGATCATTCTGGAAACCAGCCACTGCGGCGCCTTGCCACCGTGCAGGCGAAGGTCGAAGAAGCCTCCTCTCGAAGACACTCTAAATGAAATAGTATTATACTTCTACTCATAAAGCTTTTTACCCTCCTTAAACGATTATTAACCAGCCATGAGCATTAAGCTCGAATCTGTTGAAATAAAGCCTCCTGAAGGGGTTCAAATAATAATAGGCCAGTCCCACTTCATAAAAAGCGTTGAAGATATTTACGAAGCTATCGTAACCAGTATGCCGAAGGTCGAATTTGCAATTGCTTTCTGCGAATCGAGCGGACCAGCTTTAGTGAGATTCGAAGGCACAAGTGAGGGTTTAAAGAAACTTGCAGTCGAGTATGCTTTGAAAATCTCAGCGGGACACGTTTTCATCATAGTTTTGAAAAACGCTTACCCCATTAATATCCTGAACAGGATTAAGAACGTTGAAGAAGTTGCAAACGTTTTCTGCGCCACCGGCAACCCAGTTAACGTAATAATAGCTGAGACGGAGCTGGGAAGGGGAGTGCTCGGAGTCGTCGACGGAATAAAGACGAAGGGCGTTGAGAGCGAGGAAGACAGAAAGCATAGGTACGAATTCCTTAGGAAAATAGGATACAAGAAGTGAAGTATCTTGAAGTACGTCATAGGCGTTGACGGCGGCGGCACTAAGACTGAGGCAGTACTCTTAACAACTGACGGCGAAATAGTCTCCTACGTTGAGAAAGGCCCGTCGAACCATCATAACGTTGGTATCGAGAAGGCTAGGAAAACCGTGGAGGAAGCATGTCTGGAGGTAGTTAGAAAAGCCGGGGTAAGCAGTAGGGATGTTGAGATAGTTGTCGCATCCATGGCGGGGCTTGATTGCAGCCTTGATTTCAAAGCCTTAGAAGAAGCTATGGCTGGCTTCCCTATTGGAAGAATAATCCTTGTGCATGATTCTATGGCGGCGCTTTACGCTACTAACGCTGGCGGGGAAAGCGCGATAATAATAGCTGGGACAGGATCATCTACAGCAGGCATAAACAGCAGAGGAGAATATGCAAGAGCGGGTGGATGGGGGTACCTTCTAGCAGACGAGGGCAGTGGCTTCTACATAGCTAAGAAAGGCGTTGTAGCAGCCCTGATGGAGTACGAGGGAAGGGGGCCGAGCACTCTCATAACTAAACTTCTTATGGAGAGACTTAATGCGAAAACGCCTGATGAGATAATATGGCATGTTTATACCAAGGGGATGAGCATTGTGGAGTTTGCGAAGCTCGCTCCGCTTGTCACCGAGGCTGCGAGAAATGGCGATAAAGTAGCGATAGGAATACTGTGTGATGCTGCAAGAGAGCTTGCTAACACCCTTGGCGGAGTGATAAGGAAGTTACGCATGGTGGATGACGAATTTCCAATAGGGTTAATAGGAGGAGTTTTTAAAGCAGGAGAGCTTATAACAAATCCCTTGAAGGATGAGATTAAGAAGCTTGCGCCCCGTGCCTATTTAACCTCTCCACGTTTTCCGCCTGTTGCTGGAGCGTGTTTGATAGCGCTCGAGAAGATTGGAGTCAGGCTAACTGGAGACATACTCAGAAGCGTTGAAGAGACTTTGAAAAAGAATGTTTGAAGTAAGCAGTTACCATTCTCTCGAAGGCTTGACCAGCTCAGATGCATAAGAATAGAATCTGACTAGAGCATATAGAGGACGGTAAACGAGTAACATCACTGGGAATAAGTACCAATACTTCACGTCTTGTGGATACTCCACTATGGAAATAGTGCTTAAGGAAGTTTGGAACTCCATCACTGCATATAAAGTGAGCACAAGCAACCAAAGTATGAGAGGATTGTAAGATGTTAGAAGGAAGTAGAGGACCCAGGCCGGGCGGATTAGCAACATGAGAATATCCATCAGCAACATATCCGGAGCGCCTATTAAACCAGGCAGGCCGAAAGACCTTTTGAAAAATATGTTTCTATGTCTTATCAACATTCTTATCTGGCTCCTGTGCCATCTTATTCTCTGCCTCATCCAACTACGCCAGCTCTCCGGAACCTCTGTCCAAGCATATGCTTCAGGCATAAAGATAACTCGACCCTTAACCTTATGTACTTTAAGCGTAACATCAAAGTCTTCGCCTATCAGAGGATCGTAGCCGCCCAGCGATTCTAACACGCTCTTCCTAATGGCTCCCACAGCGCCGGGAATTATGAGAAGTGTGTTGAAAAATGATTGTAACCTCCTTCCTATATCGAAAGCAACAACATACTCGAATGATTGCAATTTGGTTAGAAAGTTTGAATTTGAGTTTAAAACTCTCAAGTTTCCGCTGGCTGCTACGATAAAGGGATTGCTGAAATACGATGCAACAAAGCTCAGGAAGTCCCAGGCGATTACAGTATCTGCATCAACAGTAACTACTACCTCCCCTTTCGCAGCCTGCAATCCGTAGTTTAAAGCGTATGCTTTCATACTGCTTTTAGACCTCTTTAGAAGCGTAATCCTACTTTTATAGCGGGAGGCAATTCTATAGGTATTATCGGTGGAACCATCATCGACAACTATAACTTGTTTCCAAGGATACTTGTTTTCCAGAACAGATTCTATGCATGCTGCAATAGTCCTCTCCTCATTGTGCGCAGGTATTATGACCGATACATGGATTCCACTCTTCATCACAGTAGGCTTTCTAAGGCGCTCGGTAATAGGAAGGAGGAAAACCTTAGCGAGAACGCGAGGATAATCGAATATAAAAGAGATCATACATAATAGAAATAATTTTTCAAAAGATAATTTAAGCATGCTATTTAACATTATAATCAATACAAGTAATACTGGAGTTAAAACAATGTTTAAAATGAAGACTATGTCTTGGAGTCTTGGCTTTTTGCGCATACTACATTATTTGAGGACTTACTTCGATGAAATTATCTAAAACATCTAAAACCATATTATTAATTTCATTAATGTTCTTACACTCGATAATGTTCATGTTCGGCAATACCTTATAGTAGTCGAAGAGAGCTCTTGCCTTTTCCGTTAATCCGGGTACAAAAACCATCACCCTCCTGGAAGCATCTACATCCAATGCTTTAAATATGAGGGAGAGCGCGGATTCGTCTATAGGCTTATCGTTAATAAGAACATCTACAAGAATAATATTGTTACCGTTATTCCCAGAAGCAAAGAGGCTGAAAGTATGTTCAACACCTGACCTTCCTCTTATCTTAGCAGGTGTTTTAATCAATAACCCCTTAGCCATTAGAGCCTCCGCCACAGGATTAAGATCCATTATCCATTTCCCTATTAAATCCTTCTTCTCAGGGTTAAGCCCGTATGAGCATACTTCTTTTGAAACACCTTCGTCCTCATAAAAAACATGCTTCTCTTTTAGACACGTATATTTCCTCCTGGGGCTCCCTGTGAACTCCTTGCATGATAGGCACCTATACATTATCCCTGGCTTCCTATAGTCTATTCCAAGAGCCCTAATTCGCTTGTCACATTTTGGGCAAACCATGTTTTTAACATCTTCTTCGAAACCTATGTATCCGCATTCCAAGTGTTCAATAGTCGCTCCAATCTTAAGCCTCGTGGAATCGCAGTGGGGACAGGCCAGTTCGACTACAAGCCTGTTGTCACCACAATATGGACAAGCGATGGTTAGAACGAATATATCTTTAAGCAGAATGCTTTCTTCAGATAATGCTTCTAGTATTTCCCTTACTACGCGGGATGAGCTTCCCATTATCTTCTCTGCCTCAGGGTATGAGAAATCACCACTTTGGTTTAAAACAGGCTTTAGAACGCTGATGGAGCCGTCTAAAAGAGCCCTTAATAAAGCCTGAACATCACTCCTGTTTAGGAGAGAAGAGAAGGAGATTCTTTCCAACACTTCCATGCTTCTCAACCCTCCGCACTCTCCCCGTAGTATAGATGTTCTTCTTAAAAGATAAGAGTTTGTCTGTAAGAAGCATACTTCACTTAAGACTTAGCAATTAGTTGTTTGTAAAAAAAGAGACTACTGTTAGATTGTGTTCTGGAAAAACAGACATATTATCTTCTTGATATAAAATAATCTGATGATTTTTTTTACATTTGAACTGTTTTAAGCCTAATCTTAGCTAGGCTCATAAGTATTTCGAATAGAGCATTGTTTATTTGACTGGCATTCTGGCATTCTAGAACATAGACATCGAAAGTATTATAATAATCGAAAAGAGTTCGCGCTTTATCCGTGAGGCCCGGAACTACTAATAACAGTTTCTTAGCAGCATTAACATCCATAGCCTTCAGAACTATTGAGAGAGCCGACTCATCAACCAATATGTCGCTTACAATAATGTCAACAACAGCATCAACACTATCCTTTAATTCTCCTTTATAAGACACTGCTAGACTAAACGTGTGTTCAACACCCGACTTCCCCCTTATTTTTGCTGGCGATTCCACCCTCCAGCCCTTGGCCCTTAGAGATTCTATCACTGGAGTAATATCCAGAAGCCATCTTCCAATCAGGTCTCTCTTATCCGGATTGAGTCTGAAGGAGTAGATTTTTCTGGAAACACCCTCGTTTTCGTAGAACGAATGATGACCGCTTACACAAACCAGCCTTTTGCCGAGGAGCCCGCTCACGATGTTCTCGATCACCTTAGACCTTGAGGATGAAGGAGAATAGGTGTCAGTTAGTTCTACAATAAACTTGCTGCAACCACAGTGAGGGCAGGAGAGTACTGCTGTAGTCAGCTCTTTTAAGAGTATTCCCTCGTTTGAAAGCGCTTCTAGTATTTCCCTTACTACGCGGGATGAGCTTCCCATTATCTTCTCTGCCTCAGGGTATGAGAAATCACCACTTTGGTTTAAAACAGGCTTTAGAACGCTGATGGAGCCGTCTAAAAGAGCCCTTAATAAAGCCTGAACATCACTCCTATTCAAGAGTGATGATAGGCTTGCCTTCTCTCCAGGAGTTAATTCCACCCCCAATACCCTTCCCCTGGTATGATTATTCCCCGCTATTGTAATAAGAGTTTGTCTGTAAGAAATAAACATTTCCCTTAATCTAATGATTAAAATGTCTAAAAGAAGTTAACAAACTATTAATCGATTTCAACGTTGTAATTGAAAAGCATATATTCGAAAAAGCATTAAGCTTCTTCGAAATGAGGGTTAAGCCCTCTAAGAAGGCGATAAGAGCATTAGGGGTTGCTGAGAGCTTCAGAGAGAATTCTGCGAACGCTCTCCTAGCAGGAGTGGTGATGCGCAGCGATTTTCTCATAGACGGCTTCTCATTCGCTAAAACAACCATAGCCGGAAACGATGCTACCGATTCAGTAATATCTCTCTACAAGTCGTTGAAGAGAGAGGATGTGAACCTGATAATGCTCAGCGGCGTAATCATAAGCATGTACAACATAGTTGACGTCAATAAGGTTTTTGAAGAAACGGGTAAACCAGTATTAGCAGTAACCTACAGGCCTTCAAAGGGCATTGAGGAAGCGATCAAGAAGCGTTTCCCAGTGGATTGGGAGAGGAGGATTGAAGCGTATAGGAGGCTGGGGCCGAGAAAGGAATTGAAACTGAAAACCGGTTTCAAAGTATTCTTTAGAAACGTTGGAATGGATGATTTCGATTCTAAGAATATTCTTAACAAGTTCACTGTATTCGGAAGGATTCCTGAGCCAATAAGGGTAGCTAGGCTGCTTGCAAGAAGCATTGTTCACGAAGCTTATGCTAGTGAGAAGCAAGCCTCGTCATCGATCTAGTCAAAAAGCCCAGTGCTCAAATACTTCTCTCCGCCATCAGGAAGTACGGCGACAATAGTCTTTCCGCGTCCCAGCTCTCGAGCCTTCTTAAGCGCGACCAGCATTATTGCCCCGGAGCTCATTCCTACGAGTAATCCTTCTTTCCTAGCGATTTCACGAACTACTTTGAAAGCCTCCTTCTTACCTTCCTCATCTATTTCAACAATTTCGTCGAAAGCATCTCTTCTGAAGAGCATTGTCGGATATGGCTCCTTTGGATTCCTAAGTCCCTGTATGCTTACTCCGAGCTGAGTAGTAACACCAACTATCTTTACTTCTTTGTTAAACTCCTTAAGCCTCATTGAAACACCAACCCCAGTTCCTGCCGTACCAATTCCGACAACAACCATATCGACAATACCCTGAGTCTGTTCAAGTATCTCCCTACCAGTCGTCTGGTAGTGGGCAAGAATATTTGCGGGATCCCGGAATTGATCCAAGTCAACATATTTCTCAGGATCCTCTCTGAGAAGCCTCTTTTTCCACTCTATTGCCCCACTCGTACCCTTGTTACCAGGCGAGAGAATAAGCTCAGCACCATATGCTCTTATTATCTGACGCCTCTCGACGCTTACAGATTCAGGCATGACTATCGCAATCCTATATCCCTTGGCTGCGGCAAGCATTGCAAGAGCTATCCCAGTATTGCCGGAAGTGGCTTCCAGTATGACCTTGTCTTTACTCAACCTCCCAGAGGCTTCAGCATACTCCATCAAGTAGAGAGCCATCCTATCCTTAACGGATCCTCCTATGTTGTACCATTCGAGCTTAGCGTAAACAGTAGCGTCCTCCGGACCTGTAAGCCGATTTATCCTAACCATCGGTGTTTTACCTATTAGTTCTGTTATATCGTTTGCAACAATCATTCAGCAACACCTCTCATAACGGTAGCAGAAGAATAGTTGCCTGAACACTTCCCCAGCCGGGGGATTTCTAGTCCCAAACGAGTTTGTTGATTTTTTGTCACAGCATCGTCATTATATAAACGTGTTATATTAACTTTTCTAAGAGAATCGGGCCATTAATGTAATAATAAGGAGTAAAACATATAAAAACGATTTTTCTGAAAATCGCTTGATGACTCAGGCTGAAACTCTGCTCCAAGGAGTGATACGAGGACCTAGACTGGGAATGAAGAGCGTTAAGAAACACCAGTATCTAGCAAGATTTGACGGAGTATCCAGTAGGGAGGAGGCTGCAAGGCTATTAATGGGTAGGAAAGTGGCTTGCATCCTAAGGAGAGGAAAGAAGATTATCGGCAGGGTAGTGGGTCTTCACGGTAAGAATGGCATCGTAAGAATAAGGTTTAGAAAGGGGCTTCCCGAGCCCTCCAACGGTCTTCCAGTCATAGTTTTACCTTCGAGAGCCAGTAAACAATCCCAGTAATAAAGTAATCCAGTATTATCCAGTGCAACAGGTTTTTAAAGGAAGCTTCATTAGGAAGTTAATCACAAACTCTTAAAAATTGAATAATAGGATATTGGGCTGCTAGGAAGGATGAATCGCTTGTCTCATAATCTTCTCTTGCTACTGACCATGACTACGTTGAGCAAGCTGGAGGCGATTGAAGCGTATAATTCGGGATCGATTTCTGAAACAATATCACCCGCCACATCTATCACGTAAACAGTGTGCAGCCTAGCGTTCTTAACCTCATCGATGCTTACGGGAGGATTCTTATAGTATAGGTCGCAGAGCTTCTTAATCTCTTTAACCGCCTCTACAGACCTGAATCTCGGAGGCATTGCCAGTGCAGACGGTATTTGAAGAATATAGTATGGAGGAATGCCCAAGCCGAACTTGTCAACCCTTACACTGTACCGGGTTATCTTGCTCGCAACCCTAGCCCTGCAATACTGCTCAGGGTCTAGAGCATTGTCAGGAGGTACGAAACCAGTCTCTATTTCAACGGCGAGTGTCCCATCACCCCTCACGGCATACACGTCGCACACAAGCCCCCCGCCTAAATCATGTTCTACATCAACCTCATAGCCCTTGAGCATCAAGTGCTTGGCACATACCAGCTCCATAATAGAATGGTTTATTTTAACCAGCCCCTTCTGGCTTAGCTCTATTAACCTATCCTTCAGTCTTTCAAGCTCCTCCCTAACCCTAGGAGGGGTGTTGACCCCTATTCTATCAACCAGGTTTTCAACATCCTCCTTAAACTTGTTGTTCGGCAAGCATTATTGGAGTCTATTCATACCGTTATAAAATATTCGGTTTAAGAAACTGAAAATTTTAGAGCAGTAACTACAGAAGTTTATCCGAAACCCTTTTCTATGTTTCACCCGAATTTTTCTACTGCCCGGCACGTGGGAAGCAGGCTTGGGCGAGTGCAGCTGTTAACCAGCCCGGTTACAGCCTTCAACCAGGCCGCTGGGAGATAATATCAAACAGCAGCTTGGCTGGAGGATTGCAATCGGGAAGTGGTTAACAGTTGTGTTCGTTCAGGCTTAGACCCTTAAACCGGGCTTTCCCTTTATCCGGTTAAAGCATTGCCAGCCCCAATCCGCGACATCCTCTACCTCTTCCCGTTTGCTAATGCCATGGAGTCTATAGGGGACAGCATCATCCAGGAGCTACAATCAGCGAGCTATTACCCCGTTTTATAACTATGATCCTATACCAGCCTCCATACCCATGGGGACCCTTATCTTCGAACACATAGAACAACGTGCAAAACTCACGGGTAAGATTTATGGAATATGAAGTTAGGAAGATAGAAGTTCGAATCATATGGCTAGTATTTTCATTGAGACCCCGCCAGTTTTAAGAAAACCCATTACAATCAATAACGATAAAATCAACGGACTAATTATGAATAATTTTAAATACATCTGATATCTGGTAAGAGAAAGTATCTTTTCCAAATGCTCTTGAAGACCTTTGATTAGTCGGGAAGTGGTTAACAGTAGCGTTCGTTCAGACTTTAAACTGGGCTTCTCTGACAATTTTTATTGTTCTTACGCGGCTATGGCGGGGAGGTTAAGTGGACCTCCTCACCATTCTTCCCCCACCGTTATCCAGGGGATTCAGTATATAAGCATCAAGAGAGGATCGTCAGGCCTAACAGGTACGCCGCCTCCTATTATAACAAACATCTTACTATATGGTGCCTCTCCTATGGACCGATGCTAAACCCTATGGGTCTCCTTAAAAGGGAGACATGCCTTTTGGTAGAGTAGCCATCTCATCGTACTTAAAGACCGGGCCATCTATACAAACGTGTTTACTCCCGAAATGACAGTGGCCGCATTTACCTACTCCACACCTCATCTTGCTCTCTAATGAGGCGTAAATATTTTCCTTCGAATATTCTAATTCTACAAGTTTTTTCAAAACGAATTTTATCATTACGGGTGGGCCGCATGTGCATACTATTGTCTCAGCCTTATTCAAACTGGGTTTGTCCAGTATTGTTGTAACCACTCCGACGTTGCCTTTCCAATCGCCTTCGCCAACGTCAACAGTCAAGTAGAGGTCAACTCCTTGCTTCATCCATTCTTCAAACTCATCCCTATACATGAGGAGTGAGGGGGATCTGGCTCCGTAACATACAGCTATTCTCCCATACTTATTCCTGTTTTCAAGAAGGTGGAGGAGAAGAGGCCTTAAGGGTGCAAAGCCTATTCCACCTCCGACGAGCAGAATATCCCTATTCCTCATTTCTCCTAGGGGCCAGCCCCTGCCGTATGGTCCCCTGACACCGATCTCATCCCCGGGGGAGGCCTCGTGTATAGCTGTTGTAACACTCCCCATCTTCCTAATGCTGAACTGCAGGTTGTTGTCTGAGGGCGGTGAACATATTGAGAACGGTGCCTCCCCGACTCCGTAGACGGTTACCATTGCAAATTGACCTGGCGTGAATTCATCGAAAGGCTTCGGACCTATTGTTATAGTCTTAGTGTCTGGAGTCTCGTCTTTGACCCTGATTATTTTCACCGGCTTAGGAATATATGGATTCAACCCCATTTCCTCAACACCTCCCTTATGTCTATTCCGGCTGGGCATAGTGAGACGCATCTTCCGCAGCCTACGCATCCGTAGGCGTTGAAGGTTAGGGGTATTCTGCTAAGCTTATGGCAGAACCTGTGGCAGAGCCTGTCTGCCTTTGTAACCCTTGGGTCTAGGCCGCTCGCCATCTTGGTGAACAATGGAGAAATGCAGGTGTCCCAGCCTCTGAACCTGACGTATGAATCCTTCTCCCAATAGTCTTCTGTTTCAAAACAGTAGCACAGGGGGCAGGCGAATGAGCATAGGGAGCATTCTATGCATCTCTGAGCGTTTAATTGGAAAAATTCTTCTCCAGCCTCTTTCTCAATCCCAATAAGCCTTGTTTTATCAACTTTAAGCCTGCTACCCATTTCATCAAGCACTTCACGAATCAGCTTATTGTATTCATTCAGCATCTCTCCATCTGCTTCCCTAAAAAGTTCCCCGAATTCTCCTATTACCGCAATACCCTTTTGGGTTCTTGCTTCTACCACAAATCCCTTGCTCGTATGGGTGAATGTTAAGTCTTCACCTGTTCCTCTTATTGGACCCGTTTCGAAAACATTACAGAAGCATTCTGTCATAGGCTTGGTGCATGAAAGGCTTACCACAATTGCGTTTTTCCTCCTATTCTCGTATAAAGCATCTTTATGGGGAGGGTTTAGGAGAACATTATCTAGGACGCTTAGCGCAGAAGCGTCGCAAGGTCTTATCCCAAACAGTACGACACTAGAATTTTCCTTTAGCTCTTCGGTAAACCCTTTCCTAGGATAGTGTTTGAAGACAAGCTGTCTTTGCGGCATGAAGAAGCGTTTCGGAGACAGCCTCGTATTAGTATAGTTAACATTAAAATCATCAGGATTCCTCAATACATCGAATTCGAAATAACCATCTCGCTTAAATGGAGCGATTAAAACATGTTTCAAAGAAAGCTCTCTTAAGAATACCTTCAGGTTTTCCTCTCTTATTGAAAACATTTTCAAGGCTTCTCACCTTCCTTGAAGACAAGTGGTGGAGGAGCCTGCTCTAAGTTCACGCCCGGAACATAACCGTATTTTTCCCTAAACCATTCGTTAAGCTCGTGGTAGAGCCTTGTTAGGGGAATTTCAACAGGACAAGAGGATTCGCAGGCTCCGCATTCCACGCAACGGCCAGCCATGTGAAGCGCTCTAGTAAGGTGAAATGTGAAAAGCTCCACTGGGTCGACGAGCTTGTGAACGAGAGCGGGTTTGAAACCCTCTATTGAGCATTCGGTGCAATAGCAGAAGGGACAGGACCTTACGCAAGCCATACACCTTAAGCATTTCCTGAAGAGACTCAACCAGTCCAAAGGCTCTCCGTCATTCTTTGGAGAAGGCCTCTCCAAAGCCTTCACATCCGATTTAATAAGATGGTCTCTGATGGGGGAGATTCTGACTTCGCATTTCTCACAATACTCAGCTATCTGCCTCCCCAGTTTCGAAGAACCGTATTTCACAGGTTTGTAAACACCGTTACACTCAACAGCTATGATGAAAGTGCTTCTCCTATCCAACTGGTTCTCCTTAATGAGCTCTACGATAGCCCTACCGTCGCAGCCCTTTACAATAATCCCCACCCTTTTTTCTTTAAAACCCCTCAAATACCTTACTAGGCTAAGCCTGCAATCAGGATTCCAGACAAGCCTCTCCGCTTCATTCGGCTCGCTGATAAAACACGGTCTGACTCCTGCTTCAGACTTCTCATAGCCTATTACGAGGTCAACAGCTTTCTTTTCAAGCAGGCTTCTCGCAAGCCTTCTGAGCTCCGTTTCAGGGCTGCTCAATCATCTTCCCCCTCAGGTTTAACGGCCCAAGTTTCTCAACTTCTTCAACTATCCTCGAAACCTCGCTTGCGAAAATACCTCCTTCGTTAGACGAGATCCAAAGTATTCTAACCCTGTCTTCTTCAACCCCGACTGTATTCAACAGTCTTCTAAGAAGACTTACCCTGGCTTCGGTTATCCTACTGGGCGCTATCTTCCTAAGCTCAACAGGCTTGCAGGCTGTAAGAAGAACTGCGTCAGCACCCTCCTGAAGGGCTTTAACTACAAGGCTGGGGTTCACAATGGCTGAGCATGGAACCCTTACAGTTAGCACGTTAGCAGGATACTTGAAGCCCTCGAAGCCAGCCTGGTCTACGCCCGAGCTTGAACACCAGCATGTGAACGCTATTATCTTAGGCTTCCAGACCACCATTAATCACCGAGCATGCCGGAGATTTGCGGAGCCAATTGTTCAATACCCCAGTCACCCAGGACGACAGCCTCCTGCGGACATGATGAAACGCATGCACCGCAACCATTGCATATGCTTTCCAAAACCCTAATCTTCTCACCGTCTCTGATTATCGCACCATATTGACACATCAGTATGCATCTTCCGCAACCAGTGCATTTGTTTTCCAAAATCTTGGCGGTCTCTGGAAGCTTTATACTCTCTCCTCTAAAAAGGCTTATCACGAGCGCTGCAGCAGCACTGCCTTCCACAGCGCTTTCAACAATGTCCCTCGGCCCATGGCAAGTCCCAGCTACGTAGATACCCCTCACCCTAGTCTCCAATGGCTTAACCTTAGCATGAGCCTCCTCTATGAATCCCTTATCATCTACTGAAATACCTAGTGCAGCAGCGAGTTTAGCAAGCTTCTCAGAGGGTTTGAAGCCCAAAGCTAGAACAACAATATCTACCTCGAGCTCGCCCCTCTTTCCGGTTAGAGTATCCTCGTATACTATAATCAGATTGCCATTAAGGCTCCTCTTTATTTCTGAGGGTCTAGACCTTATGAAAACAATGCCGTCTTCCAGACACCTCCTGTAAAGAAGGTCTTCCCATCCTTTTCCGAATGCTCTAAGCTCATTGTAGAATATGAAGACCTTAGCCTCCCTATCATGCTCCAGTATTAGCCTAGCCTCCTTCATGCTTGCTGCACAACAGTAGTATGAACACTCCTCTATGCCCTGGCCCGATTCTCTGGATCCTACGCACTGAATGAACGCAACCCTCTTAGCAGGCTTACCGTCTCTTCTCAGTAAGACCCCACCGGTAGGGCCTGAGGCGCATATTATTCTTTCAAACTCCATGTTGGTTATTACGTTATCGTACTCTCCGTAGTGGTACTCTGGTTTAAGCCTCGGGTCGAAAAGGTCTGAACCGACTGCAACAACTATTGCCCCAACGTTGAGTTCAAGCATCTTAGGCTTGTCTTCAAGGTTTATCGCAGCCCTTGTGCAAGCATTCATGCAGAGGCCACATTCAATACAGTAATCCTTGTTTATCACGTATTTAAGCGGAACAGCTTGAGCGAAAGGACAGTATATTGCTTTAACAGGCTTAAGGTTAACATCGTACTTATTTGGCTGGTAAACGGGGCAGACATTAGCACACTCCCCGCAACCGTTGCATTTCTCAGGATCAACATAAGCAGGATTAACCCTTACTAAAACCCTGAAATCCCCAACCATACCTCTAACGCTAACAACCTCAGAATTCGGAATAATCACGATATTCTTATTCCTACCTGTTTCAGAAAGAAGAGGTCCCTCGATGCAGATGGAACAGTCCAGAGTGGGGAAAGTTTTATCCAACTGAGCCATTACGCCACCTAGGCTGGGCTCCTTCTCCACAAGGTAGACCCTGTAGCCTGCGTCAGCAATGTCGAGCGCGCATCTTACCCCAGCTATGCCTCCCCCTATCACCAATGCTTCTCTGACTATTTTCAAATCCTCATGGCTCTTTGGCAAACCTATTCGGACAACTTTGTTAATGCTACCGCTTAAAAGCCGGATTGTTTTCAAACTAGCATCCTCCTTGTTTTCACAAGCCCAGGCACACTGCTCTCTTATGTTGACGAATTCCACATTACTAATACTAAGTAGGCTTTTGAAAACGGCTTCTAAAAACCTGCTTGAACAAGCCGCCACGATTATTCTTTCACTAGGTTTCAAACTCAGATTCTTGACGACGCTACTCTTGCAAAGCCCATCTACAACTTCAACTCTGCTGACAAGCGGTTTTTTAGAGAGCTCATTCCTAACCTTATCGAAATCGATCTTATCCAGCAGGGTTGAGCCACATGTGCATAGCAATACTGTAGTACGCCTCAAGGCTTAACCATCCTCCTCAAAAGCATGTCTGGAACACCTATTTCCTCAGGATTCGCCCCCATAGATAATGCTGAAAGCTGGGCAAGGTGGAGGATTGGGAGCCGGCTCACTGCCCTTAACTGGCGCATGCAGTGTGAGCATGTTGAAACTACGCAATCGGCTCCAGACTTTTCCAACGCCTCAGCCTTCCTTCGTGCGAGCATTTCTCTTACTCTCTCTTCAAAAGCCAGGCCGCCGCAACAGTCAAGCTCACCATCATAAGAAACTGGAAGGTATCCGAGCTTTTCTAAGACGCTTTTCACCACCCTCGGGTTTTCAGCATCATCCATACCCCTAGCAGGTCTTAAGAAGTGACAGCTGTGTTGAACAGTGCATCTTAATCCTTTAAAGCTGAACCTAAGCCCCCTATTCTCTAAATTCTCTAGCATAAATTTTCCGAAAGGTTTTACCTCAGGAGCCTTAATACCCTTATTCTCAGAAACAATCTTGAATGCATCGTTCAAGCTTGCAAAGCAGTCGTCGCAAGCAGTCACTACAGTATCTTGGAAAAGCCTCATATTCCTCTCGTTAAGCCTGAGCCAAGCATCCCTGTTCAGGGAGAAGAACCCGAGTGGAGCACAGCAAGAAGCATCCTTAGGCTCTTCGAAATTAACCCCCATTCTTTCCAGAACCTCCTTAATAGCCTTCTCAACCTCAGGGTAGAGGGCCTTGATTACACATCCCAAGTAGAGAGTAATGCTCATTAAACCCCAGCCTCCAATAGTATCCTCCTCACCTCGCTTAGCCCTTCCTCGCTTAACCCGAATCCGGGAAGCCCTAGAAGTTTTCTCTTCTCCTCAACCTCCTTGCTCAAGGAGAAAGCAAGGCCTGTCTTCTTAACTTGCTCAATGAGCTCAATAACCTTATTTGGCAATGCATTACCATTTTCGTACCTAATTGTCCTCAGAGAGACGATTATGCTAAAAGGATTAACGCCCTGCGGACATCTTTCAACACAGAGCAAGCAGGCAGAACAGAGCCACGGATCCTGGTCTGGAAACTTGTTAAACCTTACTATCGAGCCAATAATCTTACGCGGATTAAACTCCTCCTCTACTACGTTAACTATGCATGCAGAGGTACATGAGCCACACTGAATACACTTTAAAAAGTTCCCCGCACCCCTTTCCCTAAGCCTATTTATCAAGCCTCGTCTTTCCCTTTTCCACGCCTAATCCTTTCGCATAAAGTCGTTTTTTAAAGATTTTGAAAAACAGCAGATGACAGGTACAGTCTTATCTGCTACTCTAACTATCTCCCTTAGCGAGACATCGATCATAAGCATAGAACTAGCGTATTTATGAGATAAAAGGGATCAAAATTCGAATTCCTATTAGCCTATCTATTTATTTTCACTCAAAACTTGCATCTTCCAACGAGCATATTGAACATACATTTCATATCCTTGTGGAGCTAGTGAAATAAACTTACCATAGGATTTAATAACATCATCCTTTAGCCCCAGTGCCTCCTCAGAAGATGCCTTATTATACCAGGCGGAAGCATCCTTAGGGTTTAGTCGTACTGCTTTTTCACAGCATTTCAATGCCTCCTCATAACGGTGTAGAAAATACAAGCAAATTCCTTTAAGGCTCCATGCTTCAGCGTCTTTGGGGTTTATCTTAATGGCTTCATCGCAATACTTTATAGCATCTTCGAAACGACCCATAGTATAAATGCTATAAGCCTTGTTAACTCATGAATCAGAACCTCCACCATCTCTCCTGCTCATCATTTCCTGGAGGAGAATAGGTTTTTAAAATAGTTTTTAAACTTTTTGGAAGGGTTGGTTAAAAATATGTAATCTCTTCGCAATGAAAGAAATACTGTTTTAAATGAAGTCTTTTTTAATAATATTTAATAATATTAGAATTAATAATAAATAATAAGAATTAATAATAAATAATATAAAGTAAAGAAGTAAAAATTAAAAAGAACTATGCTTCCTTTACTCCTTCTAAAGCCTCGCGTAAACCCTTGTAACGGTTGCGGACAGTGACTTCAGTAACATTAGCGGCTTCAGCAATCTGTTTTTGCGTAAACAGCTGTAAGCCTAAGCGTTGAGTAGCAAGGTACATCGAGGCTGCAACAAGCCCGAGTGGGTCCTTACCAGCAGTAATCTTCTTCTCCTTCGCTTCCTTTAGTATCTTTAATGTTTCCCTCTCTACTTCTGGTCCGACTTTTAGTTTTGACGCGACTTTTTCGACATAAATCGCCGGATCGCTCAGTGGCATTTTGTTCTCCAGAGACCTGATCAGTAGCCTGTAGCTTCTTGCCACCTCCTTTCTTTTCAGTCCCGAAGCTGATGCCACCTCTTTTAGCGTTCTAGGGATCCCGTTGTCCCTGCAGGCCGCATAGAGAGCTGCTGCAGCAAGACTGTTTATCGGCCTTCCTCTAACCAGTCCTCTTTCAAGCGCGTCACGGTAGATTTGTATTGCTCTTATATACGTCGGCTTCGGCACCTTAAGCTGGTCTGCTATTTGCGCAACCGTTTTACTAGCTACTTGAAGGTTTCTCTCCGCAGAGCTGTATGCTCTATTCCTCTGCTGCCATAGTCTAAGCTTCTGGGCCTCCGCCATCGCTTCCGCGGAAAGAACTTTCCCAGTAGCATCCTTAATTCCCGTCTCGAGAGTTGTCGAAAGACCATAGTCGTATATTGCTGTAGTCAACGGGCTTCCAACCCTGTCTCTCCTCTCCGATTCCTCGTCGCCAAACTCCCTCCACTCCTTGCTTTCGTCAAGCAGTTTTTGAACCAGCACGAAACCGCAGTCTGAACAGTAGATCTCACCAGAGCGCTTATCCTCCACTATCTTCTTCGAACCGCATTGCGGACAACTCCACCTCTGAAGCTCGTCTGGCAGAGTACTCATTCCCCGCATCCCCCTGAAGAAAAACTTATAAGTAGCTTCATTTTCGCTCAACCCTCTCTTACCAATATTTAAACTTTTCTATTAACCGAAAGCTTATCCACCCCCTTTATTCCCATTATTCTAACTATCTAGACTCACATACCAATGAGCTCCGCCTATCGAAAGCTTTCCAGAAAGGCATAAAAAGAATTTTTTAAAACACCATAATTCTCAAAGCATTTTGTCATCGTATTTTCCCGCTCTATGAATTCCAAAGAAACCACTGGAATCTGCTGCTTAAGTATGTTCAAATTTTAGTGTTCGTCTTGTAAACGCCGGAGATGCTCAAGCTGTTGGTAAAATGCTGTATGAATGGCTTAAATGGAAAGCTGAGAAAATTGACTTTCCGCCAAGTCTTGAGAGTAAAAAAAAGACGTTATTTCTTACCGCAGCAATCCTTGTATTTTTGCCGCTTCCACAAGTGCATGGATTATCTGGCTAGGTTTCTTACCCTTTTTACCACCGCAAGGCATGTTTTATCATATCATTGTTTTTACTGGAACAATGTTTTTCAATAAGCAGACTACTCTAAACATTTGAAAAAGACATTTATGCCTTTGTCAATTTCTCGGCTTTTTCTACACCTCTTATTCCACTTTGCTTAAAATTCTAGAAAAACAGGAGTTAGGGAGTAGAAAGCATATATCCATATAAGGTTAATAGGGATACTTTTAATTGCATAAGTATGGTGAAAGAGACTTGAGTTATACTATAACCGAGAAGGGTACAGTAACGATTCCAGCGGAGGACAGGGGAAAAATACAAGTTGAAAAAGGGCTCCCGGGTTAAGTTCATAGAGACCGATGGGGGAGTCTTACTTGTCCCAGTCATTCCATTAGAGGACCTTTTTGGAGCGGATAAGGACTCTAAGGAGATAGTGTATCAAATGATGAAAGAGCTGCGAGAAGAAAGGAGGAGTGATGGTTGATGAAAGAACCATTTAAGGTTTTTAGTTTCATCGTTCTAGGCCTCTTATTTGTATCGAGCATTATTGAAACGGATTACGGATGGAGTAATGGCGGTTACAGTAGTGATTCTTCTAATCCCAAGTATGGCACTCACGACTGGATTGCTCAGCATGCTTTAGACTGGCTGCCATACGAGGAGAAGGCTTTCATCCTAAGCAATCTCTCCATCTACCTTTATGGGACTGAGCTTCCTGATAATAATAGGGCTCCGGACGGCATAGGAGATACTAGGCTTCATCATGTTTATTACCGTCGCGACGGCTCATTGCAGGATGATGCTTCAGCCAGACGCGCCCAGGAAGAGTTCGACTTAGCGGTTTCGCTCTATCTCTCCGGTAGGGTTTCTGAGGCTGTTAAGAGGCTTGGGGCTATGACGCACTATATTTCGGATGCTGCTGTTTTCCCACATGTAATGGGGGCTTCAACTGATTGGGGAGGTGAGACACACCATGATGATTACGAGACCTATGTGAATCAGAAGACTAGTAGCTACAGCAGCGATTTCAATGTTTTCCTGAGTTTCGACGGTACTTTGGATAGGGTGTCAGCGTATAATGCTACTTTAAAGCTTGCTTTCGACACGACCTTCGACATTGACGGCGATTATACTTGCATATGGATGGATAGTAATTACGATTGGGATAATCCTGTTTTCAAAAATAGGTGTGGCGAGTCTCTCAACTTGGCAGTGAATCTTGTAGCGGATGTTATTCATACTTTCTATTTGAGGGTTTCTTCACAGCCTATACCGTCGCCATCTCCCACACCTTCTCCAACTCCAACGCCTACCCCAACGCCAACTCCAACCCCTTCCTCATCTCCTGAAGCAACCCCGACTCCGACACCTACACCAACGCCTAAGCCCACTCCAATACCTGTTTTCGCAGAAACAATGGCAGTCGTGATTGTTTTCTCGATAATAGTATGGTTGTATTCGAGGAGCAGGAAGAAATAGAAAGCTAGTAGAATTATTGTTTGGAAAGCTTTTAGTCTGCTTGAAGAATACGCGGTCGTTAAACCTTTAATTGCAAGAATTGTGAATTGTAAACAGATGATTAAACATGTTTCTCAATCTTGATTTTTTAAAAAAGCAGTTAGCAAATGCTACTTTAATGCACTGTTCCAGACCTTCTCTTTTTCCTTTTAATTTCATCTAGTCTATTTTTAGTCCTTTTTAGAATTTCCGATGCGATTAGCCTGCTTTTGCAGGATTGTTTACCCTAAACAAGAATTCTAATTGTACTGAACGATCATCTATCTTGACGACCTCGTCGAAAAACTTCCTTCTGAAGAGCATCATAGGACATGTTTCTTTTGGATTCCTAAGTCCCTGTATGCTTACTCCTAGTTTAGTTGTAACGCCAACCATCCTTATATTTGGATTGAGCTCTTTAAGCCTTATTGAAACACCCACGCCAGTGCCCAGCAGTGCCTATCCCGACAACAACCGTATCAACAAGGCCCCGCGTCTGCTCCAGCATCTCTCTAGCAGTCGTTTGATAGTGTGCAAGAATGTTAGAAGGGGCCTTAAACTGATCTAGGTCCAAGTACTTCTCAGGATTATCACTTAGTTTCTGCTTTAACTCTATGGCTCCGCTGGTACCTTATCACCTGGAGACAAGACTAGTTCGGCGCCGTATGCTTTTATTATTTGCGTCTTTCAACACTTACTGACTCTGATATTACGATGACAATTTTTGTATCCTTTTGCTGCAGCAAGCATTGCTAAAGCTAGCCCGTATTGCCTGATGTTGCCTTCAGAATAACCCTGTCTCTGCTAAGTCTACCCGAGACCTCTGCATACTCCATTAAGCAGAGAGCCATCCGATCCTTTACTGACCCGCCTATGTTATACCACTCCAGCTTAGCGTAAACCATAGCATCATCGTTTAATTGTAACGAAAAACACTGGATTACCTGTATAAACGTATTTGCTACCTGAGCAACAGTAGTTACATTTACTTACTCTAGACCTCGTCCTACCATCTGGAGACGCGTAGACGCATCTTAATTAAAAACTAAAAAAAGAAATTTAGACATGAAAGCGATGACGCTTAAGACTTTATCACTGTAATAGCTCTCTTTGCAAGATCCTTTACCGTAGCGTCTCTTGCTATTTCCTCTGCTTTTTCAATAAGCATAATGGCGGAATCTCCGTCTCTGCAGCCTGCTCCAGAGCCAGCTCCGATTAGAAACCGTGCGACTTCATCGTATCTGCCGGTTTCATTAGCTATTTCCTCAGCCCTCTTCGCAACTTCTTTAAACTGATTTTTCCGTATTAATTCAAGTAGTTTCTCCTGCCACTCCTCCATTGTGCTACCTAGTTTCAAAGACCTTTTTATACCTTTCTTCCTTGGGACCAACAGTATGCATAAATCGTAAAAGAAAGTTAAGTAGAACGCTTTGCTTCATGGAAAACTCTTAGAATCCATTTTCAAGCATTTACAAAAAATGCATAGGCGACTTAAACATTGTAAACCTGCTATACTTAAGTGATTCACTCTACCAAAGAATTTCCTCAAATAATCTCCGCTGCTTTATTGAAGCAACAAACTTGCATGTGGACGCCACGATATTAGGATTAATGCTCGTCTTGGAAAAGAAGTTAATAAAGCTAGGCTTCCTTAATTCCTTCAAGAGCCTCACGTAGACCATTGTACCTGTTTCTCACAGTGAATAAAGAAGCTATTTATTACAACAAAGCATAGAGAAACTACTGAACATGTAACCCTCGAAAAATTAATATAGCTCATAGCAATCAAAACACCAGTAGCCCGGTCGTCTAGATTAGAATCTAAGGACAGTGGTCAAAGGCCAGAATCCGACTAAGGATGACGGGCTCTGGACCTAGCGCATGCGTGCGCTAAGGGTGGAAACCCGTTGACGAGAGTTCGAATCTCTCCCGGGCTACTACTTTTTTTCTCCTTTAGACTCTTTGAAAACAAATACCGAAACATTAAGACATTTCTATGAGGATGATAAATAGTTGAGTGTGACGCTTAACCATTGAGGCAAGTTTTAGAGGATAAATACTGAAATAATGCTTACGTCTTCTTTCAGTTATATTAAGATGAGAAGTCCTAACGCTGGTTGAAAGACTAGCATTATGACAATACTCGGCTGCCTTCTATGTTTCTCTTCTAGTAGAAGTTTTTACTTATTATGGCTTATCTACTTATCCATGAAATGAATTCTGAAAGGTTGTTGAAAGACTTGAAGGTGGCTTCATTAAACACATAGTCTACGCGAGTGAAGGCATAGCCTGAGTTTTGCCAATAGCGTAAGTAGTCGTTTATCTCCTCTTCTGCGAAACGAGCTGTAATCCGTCTGGTCAAGAACAATTCTAACCCCGTCGCGTATTTTCCTGCAGGATCCAGTATGGTTATTTTCCCTCCTGCAACAGGTATTACCACAGCCATATGGCCTGAGGTTTCAGTCGGCCCACTAATAGACATAGCGTAGGCATCGTAAAGTGTTCTGACACAGTATTTGAAGTAGCAACGTATCATAGATAATAATAGTATAGCTTGATCCTCGCAATCGCCATGCTTGTTTTTCAATGTTTCATTAGGAAACTTCCAGAATTCTTCACGCCAATATGAACCAGCCCGTGGAGTCAACACGGGATATCTTACAACATATTCTCCCAAGGAAAGATGCAGGCGGCAGGTAGTTAGAGATAAGCTAGGTGTATAAGTATCGTAGGAATACTTGATGTTAGACATTATCCATTCCTGTAACTTCGATAAGTCCGCCCAGAAGTCATCATTTGTCCCATCCCATCCGCCGGTTATGCTTTGAACCAAGCTTCTGAGTTGGGGATCGTCTATTGTTACAATTTTGCAACATTCTTCTCCATATGGGTCACGGATGCTTATCACGTCGTACAGGCTTTGTAAAGACTGATTTACAGAACTCAACGTATTCAGAAGTATCTCTCTGTCATTTGAAATCTTGCTATAAGAAGATTGTAGAGATTGATAATCATTTCGCAGAGTTGCGTAATTGCCCTGTAAAGTTGTGTGTTCTCGAAAAAGGATAGCATAATCGTTCTGTAGAGAACTGTAGCTGCTTTCAAGAGTTTCATATCTGGTTTGAAGGCTATTGTAATCTGCCTCAAGATCTAAGTACCTAGAGTTAAGATGCTGATACCTATTATTGAGATCAGCATAACTACTATAACTTGAGAAGAGCAGAAGGAGACAAATAATCATTCCAACGCAGAAAACTATAGATACGTTCCTCCATTTCTTCTCTGACGACGAAGCCGATGCAGATATGAAGAGGAAAACAGGCTTCATAACCCATTCTATCCTTCTCCTTGATTGCTCTTCTCCAGTAAACGGAATCCTTAGCATGTAATGTTTGCACCTATTATTTATAAATCCTTTTTAGGCTGAAACAACATTTTATTCGTGAAACAACATTCTTGCCCTACAGCCTTCAAGCTTCAATTTCGCCTATTCCATATACTCAGCCATAATCGTTCTTTTTCGTCTCAGTAACTTATTGTTCTACTCTTTTTTAAGCTTTACTCAAGAATCTCTCTGAAGGCTTTACGAATTCCCATTCTTCCTCATCAAGTTCTCTTTAGCAAAACTACAGTGCCCAATTATGCCTCTGCATTTTCTAAATTCATTATACTTCTCCTATCTGCTTAGAATTGCTACCTGCCAGTTAAGAATGGAGAAACAGGGTTGGCTAAATCATTTACGTAATGAGGAGAAAAGTTAATAAAGCCGCTGAACAGAAAGCTTTCCCAGCCGTCCCCTGAAGACGGCTAGGAGATGGGGCTCTCCTCTAACCGCCTCGAACGAGGCTGATGGCTCCTACATTGTATGCATGGAGGACGACATTGTTGGAAACTGAGGCGGTTGGGATAGAGAAGAGGATTCTGCTGCGGAAAACAGTGGATTATATTTTTGCAAGGCAGAATGAAGATGGAGGATATACATCCGTCCAATACACGGATTCCACTCTTTACGATACTTATCTTGCTCTCGAGACCTTGAGGATTCTTAAAGTAAGTCCTCCCAGGGTTGACGACACTATAGCATGGGTTAGAAAATATAACGCTATGAACATTAGGGACTACTATCTGATCAACAAGATTCTAATGATTCTCAACCAGCCTCTGATAGATGTTTCGAAGCGTGTTTTTGAACTTATGGATTCCACGGGGAGGTTTGGGGCACGTGAGGTTGACGTGGAAACGGTTTCGGAGGTTGAAACAACGTTCATGTGCGTAGAGCTTATGAGTATGCTTAACCTTAAACAATACCGTGAGAAGATAATAGAATTCATCCTTTCTCTGAAGAATCCCGACGGTGGCTTCGGCGCCGCAGAATCGAGCATAAACTCTACGTTTTATGCTCTTAAAACGCTTTCAACGCTAAACCATCCTATTGAGGAAATGCTGGACACGCTAAACTTCGTTAGGTTACATGAGAACTCTGAGGGCGGCTTCTCCCTTAAACCCGGCGCTAAGCCCCCATTCATGGAGCCGACTCATATGGGGCTGATGTGCCTCCGATTGCTTAAGAAGGAGCCTCTTTACCCCGACGCGACTGTAAACTTCATCTTAGGTTGTCAGAATACTAACGGCGGTTTCAGGAGGAGCCTAGAGCACGGCATCTCCTCTTTTGAGTATACTTTTCAAGCAGTCTCCTCTCTAAGAATGCTGGGCTTAAGGGTGGAGGCGTTTTGAGCAGCCAGCTGGACAGGAAACATGAGAGGTTCGTTTTCTCCGCCGCCCTAGCCCTCAGGAAATACATTAAAGACCTGAGGAAACTTGTTTCCGAGGGTGAGCCTCCGGAGGCCTCGGGCATAGCAGGCAGTCCTGCAGCACTACCAGGTGGCGAAGCAGAAGCCTTCATTAATAAGCTTAATGGGATCGAGCAGATAATCGACGAATTTATCGGAAAATTCAACCCTAGAGTCGAAAATGAGCCTAGCCTAAGCCTGACTTACATATGGATCAACATAATCCTCGGAAAGATGGAGGATATAGTTGAAAACATGAACCCACAGAGCCTTAAGAAAACAAGGGGGGAGATGCCGCGTGAATTCGAAACATACCTTGACAATCGGGTTAAGACTCTTCTGAGCCTCATCAGAGAGTTGAGATCAACTTATACGACAGATGTCAACAGGAAAACACAGTTGCTCCAAAGGTAAGCGTTATATTTCCACCAAGCCTGGTCTAGGGTGCAATGGAACAGGCTGAAGCCAGGTGTAGACTGCTTGTTGAAAAGTTTCGCTAAAGGAGGCTACAAGCCCCGATAAGGCTATTACTCTTGAGGAAATCGATCTCCCGCTGTGGTTCAGATACCTCATGCGTGGTCGTTTAGGGAGGCTGAGAATATTCGTTGAGAAAGAGGGCAAGTACTATCTTATGCTGAGAATGCATGTTCATCCTGTTCATGCCGAGAATGGCAAGATTGACTGTTGGAATACTGCTAATATCGCTCCTACTTGTAAACACTTACATCCGGAATCCCAGTGTTAGAACAATCTATTCCATTCTGCTGACAGCGTTGCTAGCCGTATATTATTTAAGGAAAGCCAGCAGGGGTTCAAGACCGTGAAAAATAAGATTATGGAATCCAAGCAGTAGAACTGTCTTGTAAGGAGAGCGTTAAGAACTCTGCATTCTCCGCTATCCTTTAACTACACCAAGTGGTACTGTCGAGCAATCGTGCACGCTCTTAGCTTCATCCCTTAACTTTATAGTTCATCTTCTTCACGAGTCACCCTCTTGGTTGCATAGAGAATAACCAGTAAGCCACCCTCTTCTCGCACTATATGGCAAATGTCTAGGACGAGCTTGAGGTCTATGTTTAATAACTCAGAGTCGTATGAAGAACATTAAAATTAAACTTGGGAGATTGAGATTCTTTTTTCAAAAAGCTTACCGTATGTCTAAGCGATTATTAAGAATACTTCTGCAATCCATAGGGGTATCGCTACCGTAGCCCATATGGCAGTGTTCCATGTCAGAATCTTTCTACCGTCTAAGCCTCCTAGGGGAATCATGTTGAAGGCTGCAAGCCATAAGTTTACTTGAAACCCTATGTTACCGATCAGACTCGGTAGACTATTTAACCAACTCATGAAAAAGAACACGGTGGCCCAGAAAATATTTGACAAGGGTCCTGCTAGAGATATTATCCCCACTCGTCTTCTCTCATCGGTTCCAAACCATTCAGAAGCATAGTAACGCGGCACTATGTATGTTGCACCCGGAGCGGCAAATATAAATGAGCCCAATGTGAGCAGAGAAGATAGTAAAGCCATTGCCAGCCCCCAGGGCCAGAGTCTGAATTCAGACCAGTAGCCGTACTTCTGAGCAGTAAACTTATGCGCTAATTCATGGAATACGAATCCTGTTCCAACCACGCATAAGTATATAGCGATCATTAATGAAAGTATTGAGCGAATCCTGAGAAAATATCCTATAGAAAAACAAACGCTCAGAGTAATCCATGCAACCAGTAAGTGTGTAATTTCAGTCTTACTGGTGATTCTTATATTTCGACGTTTTCTTTCATATTGAATTAGAGGAACATCTTCATACTTCTGTTTTTGTAGTTTTGCTAGATGAAGCATTTTACAGTTATGCGCTTCAGGAAGCCTATGGTAAGAGCAGAAAGCACCCTTACAGTATGAGCAGATAAACGGCAAGCTTACTTCTGAACCGCAGACCTCGCACCTAGCCATTTTAAACACTCTCTAACATTGATTGCGAATTAGCTTTTAAAAGTTTTTAAACATTCATCCAATACCGGTTTGCATAAACATTCTTCATAACTTCTCCGATTGAAACGGATTCCCCGCAACCTCTATCCATCTTGTTTTATTCTGCCATTCTTCTTTGAATATTATCGATTTTTATTTTTGCCTTCTTTAGAACTTCTGAAACGACTAGTTTGCTTTTCAAAATGAAAGCATCGTTGTAAGCGTTTTGATTCAGGAGGCTCGTGTTAGAAGCCGTATGTTAGCTGATAGCCAAGCTACGGAATAAGAGTTGACGCTAGGCTTTGTTGAAGGCGATGTTTCAAAATCTAGAGCAATATCCTTTTTAACCCTCCAGTCTTTTTTCTTCTTCGTTTTGTAAAAAATCTAAAGCCCTAAATGCTTAAATTTTCCTCACTGCGTAGAGCAAACGGGTTGGGCCATTCTTGGTGGAGGTTGAACTGTTTAATTTTGAAAGAACCAGGTCAAAGAGGGTTAAGGCTTTAGTGGATACTGGGACAAGCCTATCCGTCCTACCTAAGAGCTTGGCTGAGGAGCTTGGAATAAAAGGTGGTGAGCGAAGACAAGGTAATGACTGGGGCTGGCCAATTAAAGATAAGCAGGGGCAGGGCTTGGATAAGGCTATTGGACAAAGAAAGCCCTTTCGACGTGTGGCTCTCTGATGCCATAGATAGGCTTTGTGGTTCTAGAAACCTTCGGGTTTGAAGTTTTTGAACTAATAGAGAAGCAACGGTTTTTCCCTTAACGTTCCGGTTGTGGGATCCGCTTTTCTCCGACTTAGCTCCACAAATGTTTTTTTATATATAAATTTACGTCACAATCTCTTCAAGTCTGTTTTCTTTCGCAGCATATTTTATCTCCAGCATGGGTAAATCCATTGGTGTTTCGATTCTTTCTAAACCATATTTTTGCAAATATTTTATGTATTTTAATGTGATTCTACGCATCTCCGGCGAAGTAGGGCCCAAACAGGGGCATCCAGGTATTCTTGGGCTTACGTCGAAAACGTAGAACTCTAGCCTATTCTGCTCAGGGTCCTCAGTGTCATAAGCTATTGCTCCCTGCAATGCGAAAAGACCTATCATGCCTGGCGGGTATTCTTCTTCACATATTCGCCTGAATTTTTCCGCAGCCCTGTAGACAAGGGGTTTGAGTGATTCTCTCATCGTTAAACCATAGTGGCCTACTTCTTCGTTTTTAATCGGGATATTTATTGACATCTGGTCTCTCGCAGGTAGGCTGAGTAGACCATGTAGGTTCGTCTGCTTCCTGTCATCGAAACCAAGGAGGTCGAAGTCGTCGAAAACATTTTTCAAAGCCCATCCTTGGAAATTAGCGTTGAATTTCTGCCCCAGTACATATTCTTCTATCCTAGCTTTCTTTAAGCCTTCTTCGCTTATCACGTCCTTTTTCAAAAGCTCCTCAGCCCTCTTATAATATTCATCAGGCGATGAGGCATAGAAGAATGCTCTTTCAAAAGGTTTCTTTTTCTGCTGAACCTTAACTATTACCAACCTATCTATCTCCTCAGGCTTGTTGAATTTCCTAGGGATCTTTATTCCCGCCTTTTCCAAGAGCCAGTATTGGTTTCTTTCTTCACTACGCTCCTCAGTCCTTAGAATCATCCTATTACCATAAATCGGAACTCTGAAAACGTTCTCAATTTTATCATAGCCAACATAAACCGAGAAGGATCTATTTGGTATGAAAATAGTGTTCAACCTCCTCATTTCTTCTTGGACTTCTTCACTCACCATGTCTGAGAATTTTTCGAGAAGTATTACGTGGTCGAAGAGATGCTTATTGTACTTTGTATAGAGCTCTTCCCTACCTTTCTGGCAGACAACAAGGGTTTTAAAGCCGAATGATTTGGCAGATATTCCTACTTCCTCAGCCGAATGCGAACCCAGAACGCCGATAGTTATATTCTCAGTATCGTATCTTGAGACAATCTCCTGGACTTCCTCTTTTTTAATCGACATTCTGCACCACTGTGATTACTGGTCATGACTCGCCTTAATATTTCTTATTTTTCTTCCAGTATTCATCCTTGAAACTCATTATCGTCAAAAACTATTTCGGAACCGTCATTCAAAACGAATTCACCGTATGCTCTTGTCAAACTCCTTCTCTTACTTTAGGGATTTAGGAATTAAGCCCTATTTAATTTCCAGTACTCTGTTATCCTAATATTTCTTTCAGCCTATCCTGCTCAATGGCCTCCCTTATTTCAACAGCGATTCTTCTCCCCGTGCTCATCGGTTTGCCGTGCTTCAAATACGTGTAAGGAGAACCGTTCATGAAGACATTTGTCCCAGCAACTATTCTTGCAGAGATCTCGAAAACGTAGAATTTCAAATCTGGAGTTACAACGGTTTCGAGGCAGAAGGGCCCATATATACCCGGGCTACAAATCTCTCTAGATGTTTCGACAACCCTTTGACCTATTTTGAAAACTTCCGGTAGGAGCGATTCCCGCAACACCAGTGGAAGGTTGCCGACGATCGTATAGGTTACGCTTAAACCCTCTTGATGAATTGCAGGGATCCGAGTTATCCCGTCAACATTAGATTCGTAACGCCTGTCGAAACCCATTAGCTCAAGTTCTCCACGCATTACCGAGTAGAAGTAATGAATGTAAACGGGAGTGCCAACCACGTACTCCTGGATAAAATATTCTCTGGCATCACCTATCTTATCATAGAAGTCTTCCTTGTTTTTTGCTAAGAAATAGCCCTGCCCTCCCTTAGCACCGTGGAACTTAACTATGCACAGACTGTCTATTTCATCAGGGTTTTCATAAACCTTGGGAATATTGACGCCTGCTCTTCTAAGCCACTCTCTTTGCTTATTCCTATCACTCTCCCAAGCGAGTATTCTTCTATTACCGTAATAAGGCACCTTTATTCTCTCAACAACGTCTGTACCCACGTAAGCTATTAGAGATGCATGCGGCACAAGTATAGCAGCCTCCTCCATAAGATCATCTTCAACGTTCTCGAATTCTTTATAAGAGGATATTTCTATAATCCTGTCGGCAACATTGAAATGGCGGTATAGAGAACTGTGCTCTTTAACGCATATCGCTATTGTCCTAAAGCCCTCGTCCTTAGCTCCCTTAAGTATCTGGAGAGCAGAATGACTTCCAACGGTTGCAATAGTGCTTTTCAACTCCATTACTCGGGGAGCCATGTAAAGCTAAGTTTCCAGAACTTTTAAGGTTTATTATTTGCTTTTTGCTTAATGGGAAAAAATGCTGTAATATCTTACTACGCTTGGGATGATCGTGAACCAGGTTCCGTGACAGCCTGGTTAGGACAATCCAGTTTAGAACTTGAAGCCTTGTGTCATCCAATTTTTAATGTAGGTTTATAAGGCAGAGCTTTTGAGCTTAAAGTGACCTGATATGGAATGGTTTCACATAACGCCTGCAGCCGGTTTAGCTGCAGTCGGTCTAGCAAGTTACCTTTACCATTACGTTAAGGCGCAAGACAGCGGGACCGAGAGAATGAGGGAAATAGCCGGAGCTATAAAAGAAGGTGCAAAAGCTTATCTCAAAAGACAGAATTCGACACTGGCTATATTCGTAGTAGTAATGGCAGTTTTACTAGGTGTTTTTTACACGATTTCATCTAAGAGGGTTGAATACGGAGCCGGCATTACTGTCGCATATGTTTTCGGCTCCGTGTGCACGACTCTCGCTGCCTACGTCGGGATGATGGCGGCTGTTGAGGCCAATGTTAGAACAGCCAATTCAGCAAAACATGGTTTGAAAAAAGCTTTTCCAATAGCCTTCTACGGCGGAGCGGTTATGGGTCTTTTCGTAGTTGGTTTAGCACTCTTGGGCATAAGCTTCCTCTTTTACATTTACAGGTTTATACTCGGATGGAGTGAGACTGATGCTTCGAGCATTGTATTGGGCTTCAGCTTCGGAGCAAGTGCATTAGCGCTTTTCGCCAAGGCGGGTGGAGGAATCTATACTAAGACTGCTGATATAAGCGCCGACTTAGTTGGGAAAGTAGAGCTCGGCATCCCTGAAGATGATCCGAGAAATCCTGCAGTTATTGCTGATAACGTTGGAGATAACGTTGGAGACGTTGCCGGGATGGGTGCTGACCTCGTCGACTCCTATATAGCTAGCATTGTGGCAGCTATGATAATAGGCTCGGAATTGCGCGAGAACATTCTTACGGCTCTGCCACTTGCAATCGCTGCAATAGGGCTTTTCGCCTCGTTGATAGGAGTCTTAGTTGTCAGACAGAGTATAAAGGGTAATCCGGGTGCAGCCTTAAACAGAGGATCGTTCGCAACATGGATTATCTTTGCATTTCTACTCCTTGCGATTTCCTATTTCTCGGGTCTTGAGGGTAACAGGTGGCTGGGAATATTCCTTCCAACTGCCGCAGGACTTGTAGCAGGAGTAGTGATAGGAATAACCTCAGACTACTTCACGTCGATAGACAGGATGCCGGCTCAGAAGGTTGCACAAGCCTCGACGACGGGGGCGGCGATAAACATATTGACAGGATTCTCCTACGGCATAATCAGCATCGTACCCCCGGTAATAGGGATATGCATCGCCACGTTGGCTGCTTGGCACCTTGCTGAAATCTTTGGAGTAAGCCCAGACTACGGGATTGCAATATCTGCAGTGGGAATGCTCGCAACAGTAGGCATGACCATATCAGCAGACGCCTACGGGCCTGTTTCAGATAATGCTAAGGGTATTGCTGAGCAATCTGGCTTAGGGG
>JAFNIT010000031.1 GCA_017601345.1 Candidatus Brockarchaeota archaeon | reverse complement strand
TGAGGAAGGACAGCTAAGAAGATAGCAACTACCATTTCTAAAAAGCCTATGTGGATAGGGATCCCAAGCGAAGAATTGAGCATTCCTTGCACTATAAGGAGAATAATGCCGAGTGAAATCATTTGTTTGACGTAAGGCTTTGCATCTATCACGTGCTGAATACGGCTTGTTAAAACCTAATCTTTCTAAATGCCAAACTTTTTGGGAATACTGGCAACTTGCTATTTACAATGATTTGAAAAAAGCTTTAAGACTTCTAGAATAGTCATCTTTAAACATGGATTACGGTTTCGATAGCTGGATATACTCCATACTCGACTTGGAGAAGGCTTTAGAAAGATTCAGCACCAACGGTGTAAGGTTTATCGAAATATCGTTTGAACACCTATCTAAGATTTCTCGAAACGGTGTGGCTGATTTTAACGCTTTGAAAAAAGTCAAGGAGCTTGGGGAAAGCCTTGCGGTTGAGATAATTCAGGTTCACGGACCCTTCGGCGACATAGATTTCGACTCCGCCTCAGAAGACTATAATCGTAGGAGTAAAGCATTAGAAAAAGTGTGTAGTTGGCTAAAATGCATTAGCGAGTTTGAATGGGGAGTTCTAGTACTTCATACTGCAAGACTAGGCTCTTCACAGGAATATGACTCACTTAGCCTTCTAGAAAAAACAAAGCTTGCAAACATAAGGTTCTTTAAAGAAGTCTCTAAGCATGCTTCAGATTACGGTGTTAAAGTAGCTATTGAGAACAGGTTAGAAAACGGCTACTGTTCCTTACCTAGAGATCTTATGGAGCTGGTTGACAGTGTTGGTAGCGATTACTTAGGAATATGCTTTGACACAGGGCATGCTTACGTCAACAAGCTAAACATGGAGTCAACCCTGAAAAGCATAAGGGAGTTTCTAATAGCAACTCATATCCACGATAATAATGGTTTTGAAGACCAGCATCTGCCGCCGATGATGGGTTCTATAGACTGGGAGAATCTAATGAGAACTTTCCTCAGGGTTAACTATCCTAAGCCGTTAATTCTTGAAATACATGAATATGGAAAGTTGGAGCTGGACGATAACGTTCTAAAAGCCTCGATGATTCTGATGAATGAGTTAGTTAAAAGTGTTCAGAAATAATTCTGAAGGGTATTTAAATCTGTAACATTGTGAAAAACATCTAATTGGACAGGTTTATCTCTTGACCCTTATTTGATTTTCTCGCGGGACGAGTATAAAACATTGTATTTTAATTAAAAAGCAGGAAGGACCTTTGCTTTTAGCCAGCCTCTATTTGAATAAGATGGAGTTCAACTCCCTGAGTAGTCAACATTAAGACCCCTATGTTTATGACTTCCCTATCCTCAACTTTCTCCACCCAGACGTTGACTGTCTTCAAGTCATGTTGATTACAGAAGTCGACGAGCCTTGTAAGCGTGGAATTGGCTGCTCTCTGAAACTCGCCAGCTCTGATGTACCCCATCATGTAAACAACGTTGGCAGATACACTTACCGGTTCAGCCACGTTCAATCCTCTTGCATTGAGAAACGCTTTAACCTGTTGAAGATAATCGGGCTTAAAGCTGATGTTCACAGGCACTGTTGAAAAGTATGCTGTGAGAGCGGATTTAGAGACCTCCGTCCAGTCGTCAACATTACTAACCTGGTAAACACCTATCTTACTGGTCTGAGGATTGTAAACTGCAACCATTGTGACATAAGCTACTTGAGCACTCATAGAGTAAAAAGGCAGTATTAGAATCGGAGTGTTATTCACGAGTTGGAACATAAGGTTCCCCTCAACCCATGAGGCCCCACGCGTTTGGTGGAGAGTAAGTATTTGCTGTACCGTGGGATGATGTATTATGCTATCGACTATCGTGCTTAACCTTGGGACTCTATCTGGAAACCATATGAACTCCTTTTTTACGGGAGTGAAGACGTAGGCTCCCACGATGTTCACAGGTGCCTCAGGGTTTTTCTGGTAGTTTTCAACGATGCATAATGCTACGTATTTTCCTCCTAGTGAAACGTATCTTATGTCGAAAACATTCTGAGAATAAATATTGCCGTATTGATCTCTCGGAAAATCGAACATTCCCGTGCTTCTATACCAAGAATCGTAATCCCAGCTGGGAATTCTGTATGTATTGTAAATATCTATTATGGTCCACATCAGGTTCTTGATGTACCTTACCTGCGGCATTAGCCACGTTGGGATTGGTCTAACCCAAGGGGAGTAGAGAGATTTCAGCGCTTCCACCACGTAGTTATTAGTATTCAACGATTCTTCAAACATGTATCCCTGCATGCTGCCATCTTTCACATTAACAAGTATGATTAAGAATGGTTTTCTAAAGAGACCACCTTTTTCCACGCCATATTTCTCGGTAGAGGCGTAGTCGGTATAAACTGGTTTCTCGATGAATGTTGAGAATGCAAGATAAAGGTTTCCCTCAGGGTCCACCACGGGATATGGTGCTGGAATACCAGTTCTAGGATCCGTCTCCACATTTAAAATTGGCACTATTATTTTCGAAACCCTCTGATAAGCGTCTCTAACCATAAGCGTATTCAAGAGGTCCCCATAGCCACCGAGTGCTATGTCAAGCCTACCTGCAAGGAGGAAGTATGCTGTACGAACCCATCCGGAGAAAACATAATCAGGCTTACCGCTATAATTGACTTTCCCAGCCTCCCTCCACTTTCCAGTATTAACGAAAACTATTTCTCTTTTCTCGAAAAGCCCTCCCAGGCCATAATAGACAACAGGTATCTCCGAGATCCCTAGAACACTGTCTAAGGGGACTGTTTTACCTGTCGTAGCGTCGAAAGCCAAAATAACTTCGCTATGAGTGTATATGAAGGATTCTGCTGTCTCGACGTCGGTAGTCTCAACCATCACTGGGGACGTGAAGACTATCCAGTATAAATGGCCATCCTTAAAGTATATCATCGACGGGCTGCTCCAGGTTATCCAGGGTATTCCTATTCTGGACAGCTCGTAAGCAGTCCTAGAGGATACGAATTCATGGTTAGTTAATCTGACTTTCTTAAGGTCCTCAACGCTTCCAGCGGATTCTGATGTCTCGTATATTTCATTTAAACCGTTTAGAAGCTTGATGAGCTCGATATGCGGCTTGACTCTGGGTTCGAATTCGTAGGCTACTTTATTAGCATCCCATCCTCCAATAGTCCGATAATATGCTTGTGGTATGATGGATCCTATTATAACTATGAGAAGAGCAGACATTACTAAGATGTTTTTCAATAAGCCGATTCTCCTAGCACGTATCTTCTCAGAAAATAGGCATAATATTGCCAATATTAGGGAAGAGAATAATGCTATCCTAAATATCGGAGTTATTACGTCGTAGGTAGATGTCGGATACCATAATAAGGCGTATCCTATGATTGTAAAAGCTACCAGAATCCTAAACAGAGATAAGAAAGCTTCTGAGAATTCTCTGGACAATAAGAACCATTTGGATTCCATAACTATCTTCTTCGCGAAACCTGTTATAGACCATGTTTTAGCTATGAGGAGGCTTAATAGTATGATTATTGCGAAGAAGACATATAATATTTTTAGCAACTCTATGAAGTCGAAAACCGGCATTGCAGAATACAGTTCTTCTCCGGAGAGTGAGAGTGGAGAAGAGTATACTCTTCCAAGCCAGTCTATAAATCCCTTGAAGAAGTTATCTGCCTTGCTTAGTAAGAAGATTTGGACAGCTATTTTTTGACCTACGGCTGAGAAGTAGATGAATGCCACAAGCAAGCTGAGCAAGAATGTTAATACAGCTGGTTTAAAGCTCCGTTTCACAATCAGATACCATATGACAGGGTTTGAAACTGCTAAGCCCATTAATAATTCCAATGCAAAATATAAAGAGTTGTTTAAAGTTATTATGTTAAGATAGCTTACTCCAGATTTCTCAGTGTACATACTGTCGTAAATACTGACCGTGAATAACCATGTGGAAAAGCCCAACCATATTAAGAATAAAACCAATAATGCTCCAATGGCTTTCTTCAACAAGCTACGGATATTAATACCATTTGAAACCCTTATCTCAACCATTGGCATCCAACGTGTCTGATTGTTTTTAAGCTTATCTGAGAGAATTAAGTTTTTAATCTTCTCTTCCAACCCTGATGCAATGGGTAAAATACTCGGTAAGGTTCCGCCAGAGATATTGGAGCAGATTGTCTTCAAAAACCTTGGCGCTAAGAATAGGAGAGTCCTCGTAGGCCCTGGAATAGGAGTGGACAATACCGTGATATCCCTGAATGGGATTAAGATAGTTGTTTCAAGCGATCCTGTTACTGGAGCTAGAGAGAATCTCGGGAGAATCGGTGTCGACGTATCTACAAACGATGTAGCCACCAGCGGGGCCAAGCCTGAGTTCCTACTCGTTTCCCTCATACTTCCACCAGGTACGAGAGAGGAGAGTATAGAGAGAATAATGAGGCAAGCCAGTTTAGAGGCTTGGAGGCTTGGAGTATGCATAGTGGGGGGACATACGGAGTATGCCCATATCGTGGAGAATCCTATTTTCGTCGGGACAGCAATAGGGTGGACTAAGCGTAGAAAACTAATAACTTCAAGCGGGGCCAAACCAGGTGAAGAAATAGTCATCATCGGAGAAGCTGGTGTCGAGGGCACATCCATACTAGCCTTAGACATGAGAAGGAAGCTTAAGAGCATGGGAGTCCCAACTACGATCCTTAAGAGGGCTAGCATGCTTGTTAAAAGCATAAGCATTGTTAAACAGGCACTTATTGCTGCAGATTATGTCTCGGCAATGCATGACCCTACTGAGGGAGGTGTTTTAGGAGGCATATACGAGATTTGTGAAGCATCTAGTACCGGCTGCCTAGTAAACCTTTCATCCATACCTGTGAGGAAGGAGACTAGGATAATATGTGAGAAACTGGACCTGGACCCTCTTAAGTTAATCAGCTCAGGAAGCCTTTTAGCAACTGTGAAAAGGGATAAGAGTGATAAGCTAATAGAAAAGCTAAGAGCAAGAGGCTTTAAAGCAACGGTAATAGGCAGGATAACAAGAGGAAGGAGGAGGGTAGGGATTTTAGAAGGGAAGGAAGTGACAATAGATGAGCCTCCTCAAGACGAGCTTTGGAAAGCATTGTCTAAGTCTTAGGGGTCTTCTTTTCTATTGCAACGTAGATTGTGTTCGCAATCATTGCCCCTAAGAACATTTGGGCAAAATTAGCAGGTATTTCAAATATTGCTCCCAATCCCACTAGGAAAACCTCATATACGAAGTAGCCTAAAACCATTTCAAAACCACCTATGAAACAAGATATGATTATGGGAATATTCTTTTTATGGAATCTTAAGACCACCATAATCAAAGCAGCCAGTACGACTAAAATCGTAAAGAGCAGGGTTTGAGAAGGTAAAATCATAGGGTTTATTGAAAACAAGGATATCTCGGCCTCCTCTCCTGTGAACATTAATGCCGTAACAACTACTCCTAAGATTAAAATGGGTACGAATAGAAACATCATTACCAACCAAGTCTTTCCAGTTTCCTTACCCATAAGAAGTCTATAGAGCTTACCGGTTATGAAGCCTTCAATACCTTTCACTACTAATGTCGCTGGAGCGAAGACAGTGTAACCGAGGAAAATATCACTCAACATAGAGCCGAATCCACCAGCCATCCCTCCGACAATTGGGCCGAATAGTATTGCTGTTAGAAAAATCATTGAATCTCCTAAATTGAAATACCCTCTAGTAGCAGGGATGTATACGGATATCGATGATGTCGCTACAAAAACAAGCGCTATCGATAATGCTGAAAAGGAGACGCGTCTAATTTTAGATGTTTTGATAGGCTGCATTGCAACTTTCAATAGTCTCTAGGAATAAATTTATTGCCTTATATTAAGGCAAACATTAAGGGATTACTCAATAACCCTGATGTCTTTTACGCTCGTCAATCCCAGTTTTTCAGCGGTCTCAACTATTTTAAAGCTTATGTTGACTGCGCTCTTTATTACAAGAGCTTCAGCGGAACACTCTCCCTTAAGGATTTTTGCGAAAGCCCTCGTATGGCCATCGAGAATATACAGTTTACCAAAGTACTCGAGGCACGTTATTGGAGAATACTTGTCACGCCAGTATTCTAATCCTTCTGCACTTATTAAGGGCTGTGTTGGAACCAGGCTTAAAACATCCACATTCCTATGCTCTAAGTGAAAAACGTCTCCGTAGATCCTCCAATAGTAGAGAACTATTTTAATGGTATTGAGAAAGGGAAGGTTCTCTCTTGACAGCGGCATTTTCATTATGCCAAGGTCCATTATGCTTTTCAGAGGTTTGTAATATTCGATCTCACCCGCGGGCAATAATATGTAGGAATTCATAGTGTTTTCTTTGAAGAGTTTGTGCACTAGAAGTCTGTGGTGCCCATCAATCACGTATATTCTCTTATTCGGTAATTCTAAGCATGTTGCCGGAACTCTGTAATTCTCATAGAGGAAGGCTTTGAAAGTTGCTACAAGCTTATCCGCCTCAAGAAAGTCCTCTGTAGGAATAACCATTTCAACCGGGACCTTACCGAGAATCTTCTTGAAATCAATCCCATACAGGATGCTGAAAGTCTTCCTCAGGGCCTCAGCTCTTTCGACAGCCTCTTCCCCGCTTATCAGCCTAGGTAACGATTCAGACAAGCCTATTCTTAATAAACCTAACTAAATATGCTAGTGAAAAAAGCATTATTGAAACTAGGGCTATTGAACCACTCGTAGGAATGTTCAGATAGAGCGATATAGCTATACCGGAGAACCCTGAGAATACCGTTATTGCGAAAGAAAGTATGAGCATTCTGTTAACCCTGATGGTTATCAGCCTTGAAACAGCTGCAGGTATGACTAGTAGAGTAACAGATAGAAGCACTCCCATTGTTTTAGCTACTACTGCAGCGGTTATGGCAGATGTTGCAAAGAGTAGAGAATCGTACAAGCCTACTTTAAACCCAAGAGATTCTGCAGTCTCCATATCGAAGCAAATATAAAGGAACTCCCTATAGAATATGATGGTTATTAAAATGGAAATTGTTGAAGCAATCGCTAGGTTTAAAACCTCGGTTTCTGAAATCAATAGTAAGTCACTAATAAGGTAACCATCCACCATGATTTTCTTTTCAATTGGAAGATAGCTTCTTATTATCGCATAGAGCATAACGCTTAATGCGAGAGAGACGCTCAGTATCATACTCAAGGCTTGTTGACTACTCCTGCCGACTCGTGAAACAAGTATGGAAGTAGCTATGCAGAAGAGTATTGCGAAAAAGAAAGGGTCTGCTGATCCTGGGATGAAGACTTGTAAGAAGACTCCCAAGGCTGCACCACCAAGAGCAGCGTGAGAAACCTCCGGAGATATGTATAGAGCACCTCTAAGAAGCATTATTGTTGAAACAGGAGCTGAGAAAGATGCAAATATAATTCCCAGTAATGCTCTCAAGACAAATGGGTCAAGCATGCTTATCACCGAGAATGAATATTCGCCTACCCTCTTTCTCAACTGTTCTCAGACATGGGTATATTGGTTTCAATTTATCCTCGCTTAAGACCTCATTTGGATCTCCGTAGGCACATACAGTCTTGTTTAAAACCAGTATTTTCTCGGTGAGTTCCATTATTGGATCTAACTCATGCTCCACAATGAGTATTGTCCTATTCCTATCTCTCAACATTTTGAAAACGTTAAGCAGGTATTGCTGGCTTTCGGAATCAAGCCCGGCGAAGACTTCATCCAGTAGTAGGAGAACAGGATCTGATGCTAACGCCCTTGCTATTAGAACCCTCCGTTGCTGTCCGCCGCTGAGCTCGTTGAAAAAGTATTCCCAATATCCTTCCATCCCAAGACATTCCAAGGCTTTTCTTGCAGATTCTAGATCGCTTGAAGAAATAGTCCTCGGAAACCTTTTTCTCAGAAAAATTCCCATTAACACCACTTCCCATACCATTAACGGAGTCTCATAGGAAATTCTATCCTTCTGAGGGACGTAGCCAACTAGGCTTCTCAACTTCTCACTTTCTGTAAATGGATTCATACCGAGGACTTTAACACTACCCTTTATTGGCTTAATCATCCCTAAGAGAAGTTTTATCAGAGTTGTTTTCCCAGCCCCGTTTGGACCAACTATGGTTATGAAAGACGGCGATTCCACATTGAAGCTAACATCTTCTAAAACCGCATGGCCGTTTAGTCTTACTGAAACATCTCTGAGTGATATTATTGGTTGGCTCATTTCCTCACCCTCCTGACTATGATTATAGTTTCGATTAAGATTACGAACAGGGCTATGAATGTTGTTAAACGGTAGATGTCAAACCCTGTTGATACCGGTTTACGACTGGAAAGAATAGCACTATATACTTGCCCAGCGTTATAGTACATCATCGAATCATAATTCTCCAAGCCGTTTGTAGAAACGACGGACACGTATGCTATTGAGCATCCGGTGTCCGCAGAGATTTGTTGAATAGCATTCTTAACGTTGCCCATTAAAAGAGCGATATCCGAGACAATTATGCAAGAGTATTCTCCAGACCTTAATCCTCCGTAAATCATGCTCAAAGAATCTGGTTTAACAACTTCTTCCTCGCCGATTAAAACCGCGCCGATTCTTAAGCCTAATGCTTCAATAATATACTGTTCAGCATAAAACCCTATAACCACTTTACTATTCTCCGAACCGTATTTCTCGGAAAGCCCTTTTAAAAAGCTCTTAAGACTGGAAACCCTAGATTTGAAGAAAATGTAGTTTGACGAAAATTCTTCGGAATACTCTGGCTTTATTTTAGAAAACATGTTTTTTAAAGATTCAACTATTAGAACAGCATTATCTGGTAATAGCCAGAAACCATGAATATTATCTTCCCCATTGATCTTAAGAATAGTACCGTTACTCTTCACCAATTCAAGCAGGTTGATCGAAATCGAATCCGGAGAAACACCTTTTTCCCTAGCGACCCTTTCAACAAGATCCATTTCCCACTTCATATGGCCAGTTATCACTATAAGGTCCGAGTTTAAAGCGGCCCGAATAACCCCAGGGTCTAGGGTGAAACTGTGGGGCTCAACACCTTCTGGCACTATGGATACTACTTCTCCCCTGCCTCTAACTATTGGAGAAACAAGGAGTTTAAGCATGTCCGTCGTCACCAATATTCTTATTACGCCCGTCTGTTGATTAAAAACCGGGTTTTCAAATGAGCCAGTAATTATAATAGAAACAGCCATGATGATAATGATATTATTTTTTAATTTCAGGTTCTGCAACACAGCTTACCCCCCGGGATACTATTGTTATGGGGACAAGTCTTAGGATGCCCTAGGAGGCTGCACATCGAGTCAACAACCTTGTCTGAAAGATATAGTTCAACTCTGCTTGCGCATTCGCAAGCATCCTTGAGGCTGACTGAAAGAAACCTGTATGCGTATGTTTCGAAAACCCTATGGTTTCTAATTATCCTGTTGATTTCTTTAAAACCCTTTTTTGAAAGGCGTACTCCCCTCCAACGATATCTTTTAAGCATGCCTTTTCTTCCAAGTCTTTCAAGATATTCGCTTGCAGTCGCGCATGAAACCCCCATAGCATCTGCCACTTCAAGACTTCCAACAATCTCCCTCTTTGAAATGAGTCTGAAAACCGCCTTAAGGTACTCTGTCTCTTTCTCTGTTAGGCTTTTCGAATATTCTCTTGATTTAGGCACGTCCTAATTTAGGATATTCCTAAAATTTAAGTTTTTATGTAGTCCTAATCATTCTTCGGATTCAGACGAGAAAAAAATCCTCCCTCTCGCCAAACCTCTTATATTTTGCTAAAATCTCTTCTCTTAAGCTCGGCTTCACTGTTTGAAGAGCCTTTTCAAAGTCCTCTCTCGTCACCTTGTCAGCATCCCTTCTCAACGCGTTTAAGCCTGCTTCTCTGCAAACGGCTTCAAGGTCTGCTCCAGAATATCCTTCTGTCCTCTTAGCTATTTCCTGAAGGTCGACGCCCTCCAGCGGCATTTTCCTCGTATGGATCTTGAGTATTTGTAGTCTTGAAGACTCGTCCGGCGGGGGAACGTAAAGTATTACTTCAAACCTTCCCGGCCTCATTATCGCGGGGTCGAGAAGCTCAGGCCTGTTAGTAGCTCCTATTATAACAATCCTCTCAATGGGGGTGAGCCCATCCATCTCTGTCAGCAGCTGGCTTACAACCCTCTCCGTCACGCCGCTGTCAGCCATGCTCATGCCTCTCCTGGGGGCGATCGCGTCAACCTCGTCGAGGAAGATTATTGAGGGCGATGCCAGCCTTGCCTTTCTGAACACCTCTCTTATTGCCTTCTCCGATTCCCCAACCCACTTGGAGAAAACCTCCGGGCCCTTTATGCTTATGAAGT
>JAFNIT010000030.1 GCA_017601345.1 Candidatus Brockarchaeota archaeon | reverse complement strand
AGGTCAACCGTATGGTTACTCACGTTTACCGTATGGGCTCCAAGGCGGTTAGCGTTTTCAACAGGTTCGCCAGCCTTTTCAAACCGTTGGAAGGTAGCATGGACTACTATCTTTTTCAACTCCCTCCGTTCGTTGAGCCTAGTCAAAACACCATCAGGAACATTGAAAGGTTTTTCGCCAAGACTGAGGTCGCAGAGAAGGCTGCGGTGGAATGGAGGAACAGTAAGTGGTTCAGCGGAGAATGGGAGGAGTGGGCCAGCAGCAGGGGTCTCACAATAGTCTCAGTGGACTCGCCGGACCTGCCTAGGCATGTCTTCAACACTACGGGCACAGTCTATCTAAGGATGCACGGCCGTTCATCATGGTATTCTCATAATTACACGGTTGAGGAGCTGGAGGAGGTCGTCCTCAAAGTGTTGGCTTCGAAGCCTAAGAGAATATTTATTTTTTTAAATAATAATCACTATATGTTAAACAATGCTCGCATGCTCCTAAAAATGCTAAGGGAGGCCACGACCTCAGGGTAAATTTGTCTAAAAGAAATAAGAAGGAGGCAAGGTTCTCATCTTGGTTTATGCAATTCGAAGGGACATCATGGTCGAGAGAGTTCTAGAAGAAGGTGGGCCTGAGAAAAAAAAGAGGCATTCGGGGTCTAAGGGAAGTATTGAAGTAGCCTCTTTTTCTCGGCCCTTACTCATCACTTCTATACATCTATTTTTTCACGTCTTTACGAAGCATCCTGCTTCTTCTCTGAATACATAGTATATACTCCCTTAATGAGGATTGCGTCGTAACATCGGGCCACCTCACGAGCTTCTCCTTAAGAACTATAACGGCCTTCCTATATGGACCGTCTTCCTAAGCCAAGCCTCTAGCTACTTGCGTAGCTAATTCTCAAAATTCTCTTCGAAACTTGACTGAATGAGTAGACTTCAAGTGAGTTAAAGACTTTAAGGCATTAAGGAGCCCATTTTCGAAGAATATTGAGGAAGGTTGACACAGAGATCATTTTGAGGGCGCCTTTATTTAATCACAAGTTCTTATGCCTTTTAAAACTTTTTAAAGAAAAGACAACAAGTTCAGTGAGAATGTACATCGCGCATGGCCCCTTGAGATGCGGAAAGTCCTGTAGCAAATGCGATTACCTTAAACTCAGATTATGCGCCGGATGCCGCCTCCCGAGGAGAAATCTATGCCTGGTTTACCAATGCATCATAGGAAAGACGAGGATCATGGGGATAACCCTTAGATGTAATACCTGTCCGCTCGCCTCGGCCTGTGTCAAGTCCAGTAGGTTCACTCCCCCCGATGTGGGTGCGTACTTTAAGCTAGACTTAACGATAAGGTCATGGGACAAAAAGCCCACTGATATTAAGCTCCCTCGCTTGATCCCTGAGATACCACTCGAGGATCCCGTGAAGCCAAGGAAGGACCTTGGAATGGATGGAGTCATAGTGTCGATCTCTAAGATCGATAGCGAAAACATGAAGAAGATTGAAAGAGAGGGCGTACACAAATTCCTTGAATTCGATGGTCAGGTCCTGCTCTCCACAATAATGCCCGACAGACTCCTGACCGAGGAGACATTCAACTTTACCATAAACTTCGTAAAGAGAGGAGGTTTTGACGGAGTAATCGGATGGGACATGCCTGTCTACATCGACTATCCTAAGGCCCTTAACCTATCAAACATGATCAAGGCCATGCTCTTAACGATGAGATATGTTGAGGAGGGGATACCAACGATACCGTTGCTGAAGGGAGGAGACTCTTCAGAGATAGTGCTTTACTCGGAGTGGTTAAAGAAGTTAGGCTATAAAAGGGTCGGGCTTCATGCCACCGAATACATCTTGGCCAAGGACCATGCCAGCTTTAAGACCAATGAAGACCTCGTCAAGATCGTTAATGACCTTTACTCGATGAGCCTGTTGAAGATATATGAGATTGGGGCAAAACTTCTGATAATAGGGGTTTTAAGCCTTAGGGATTTTCCTGATTCCTACAGATCAGATCCGGAGATCTCCTTGGCGGGTATGTCTTGGCTAATAGAGGCCAAGCATTGGCATGCATACACGGACACACCTTCTGGCGTAGGCGTCGTAAACTTAGGAAGATACCTTATGGAATGCAATTGCAAAGCATGTTCAGACAAGTCACCGGGCCAAATTGCTGAGAGCATCGAGAACATAGCATGGCATAACTGGGTCATGCTTAAAGAGTATACGGAGAAGAGGAAACTCGATGAAATACCTATTTACGATATGATATTGGGGGAGGATGACGCCTTGGCGGTTGTGGGAGATTTACACATAGGGATTCCCCAATCTCTCTGGTTGCCATGCTTAAGAAGGCTTATGAAAATCCGCCCGACCCACCTAGTCCTCTTAGGCGATGTGTTCGACTTTGTGAGGGGGAAGCCAATGGTATCGCATGTCGTGGGCTTCTTCAGGCTCCTGAGGAATCTTAGAGTTCATATGAGATGTGTGTCGGGATGCTCGGATTCAGATGCTTCCGGATTTCTGAAAACCCTAGGGAGGTTCGCATTCGTAAGAGGGCTGGAGGAACCTCAGCTATATAACCCAAATCCGGTGCTAACAGAAGCTATAAGGGATCTGATAGTGTTTTGGAGATTTTCAAAGAAAAGAATAAGGATTAAGTTAGCAAACGAAAAGGTCGTGGTGCTTAGCCATGGTCATGAGCTCGGCCTTCAGAAAGATGCGGATCCGGAGAAGGTGATGGAAGAGCTCCTGAAGAATAAGGATCTAAACGAGATCTGCGTAATAGGGCATTATCACAAATCGCTCTACAGGCCTGAGAAGGAAGGAGTAATGCTGGGCGCCTGGCGGACCATAACACCTGAGGATAGGAAGATGGGCCTCTCACCTGACACGGCCGACATGTTGATAATCAAAGGAGATGGATCTATGGAGCTGATGAGGGGCATGTAAGAGGTTGGGTCAGCTTAGTGCCGAACTGAACTACGAAAGAAGGCTGGAGAGATACGAAGAGGATGTAGAGAAGCACATACTTAACAGCGAGAATTGGGAGGGGGAACTAGAGCGCTATCTAGAGGAGATCATGGAGGAGATAGAAGGACATAGAGAGAAGTTTGAGGGCGAAGTCAATAAGGAGTATGAAGAGTATGAAGATCACTCCGCGATGGCGATGGCAGCAAACCTATCGGAAGACGAGAAGCAGGAAGAGGGACACGAGATAGTACCGTCTGGCGTACTTGCACTCTCGAAGGGAGAGGAATGTGAAGAGAAAGGGCATGAGATAATAACATCTGAGGGACTTGTCCTTCTTCGGAAGCCTGAGGAGAGAGAAGAAAAATCTGAGATAAAAGAGCTCTTCCCGGCGCTTGAGATGGGAGATTACCTTCGAGACTTAGAAGTAGAAGGGATTGAGGTGCCCGTCGAGGAACCACCTGAGATGGTCGAGAGGCCGGAGAATCTGACCGAGGAGAAGCTAGGGGAAGTGCTGAAGGAAGAAGGAGAGAGGCAGGAGGAACTATATAGGGAGGCGCTGTTTGAGGTCATAGCAAGGGAGATCGAGAAGAAAGCGGAGTCCGAGGGACCCCTTGAGAGGCTATTCGAAGGGGTTACGGAATTCGAGGGAATCGGTGGACCGTCCGAGGGGCTCGCGGAAGAATCTGGCCTCCTGGAGAAAGGAGTTGAGGAGCCAACCGGGGAGGCAGAGGAGGGGCTAGTGGAAAGTGAGGAACCCCTTGGAGAGGTCATTGAGAGTCTCAAAGAGGTCACTAGAGGAATTAAGGAAGAAGAGGCGCTAGAGGAAGAGGTCGAGGAGTTGATTGAAGAGGGAACCGAAGAACCGGCTGAAGAGTTTGTTGAGGAAGTCGTTGAAAGGAAAGTCGAGGAATCTATTGAGGAGGAAGTTGAGGGGCTTGTTGAAGAAGGGGCTGAGGAAGCCATAGAGGAAGAGGCGTTAGAGGAAAAAGAGGCCGATGAAGTCGCTGGGGAGTCTGTTGAGAAAGTTAGCGAAGAGGTTACTAAAGAGGCAGAGGAAGAGGAAGGAGAGACCGAGGAATTAGTTGGAGAGGGAGGAGAGCCACCCGAGGGACAGCCGGAGGTAGTGGCTGCGGGGGAGGAGAGACCAGAGAGGGGATTCGAGGATGTGACCGAAGAGAAAGTTATCTATAGATCTAATGAGGTGAAAGTAAGTAAAGATGGTACGATACAGCTTGGCGAGGGGTTTGAAAGTGATAAGGTATACTGGGTCAGGGTTAAGGTTAAGACTGAGAAAGGCGAAGAAATCATCGGATTTTCAGCTAAGAAGGAACAGTGTGGTAAGTTCATCCCCAGAGTTCCTAATAAGCATTTGGAAAAACTGCATGGAAAGAAAGTCGAGGTCGAGGTCGTTCCCTATAACCGTAAGCTGCATTTCAGGTGGTCGAAAGCCCCCGATACTTACTTTGACCCGAAGAGTAATTTGTTGGTGATAAAGGGGAAGAGGATAAAAGTCATGTCTAGTGAGGGCGGTATTGTAGATGGTTGGAGTAAGCAGCACAGGGCATACGTGAAGCTATTGCTGGCAGAGAAGGACGTAGAAAGGGGAGCGAGAGCATATTTAGTTCTTTATGAGGACGGGAGCTTCAGCATCAGAATTAGTGAGTATACACGTGAGATTAAAGAGCTCATTGTTGAGGGGAACTTGCTAAAGATAAAGCACCCAAGGGGTAAGCTATCCTTCCCGATCGAAACAGAGCCATGGGAGGAGGTAAGCACATATAAGTTTAGAGGAAACATCATCTCAGTAGAAGGAGGAGCGCAATATTATCCACTCATGAAACTAAGGGAGATATACGGATACGACGCTGCTGAGAAAATATTGGATATGATCAGGGCTGACAAGCTGGAGATCATAGCCGAATTCGACGGAGGACGAAGAGCTACCTGTCACCTTTACCAACTAAAGGGGAGTGAATTACTCGTGATTGACGTACCACCTGGAGCTAAGGAGCTTAGAGGATTCACATTCCAACCACCTCCCAAATTCGGAAGCTCATGGACGCTGGAAGCTAACGAGATTACAAGACTTCAGGAAATAGATACCGATGTGGAACTGGGAAACTTCGGAAGGGATAAGGCTAAGGCTGTCATAGAGGCCGGAGGAGTTTCGGAGATAGGAATGGACATTAAGAACGTGTTTAAAGAGGTCTACCTTAAGGACTCCGACAGACATGTGGATATAGTGGTTGAGAAGTCAAGCGGCCTCTTCGAGGTCGTGGAGGTTAAGACGACTAGAGATCCTGATCATCTTAGATACTATCTTTCTGGTGCTATAGAAGAACTAACGAGCTATAGAGAAGACATCGTAAAGCAAGGCGGCCTGGTGCTAGAGGTAAAGGATGCAGCAGGAAACGTTACTGGCACCAGGATCATCGAATCCTCACAGATCGAGGATTACGTAGCGATCGTTCTCCATCTGAACATGAAAACTAAGATTGTGGATGCGATGGTTGTGCCACTAGGACGTAGTGGCTAGTCTGAGAAAGATCTGAACCTCCAACCCCTTTCCCTCATTAGCTTTTCCTTCTCCTCCTCCGTTAGAACCACTACTATTATCCTATCTCCATAGATCTTGAAGATATCGAGGGAATAGTATTGATATCTCGTATCTCTAATCATCTCGTTCAATTCCCTTAAACCAATGCTCACGATGTAATCCTCCTGAAGGATTATTTGAATGCTATACCTCTCGCCCCTAAAATTAAAGCTAACCTCCTGTACTGTTCGCTCTCGGCGTTCCCGCGGCCTGATCAGCCACTTGCTACTTATATTCGTTGGCCGAAAAACTCCCCTGGATATCCTTGCCAGTCTTCTTAGTATTGCAGGGCCCATATTATCATCTATCCATGTTTCCGAAGGCTCCACCACAACTCTCTTGGTATCAAAGGGGATCAAGTCGAGGTCTATTTCGAAATCGCTAGCCTCCACCCAGTGCTCTGGTTTCTCCTCTATGCTACATTGTAGATAAAATCCATGAGGTATGGGTTCCCATACGTTATGGGGAGGAGAGATGCTGGGTTCCTCATAGTTCCAGCCAGATGCGTAATTAATCTCATTGTAAAAGATCTTATTGAGAATCTCCTCCGATGTTAAATTGGAATAGTCCTTAAAGAAGTCCATCTTCCTGAGGTAGTTTAGAGAATCTATGAAACGCTCCCTGACTTTCGGACCCGTCATTTCCGTAGTTACTCATTAAGCGAGCTTTTTAAGCATAACCCAATCTCAGGAGAAAGTATTCGCGCTATACTTGAGTAGTGATCAAGCATCCAAAATCCAATATCGACCTTTGTCAAACGGTCTTGAATCCTGGATATTTTCTCATTTCTCTCTAAGCCCAACATGTTTTAGTTAAACTCTCTTGTAAGGGATTACAGATGGAGAAAACTTACGAATCGCTGTTTGTGAGAATTTATCGAAGTCGAAATTTCAGGCGATAAGTTTATTTCTTTCCTCGACGAACTCGGTAAAAACATGGAGATAACAGTCCCGTACGTGCCTTCGCCGCCTGAGGTCGTCGAAAAGATGCTCGAGCTGGCCTGCGTGACCCCTAGAGATGTTGTTTACGACCTTGGCTGCGGGGACGGTAGGATGCTTATTACTGCTGTTAAAAAGTTCGGCGTGAAGAAGGCTGTCGGATATGAGATAAGGAAGGATCTCTACGAGGAGCTTGTCAAAACGATTGAAAAGGAAGGGCTGTCGGAAAGGATAATAGTGTATAACGAAGATATGTTGAACGCTAACCTCTCCGAAGCTACCGTCCTAACTCTTTTCCTGACGACTACTGCTAATGAGAAGATCAAGCCTAAGCTTGAGGCTGAGCTTCAGCCTGGAACAAGGATTGTGAGCCACGAGTTCACCTTCAAGGGATGGGTTCCCCAAAAAGTTACTGAATTCTCGTGGCACAAGATATACTTGTACATAATACCGGATTGCAACACGCATTCTAGAAGGTAAGCTTAAGATGTTTCAGTCTTTTTTCAATAAACCCTGCCCGAAGGAGCAGTATTCTAGAAGAACACAGCTGTGACACAACGGTTTCCTAGCCCTGCAGGTTTTTCTCCCGTGCTCTATGAGTAGGAGGTGCGTCTTTAAGTAGGAGTCTGATGGAAATGTTTTCATCAGTTTTCCACGAGCCTCCTCATAACCGTCTCTCAACCCTATTAAACCCAGCCTGCGGGACACTCGGAAAACATGGGTGTCTATTGGGAAGGTCTTTTTACCGCCTGCGAAGAGAAGTATTACATCAGCAGTCTTAGGACCGACACCCGGAAGGCTCATCAACTCGTTCCTAGCCTCCTCCAGAGGCTTCTCAAAAACTTTCTCAATATGGCCACCATAATTCTTAACGACGATTCTAGCGAGCTTCTTCAAAACTTTGGCCTTAACGTTGTAGAGGCCTGAGGTTCTTATTGCTGACTTCAACTCGCGCAGCCCAGCCTTAGAAATACTATTCGGCGTTATGCCGATCGTGTCCCTAAGCCTCCTCACTGTTCTAGCCGTATTGACATCGGTCGTATTTTGAGACAGAACAGTAGCCACAAGAATCTCGAAGGCATCCTTGCTCGAGAGTAGCGGAAAGCTCTTCTTGCCAAGCCCTATGCCCTTCTCCAGCTTCCTCAGAACGGTTTCACCCTCTATCTTCTTCAACGTTTTCAGACGCGAATCCTCCTCTTTGAATTTACAAACCTTAAATTAAAAACTTTTATTCTTTGTGCTTCTCCATTATGCTCAATGGATTCTGAGGAGCGTCTTGAAGACAGGTTGCGTAAGAGGGTTGAAGCGAGACGCAGGGCTAGGCTCAGGAGAAGAGGCCCGTATAGAAAGGCTGCACTCGCCTTCAAGCAGAAAGGTTAAGGTAAATTAGAAAGCACGTGAAAAATAAATTCTGCTACACTACATCCTTATCCATTGCATATCCAGTTTAAATTAAGAACATGACCATAAAAGAAGGAAACGGACACTAATCTCGTCCTATAAACAGCTCTGTATAATGCCCCCAGTACCGCAATATATATCCTCTCTACAAATCTATTAAGGAGGTGGTAGAGAGAAAATTGAGAATAAAGAACTTTAAGCATATAATTAAACTCCAATCTGCCATAATAATTATGCTGCTGATATCAACTTCGTTAGTTGGAATTCTAGCGCTTGGTCCTCCTCCATATCCCTCAGCCTCCTGGAGTTATGCTAGTGGTGGCAATGGAGCATATGCTTCTGGTGCTGAAGCTAGTGCAGATAGGACTACTGGATCAGTTTATACTTGGACTATTTGTGGAGTTAGTGGGCTGGGAAATGCTTGGGCGTATGCAGATAGTTGTATGATAGACTACTATTCCGTAGGATCTTCGAAAGGTTTATCCAAAGAAGCATTATATAGTATAATGTTAAATGTTTACAACAATAGAAAGCTAAAAATCCTGAATAAAATTTTAACGGAATTGGATTCTATTCGTGAAACTACTAAGGATCAATCCATACAAAATGAGATTGAAAAGTCAAAGGAATTCTTCCGTAAGTCGATATTAGAGACTAAAATCATTCCTCAAATAGATATGAAAGGAAAAATCCGAAAAACTCCATTTTATCAAGCGGAACAAAAGTAGTATATGCAACATTATATGTAGATCTCGCAATAATGGAAGCCATCTATTCTTTCAAATTTGGATCAATAATCCATGAAGTAACAATATACCTTAGTGTATATGATGCAACAACGGGAAGAACAGTTGCTGGCGACTCGGAATATTTTTCATCCCCTGGTACTTTTCGGGGATATATAACTCTTAGTGCTTCTTGGTATGCTCAAAGTGGACACCAATATGTAATATTAGTAGGAGCTTACTCACATTGCTCTATGAGCGATGGCTTAATCGCTAATGCCGGCGCCTTAACTTCAAGATCTACTCGTGTTACCTATATTAGTGTAGTGGGGTGATATACTATGTATCTAGAGGGAAATAAAAGAGATCTGTATGAGAACGTAAAAAACTCGAAGGTCTTATTGTTAGTTTTGGTTGCTAATGCAATAATCCTCATAATAATACAGACCTCGGTTTCCTTCGGACTGTTTGGATTTTTTAAGAGCATGTTAAGTAGGGTGCCTGAAGAGGATCCCCTCAGGCTTGAGCTTGAGGAACAAATAAGGATCATATCAATACTTCAATTTCCCATTGCTTTCGTCTGTGCGGTTTTCCCAATTCTAACATACCTTAGGTTGAGAAGGGCGAAGAAGACTGGTAGGTGGAGCGATGTGAAAGCATGGTTTAGACTCGTTGGGATTCTTTCTTTAATGAGTGCATTTGGAATTTTCTTTATCTTCGCAATACTAATGCCTTTCTTTGGAGCCTTTATGCTTTTGTCTTTTCCACTTCTGGCAACCGGAATAATATCACTACGTTCCTTAAAGTATATCAAATAGATACAATATTCTTTTTGGGAGCATTTGTCACTTAAAGTTTAAGTTAGTTTAACTAACTTCTCTAATTGATTTGAGCATGCAATTGACATGCGAAATAATCTCCGTTGGGAACGAGCTTTTAATAGGCAAGGTTGTAAATACTAATGCTTCTTGGCTTGCAGATAAACTTACCAAGCTTGGTGTTGCAGTAAAGAAAATTATTGTTGTAGGGGATGACTTGGACGAGATATTCTTATGTGTTAAAGAAGCTCTTTCAAGAAGGCCGTCTTTCATAATAACGACAGGTGGGCTTGGACCTACTTATGACGATAAGACTCTTGAAGGCTTAGCAATAGCTCTTGGGAGAAAGCTAACCCTCAACCTTAAAGCCTTAGAGATGGTCAAGAGAAAATACGAGAGTATGGGTGAGAGCCTGACTGAGGCAAGGATTAAGATGGCCAAGATGCCGGAGGGTGCTGAACCATTGTATAACCCTGTTGGAACTGCTCCAGCAGCCAAGATTTCTTATGAATCCACTGTAATATACGCTTTGCCAGGTGTGCCTAGGGAGATGGAAGCGATATTCAACGAAACGGTTTCAAAAGAGGTTTCGCTTTCTTCAGGCTTTAAGATAGCTGAGCATTCTTTCTGCGTAATTGGAGTAATGGAGTCTGCCCTTGCCCCCATAATAAGCAAGGTTAAGGAGCAACATCCGGAAGTATATATAAAATCTCACCCGAAAGGTACGGAGGAGAAGCCACTAATCCACATCTACTTGAATACATTTCATAAAGATGAGATTGTTGCTAAGAGGATTGTTTCGGAGGCTGCTGAAAAACTCATCAGTCTTGTTAAAGAATCCTATGGCGAAGTCGTCCATCCAATAGAGGAGGGTAAGGCTTAGGGCTTTTTAGACCTTTGAGCAAGCAGTTTGAAAACCTCTTCTAAAAACAGGTACCTCTTACGATAGAGACGATAATAAGCCTCATAAACTATTGAGACTGCAATAAGTCCAAAAAGGGCTGCAGACATAATTCCATGGACGAAAAATCCAATTATGAAGAGAATTATAAATACGACCATCAAGTTGTTGATGATAGCAACGGGTATTGGAAAAATTATCTGAGAAGACCCCATAATCCTGGTTCCGGCTTCATCAGGAAACAGGTAAAAACTCACTCTCTTCCATGTCTCTCGTGGGGATAAACTGGAAGGATAACCGTGCTCGACGATAATGCTTTTCAAAGGCTCCTCTATTATTATCCTACAATTGTTTTTAAGCAAGATGTTTCTCAAATCTTCATAAGCCTTCTGAATATCTAAGGCAACGGTTTTCTCAATCAACACTATTCTCCCGCTTTCTAAATAATGCTGTTAGTATGTCATTTAAGCCTTTCTTCAAGAAATATGCTAACGCGACTTAGAGGATAGAATGTCTTTAACCTTCTTCTGCAGGTTTGCAAGCGTCTTCCTATCTTTCTCAATATGCTCCTTCTCGTAGAATGATTCCGGATTCTTAAGAATTGGAGTGCTTACATCTAGACTTATGGGTGATATTGATACTGCTTTCTGAACAGTCAGCGCGTATAAGTCTGTTCCCTCGTCAGACTTACTCACATTGATATCCGAGCTTCCTATCCAGTAATATGGGATCCCCCTGGGATCCTTTCTCTCAAGAATATAGTTTTCAAACTTGATCTTTGCAAGCGAGGTTAACTCCACGCCAGTATCCTTTCCCAAGTTGAACGGGAAGTTTATGTTGAGAACATAGGCTCTTGAAAGCGGATTTTCAATCATGAAGCGCGTTACCTCTGCAGCAAGTTCACCGTGAAAATTGAAATCGCTCACCTTAAGCTGTCTACGCTCAATGCCCGTCGGAATCTCAACGCTGAAAGCTATCGCCGGAACATCGTTTAACAAAGATTGTATTGCTGCAGCTATAG
>JAFNIT010000008.1 GCA_017601345.1 Candidatus Brockarchaeota archaeon | reverse complement strand
CTGGTCGCCTGAGGGGAAGATGTCCTCAGTACGAGAGGAACTGGGCGTCGCGGCCTCCGGTCTACCGGTTATCCAGCCGGGTAGACGCCGGGCAGCTGCGCCGTTGCGGATAAGGGCTGAAAGCATCTAAGCCCGAAGCCGCTCCCGAAAATAGGCGACCAACCTGGAGCATAAGGCTGGGCAACCAGCTGGCTCCAGTCGAGGGCGGGAGTAGAAGACTCCGTTGATGGGGCGGGGGTGTAAGCACCAAGGGTTTGCCCGAGGTGTTCAGCCTGCCGCTTCCAATAGCCCGAGGTACACGGTAACCCGCTTCCAGTTGGAGCAGGTGAAAAACTGCCTGTGACGCTTCGCAACCTTTTTAAAACTATTCCTCCTATTTTTTAACGGAGACAGGGAGGAAGTTGAAGGACGGGTTTCGGGCCCTTAATGGGTCTGAGGAAACTCCCTTCTTGATGCGGGTGCTACAGCGCCGTAAGGCGCAGGGGGAGACCCCTAGGCTGAGACAGAAACGGAGCTCCTCTGAGGAGATGGGTATGAAGAAATCAGACAACCCTCAGAGCGGGCGTGAAACGTGCTCAGCCTGTAGCAAGCAAGGCCAAACGGATCAGATGAGCAACCCGCGCGATGATCGGGTGGGCCGCTTAGTCGAATCCCGTCGCGAACAGAAAAGGGGTTACTCTCAACATCCTCCCTGTCTCTACGCTCTACATTTCCATGAGGATGATCCTAGAAGGTGCACTGTGCTAGCTCTGAAGAAACAAGGTATAGTTAAAGTCTTTTCAAAAATATCTATGGTGCCTAAGCGATCCATAGTTTTAAATCCAGAGTCTCCAGTAATACTCTCCCCTAATGATAGGGATATTGCTCTACGCTACGGAATTACTGTCATAGATACTTCTTGGAAGTCGCTTGACAACAGTGTTTTCCACATTCTTAAAGCCCCTTTCCAGAGGCGTTTACCGCGCTTACTTGCAGCAAACCCCGTTAATTACGGAGTTCCAGGTCTGCTTTCGAGCGCTGAAGCATTTGCAGCAGCACTCTTCATATTGGGCTTTCCAGGGCGAGCTATGGAAATCCTTTCGAAATTCAAATGGGGAATGAGCTTCATAAAGCTGAACGAGGCTCTGCTTCCTATTTCAGCTCGTCAAGAGTTTTAACAACAATGTCCCTGGGCATTTTCTCTAGAGAGCCTATTCTCTCACCGACTATTAGCTTAACGTCTTTCATGAATGCGAGTTCTAACAGCCTCTGCGTAACTATGCCGTCGAAGACTATTCCCGCGACACTATCGAGCTCATTGAGACGTTGAAAAAGCTGGCTTACGGGGACTTCTTCAATGACCTCTCCTTCGGAATCTAAAAGAACTGCCATGAAGGTTTCTCTAATCTTTTCCTTAAGCTCACCAGCCTTATTTAGAAGGTTCTCTGGAATAACTTGTTTCACTGCTGCATGAGTGGCTAAGTAGGTTTTCAAATCCATCCTCTTACTGATTAAATCCAGTATTTCAATGGGTTTCATTTCCTCTACTTCCATCCCCTGCGGTGCCTTGCAAACGTAATCGATCTTCGCCCCTCTTCTCAAAAGCTCTTTCACAATCATGTCTCCAACTCTATCTCCATCAGCGAGAACAGTTACTTCCTTTTTCTTATGAGTCAGATTTATAACGTATTGTGGAATATTCACTCCGTTGGTTGCAACAATGTTTTTAATCCCTGCTCTTAGAAGAACAGCTAAGTCAGCCCTTCCTTCTACGACGAATAATGCGTCGCTCGACTCCGCCTCGGGTCCACCATCTACGCCCGGCGCTAGGCTTACTATCCTCCCTACCTCACTGGCCTCGCTGACTTGGCTCAGCATTTGAATTACTTCGCTCCTTTGCGAAGCAGACCATTTTTGCATTATGTCCTTAGCTCTCTCCATAACTTTCTTCCTCTTCTCCTCCCTCGCATCCTCAAGCCCTAACAGTTTAAACTTAGCATCATAAGGCCCAACTCTTTCTATGCTCTCCAGCGTGGCTGCTAAAAGCGCAGCCGTAGGCTGATCCAGATTGTTTGGAATAATTACTGTTCCAACTGTCTTTTTATCCTCTACTCGAATATCTACGTCTATTCTACCAAGCTTACCGCTTTTCTGGAGCTTCTTAAGGTCGAGGGCATCTCCGAACAGACCTTCGGTCTGTCCAAATATTGCTCCTATTACATCGTGTTTCTGTGGGAATCTTCATTATACGAAGATCCTTTCCACAACCCCCTCGACCGTAAACTCCAGCTTCACGATATATTTTGAAATAGGAATCGACTGTTCAGACCCCATTTTTCAGCCACCCCTTTCCATTTTTATGAATAGATAAGTATCCTCTTTCCATAAATCATCAAGTTTCCTAATCCATTTGGGAATATAAACTTTTTATTCTAGATCGATGCTGGAAAAACAAGCGTCTTTGCCGTTAAAGAAAACCCTGAGTAAAAACGCTGTTCCGAAAGCAGATTCACTAACCAGAATTATAGAGGATCTAAACACGCAGGACGCTGGGCAACTCATAGTAGTCGAGGGTTCTAGAGATAGGGATGCTCTGCTCAAGCTCGGTGTTAGAACGAGGATAATGACACTGAGAAACTTCCTGAGGCTTGCTGCCACGGACTGGCTTGAGAAAGAGGGTTTAACCGAGATAATTGTTCTAACAGATTTTGATAGAAGAGGCAAGTTCTACAGCAGAGTCATAAAGAAAATCTGCTCGGGAAGAGCTAAAGTGAATACTCACTATAAGTATAGGCTTAGAAAATCCTTGGGGAATTGGATTAAAGATGTGGAAGGAATACCTGGCTTTGTTAGAAATCGTTTAAACTCGGTTTAAAACGGTTTAAGCTCGGTCTGACCTCCTTTTTCATAGCACGCATAGCGCGTGCTCGAAGGCCTCTTAAACCGAGCTTGTTTTCGCCGTCCTGGGTCCTCCTCCCTCATAGCGGAGCCAAGCTCCAGGCTCGGTTAGATCCGCTTTCGGACGGCTTATTAAGAAATACTGTGGAGAAGCTTTTAAGCTTTCCCTACTTTTAAACACCCCTTTTCATCTATTTCTCCCCTCCTAATCCTTGAGCTGGAAATGGGGTGAGAATCCTCGGCCTCGAGAATGGGGGCTAGAAGTATTTCCAAGGGGCGTAGGCCTTTTCCACGCCTTATCTTATTTATGAGAATACTGTTTTCAAGGGTTTCTGAAGTGGAGAGGAGGGTTCCTTCTTCAAGGCTTACAGAGGGTCCTGCAAAATCATCTAGTTTAAACAATTCGAACTCTACATGTTTTTCTTGAAGAAAGCTTAAAACATTATTAAGCCTTGTTTCAAATGGTTCTACGCTATGTTTTTTCTCAGAGGCAAACTCATCTGAAGTAACTCCGATAATCAGCTTTTCTCCCAAAGATGCTGCAAAACTCAGGAGTAATCTATGTCCCCTGTGGAAAAGGTCGAAAGTTCCTCCGAGAACGACAACTCTCCTCATAACACTCTTTAAAATCTTAAAAAATCATTTAAAGTCTTTTGCCTCTAGCGAATGGTATTGAATGAGGATGAGATAAAGAAGTACTTGGCCGCTGGCGAGATAGCTAAGAGTGTTAAGAAAGACTCACGTAAGTGGATTAAGGGGGGAGAGCTCCTGTTAGATTTATGTGAAAAAGTTGAGAAACGCATAGAGGAGCTCGGCGGGGCTCCCGCCTTCCCTTGTAACATTTGCATAGACGAGGTTGCTGCTCACTTCACTCCGCCTCCTGGTTTTTCCGGAACAGTTCCTCCAGAAGGACTTGTTAAAATTGATTTCGGGGTTCACGTTGACGGATACATAGTGGACACAGCCTTTACCATACCTCTTTCTCCAAGGGATAGAGAAATCGTAGAAGTTGCTGAGAACAGTCTGCTAAAAGTTTCAGAAATCCTAAAGGCAGGTGTTAAAATCAGCCAAGTCGGCGAGATAGTTGAAAGATCAGTAAGATCCAGAGGCTTTAGAGTGATAAGGAATTTAACAGGACACGAGATAGATCGTTTCAATCTGCACAAGGGGTTATCCATACCTAATATTAAGACTTTCAGCGTCGAGAAGTTCAGAAAGGATATGGTTGTTGCAATAGAGCCCTTTATCACTTATGCTGATGGGTCTGGAGAAGTAGGTGAGATCGAGAACACGTATATCTATCGTTTTAAACACCTGTCTATAGATTATACAGGTGAATTTAGCAATATCGTCAAAAAACTGCATAACTCGTTTAAAACACTACCTTTTTGCGAAAGATGGGTGCTAAACCGATTCGGAGACATTGGAAAGGAGAGTTTTAAAAAAGCATTGGAGTATTCTCGAAAGAACTTGACTTTCTACCCCGTCCTCGTGGAGAGAAATAGAAAGAAAGTGGCACAGGCTGAAGACACTTTCCTAGTGCTTGAAGACTCTGCTATAAATCTTACTTCGGAACAGGTTTAAGAACGCTCTTCCTGAACACCTTTATCCAAATATATTGCTGTGATGAGCATTCTATTTCCAACGTTTCCCTCAGCAGGCTTAGGACACTTAGGGCATTCCTCCCCATACCCGTAGACAAAATCCCCCTCGCGGAAGGGTCTGACAGACTTATAATTGCAATTAGGGCATTCTTCAACAGTTAATACGGTTATCCTTCTCCCCTTTATCATTCTTTGAATACCGACTTGATATCTTCTTATCATGTAGAGGGTTAGTATTAGCCCTATTGCACCGCTCATCATGAATAAGAAGCTTGTTAAATCATTGCCCTCCTTACCGATCCCTGTTAAGCCTTGGAAGAACAGTATTAGCGAGAAGAGGATTATTAAACCCAGTAGGAAGAAGTAAAAAGGCACTAGAAAACTTATTGAGCTCCTTTCCATCTCCTTCTCCTCCTACTGGCCTATCCCTATGGTATTGCCGACTCCTATAACCATTACTGCATCGCCTTCAGACGATTTCTCCACGATCCTCTGCATGAGAATTTTACATGCTTCTTCAACACCGTTAAGGACGTCTTTCGTCATTGGCGTGATCGCTTCTTTCAGAGACATCTTTATGATCATCCCGTAGAGAGGTATCGACTTCTTAGTGGCGACTTCTTCTATCTTATACTTCTCAGTGCCTATTCCTCCTATTATTGCTCCGACGCCTTCAGCAATGCTTCCAGTCTTCTCGCCCTCAAGCTTAAGCCCGGCATCCACCATGAAAACAGTCTTAAAGTTCTCGACCTCGCTGAGCTTCATAAGCGCGTCTCCAGGTGTTCCCACCGCTCCTCCAGGGCCCTTAGCTTTCATAAAGTATACTCTTCTACTATCAATGTTCTTTATAGTGTACACGTTGTCCTTCTCAATCTCCTTGATTTCACCACCCCTCATTAGACGGGCGGCAACTAGGGCTCCTGCCCCGTCTCCAACAGGCTGGCCGCTGGAGAAAGCCTGTATAGCGCCGAGATAGGCTTCAGCCTCCATCAAGACTTGTGGAAGGATTGCTTGCAATTGTATGATCAGTATGTAGCTTGAGGTCTTCTTGCTAAGAATGTAATAATGCCTTATAACCTTGTAGTAGTAGTTTAAGGCGTATGATGCTTCGAAGAGATTCATTAAATTCAAAACCTGGTTGTCATCCAGCTCAGGAATTATCTGTTTAATCTCACTCCTAATCCTGTTCTCGGCAGTCTTAACTATGTGATCAAGCTTCCAAACAACTCCCGCAGGATCCATGTCGACAGGTGGAACCGTAACGAACTCTAGAAAATTATCTATGAAACGATTTATCTCCTCCCTGCTATACTTCTTAAGCTTCTCCTTTGTGAACCTGACTGATTCGTCTCTCATCATCCGTAGCCTCTCTAGAGCATACTCTATATCCCGGAGACGTATAAGCATCTGTATTTTCTCCCCCCAGAAGACTAGTACTAGAAACATTATCATGTAGGCTATGCTGATTATCTGGCCGATTTCCGTATTATTCTGTCCGAGGAATGGGGCTATCAACATCTACGTAAGGCGCCATGCGAAGAGAATATTTAAGCCTTTAAGAAAAACTTTTACAAGGAATTAACATCTCCAAAATCACTAAGGGGGTTACCAGCTTTCAAACCTCGCGTGGCCGAAGACCACACTACTGTTTGAAACGAGGCTGTGCTTAGCTTCCGCGTTCGGAACGAGAGCGGGCGTTTCCACAGCCTCTATGGCCGGTAACCCCTTAGGAGAAGGGTAACTACCCCTATTAAATTTTTCTCAAACCTAAAAGTTGAAGCTTCTAGAGCTGGATCCGCATACGCAGTTCTCTTCAACAATCGGGTATATTCTTCCGCAAGACGCGCACATCGTAGCAGGGTTATGTATTACGATACTTGACTTATTGTTTTTCCTAATGCTCCTGAGTTCCTCTAGGTTTTGGAGAAGAATAACATTAGAGTCTTGGGACAGGCTCTTGAGCCTAGACTCCAACTTAAACCATTCCTCTAAAGGTAGGCTCCTAGGAACTACGTTTACACGTTTTTCTTCACTAATCTCTTCCCTCCTAAACCTTCTCTCCGCCTCCGCATGGCTTACTAGGCTCGTAATAATCCTGTGGGTTTTACCAGAGTTCTTAGAAACCATTTCGCTAATCTTTTTAAAAAGCTTCTCGGCTTCTGAAACGATATCGGGAATGTTTTGCGAGCCGCTGATTTTCTCAGAGGTATCGTAAAGACCTATTAACTCCACTGCATAAAAGCCCTTTTCAACAATAAGATACGCTTCGCCGTTAACCGTCCCAGACAATAGGGGTATCCTCTTGTTATCTATAAGGTTTTTCAGGCTTTCTTTCTGGAGTCTAAATGCTTCGACGCCTTTTTTAATAATCTCCTCTAGGCTTCCGATGAAAACATCCTTATCAGAAGAGGCTCTCTCAAATATTAAGGGGAGGTTTAGGCTTATTGACCCTAGTAAGCCAGACCTAGCATAATCCCCAGTCTCCTCTCTAAGCATTAGGAGATGGTGTATTGGAACCGCTTTCTGAGAATTAGATAGGAAGAGTGCTCCCCCCGCGTTAAAATATTTAACCAGCTTATCTGAGGCTTTATCAATAACTTCTGCATCATACTCGATAAGCGAGACGGATAGATGGGATAAAACTGTTTTTCTAGCAAACTCCTCCATGTAGTTAAAGAGCTCTAGTAATAGCGTTTCATTCGCACGCTTCAGAATGATGTTCCACTTCCTGTGGCTTAGAACAATGTTGAATATTAGCTTCTTATCCGTTTTTAAAAAATCCTCACCCAGTATAATGCTGTTAGCATCAGACGAAGCATTGCTCAGCTCAATCACCAGCTTGCTCGCAACAAACTCGGAAGATGGGGTTGCTTCTAGTACAGGCAGGTAGGAGTAGACCTTCAGGAGACTCAAACCCGCGGAGGAATGAACAGGCTCTTCGGGCTTAAACATGAAGCTTGCTAAATGGTTTATGTTCACTATTCCACCCAGATGCATGTCCCCTATTTCCCTCGGCAACTTCATGAGAAACGTATACTGCCTCATGACTTCCTCTCCAGCATCCTTCACCACACCATCTATGCTATGTTTTAAGGAAATCAATTCGCTAACATCGTGCACCGGTATGCCCAGCCTAGTCAGCCTATGCCTATAGTTCTCCATCTTTTTCTCAAGGAGAACCGCGTTAACATACTCTCTGATCAAGGGCGCTGTTAAGTATCTAATTCCAAGAGAGTAAAGCCTCTCCTCTATTTCTAAAGATATTGCTTCAGCAGTCTCCTGTTCCATTCCCGCCTCCCTAACCAAACAATCCTCTATTCTCTTTCTGTCGAAAAGCTCGATGGAAGAATCTGTCCTCCTAACGAGAAGAATATTCTCCCTCCTCCTTAAGGATTCGAAGAGAGTCATGGCGAGATTTAGAACATCCTTCCCAAGAGGAGTTATAGCGTAAATTTTGCTCTCCGCTCTATATTCAACCAAACCATTCTCCATAAGCTTGCTCAAATGATACGCGAACTTGCCTGCATCATTAAACCTGTCGAGCCTCGCTGTCTTCATCAACTCACTATACCTTAACGGATTCCTATCTAGGATCTTCAATATCTCGACTCTAACCGGAAAACCCAGAGCTTTGAAGATTTCACTCAACTCTTTAAATCCTTTGCTTTCTTCCTTCTCCATTTTTTGATAGTAAGTTACTTTGGTTTGGCAAAGTATTTTAACTTAATGCTTCAGTCTAATCATCTGTTCTCCGTCGTGAAACTCCTTTTAAAACTATCCTTTAAACGTAAAAGAAACTTTCTTTCCGAGCTTTTGTATCCAGTAAAAATAAACAGCAATGATTGTTTCCGAAATCATAGTAGGAGACTGAGTTTTTGCTTTAAAGATGTCGCTCAACGCTTTGAAACCCTTGTTCTCCATCTCTTCCATTTTCTGATAATGCTTTGTCTCGTTGAGTAAACTATTTTAACTTAATGCCTAAGGATAACTCTTTCATTTCCCTATGTAAAAGCCGCTTTTACTGCCAAGCTTAGAAGAAGCATCCCAATGAAGGGAATTTTCAAAGTTTTAAAACACCAACGGCTCCGTTCAACCCGAGGCCCAATACTTAAACACAACTGTTAAAATTCTGTTTTTAACTACTTATCTTCCTTCTTTTTTCTTTCAAGTACTCCTCAAACCTCCTCTGCCTGAAGTCCTCGATGATCCTCTTCTCTTCTTCAAACTTTTTTCGCGGACTTTCTCCTTTTCTTACTCAGTCTTAGCTCCCTGTACTTGCGTTTGTATTTCTTTCTACCCAAGCAATCATCTATTTCATCATCGGTGTGTAGGGGGCCCATGCTAACCTCTACCCTCCTCATCTTTATATGCAATGATGGAGATATCGTAGAGATACATGCAGACGACAATCCACCACTTATCCCCTAGCGAAGGAGTTAATAATTCGACTTTCTCAAAGCGTTGGTCTTAAACCTCTCGATTAACAGGTCCCTCAGCTTCTCAGCCAAACTCGTGCTCATTTCAGCCCACTCATCTTATAAACCTCTATCTTAATCGCACCAGCTCCCCAGCGAGTATATCTTTAGGATCGTAGGAGAAACCGATTGCAATCCCATATTTGTCTTTATACTCCTCAACATGCCTCTTAAGACCTTCCTCCCCCAGCTTGACTCTACAATCGTTAGTGCATACTCCGCAGGGTAAACCGTTAGGATCACCAGGAGGAACTTGGAATCGAGGAGACTGTTAGGAAATTGTCATCTTAAGCCTTCAGAGGCCTTATTTTTCATTTGCCTTTTCCTATCTGAAGCGCGGTGACTTGGGCCTAACGGGCTTTACCCCTTGCTTGCTCGCCTTCGCTTATACTTCTCTATGAGGGCCTTGCGGAACTTAAGGTACTCCTTACGGCGTTCAGGAGAATATCCGGGAAAGAGAGCATAGACGTGCATGCTTAATTGGGAACTTGGCTCCGGCGACAATCCTACCATTGTAGGTTAGGTTTACCATGGCCATTCGTCTGGAACAGCACTAACGAAACACTTTTAAACTCGTTGACCGAAAACAAGCCTCAGGGGGTATGGGCTAAAGGCGAAACCGGCTAGCTTGGTATGCTCCGCGGCTCGGGCCCGCGTGGTTCCGGTTCGAATCCGGATACCCCCATCCTCAAATGATTTTTCCAGATTTCGAATAGTGTAATTAGTATGCTATCATCCTTAGTGCATTATGAGGGTATCTAAGTTGTATAGTTGTCAGACCCTTGGAGGGTTAAATACGGGCAACATCCTTGTGCTCTCCTTTTACCAGGATGGGAAAGTCGGGATCAAGTATGGGGAGCATTCTGAACCCGTTGAATGGATCCGGATGGATGAGAAAACTGAACCTAATTGAGATCGGATACGGGGAGGACACTGCGGAGTACAGCTTTAACTTGAAGCCGCTCGATGCTCAAATGGGCAAGATCCCTTGTGAAATAGCGATCGAGGATCGAGAGCGAATTAGATTGAAGGAGGAACTGTTCAGATTGCTCGGTTACGATGCATTGAAGGAGCTTGAAAGAGGTATTGGAAGCAATTATGGGATCCTCGTTGGATTCGATAATGGCAAGACACCGGAGGTAGCGAGCTTCGGGTTAAGGTACCTGAAGGCGCGAGCAAGATAGAGTGGATAAAAATAGTCTCCATAGAGGAGGAGTTGGCCCATCTCCTTCATGAGATAATCGAGGCAACGAGTTCTGGAAAATTGGGCAAAATGAGTGAGGCTATAGGGGAAATCGGGGAGCGTGTCGTAATTCTAGGGGAGATAAAAGAAATAAACTATAAAGGGGATATACTCGCGGCCCTTTCTCAGAAGATTGGGATACAGCTTAAGGAGAGTGATGTGGAACTTAAATATGGGAAAGAATTGGAAGGAGCATCAAAACCCGATGGTGTCATAAAAGCTAAGGAAGATATAAAGATGGAAAGTGGTATTTAAGAAGGGTGAAGTAATTGCTATAATAGAATTGAAGTCCTCGGTTGAAAAATCGCCGGAGGAGCTATGTGAGATAGCAGAGGGCGAGGAGGGCCTTAAGAGATATGTTGGGAAATATAGGATGCATATGGCATCGCGATAGGTTTCTCATATGATCCTGAGGATTTGCTCGCTGGAGAGTCAAAAATGCCGCCGAAGATAAAAGTCGTTAAGATGAGTGACCTGGGATGAGCGAAGATCTGGTTAATAGGCTGTTAGACCTTATCGCGGAGAAATTCAAGGATTCCGATGATTTCTACGGGGTTAGGGTAGATTCTAGACTGGGGCGGGACTGGGGCATCATCATCCACCTCTACGATGACCGTAATATCGTCGCCGGGCGCGTGGGTGAGAAGGTCAGGGTAGCCATAGACCTTGATCACACGAGAAACATGATAGAAGATATGCTATATTTCTATAAGTATGATAAAAAATTCAACGAGGCCAAGACGGACGAAGAGAGGAAGAAAATTGATCAAGAGCTGAGGATGGAAAAGCATGCGATCTTTGAAGATTTCAAACGAAGAATGTTCAAGAAGCATCTTGATGGGGATGTAGCGTATCTTGCAAGGAAATACATCTGGGCGGAGGAAATCGCTAGGGAGATGAGCGGGAAATATGGATTCGATGTCAGTTTTGAAGTGGAAAAACCTGAGGTCGATCGCAGAGTCAGTGCAACGTTCCCTTATGCAGTATTCCTCGTGATTTTCGACCTGAACGACATAGATGAGGAACAAGTGGCGCATAAGGTCATGAAAGCGATAGATGCAGTTTTGGAGGCGAGGGAAATGTATAGAAATGATAGAGCGATGAACGAGTTCCTCGAGAACATGGGAATAAAACCATCACCTACGCCGAAAATCTTCAAGGAGGGGTCTGAGAATGTGGCACGCGGCATCGTCGGGAAGCTGAGGGATCTTCTCTTCAAGAGGTTTAAGGGAGAATATTTCCAGGAGATTGAACTAAGACCGTCTTACCCGCAGGATGAGGAGAAATGGAGTATTTTCATCGATAGGGAACCCTATAACATATTCCTTGTTGCACGTGTTAACGGAATTATCGGAGCCGGCACAGGCCCTGTGGACCATTGGGATGGAATCCGCGACGCAATATGGTATTATAAATACAAGCGAAGGCTTGAGAAGGCTAAGACGGAGGAGGAGAAGGAAAGGATTAGGCAGATTGAAAGAGAAGAGGAACGTAGGGCCTTCCACGACTTCCTAGAGGGCAAGTACGAGAAATATCTTAATGATAAGGCCCTCGGCTACATAGCGAGGCGGCACATATGGGCAAATGAGATAGCTAGGAGGCTAAGCGAAAAATCTGGATTTAGCATAAAGTTCCACGAGGATGAGAAACCACATTTTTGGAGCACCTTTGACTCAACGGGGATGAGCGATGAGCAAGTTATCGAGGAAGCTATGAGAATAGTCGACGTAATGGTTGAAGCAGGGAAGATGAACAAGAATGAGGAAATGATGAACGAGTTCTTAGTAAGCATAGGAATAGAGCCTATGAAGGCACGCAAAGGCAATGCAAATTCTAACTAATGTTTTAAAATGGGAGGGCTGAGACACCGTAAAGGTTGGGAAGTTATAAGAACCCGTATATAGAATACCTTGGTAGAGAAGGAGGCTAAGGAATGAGCCAAGAATTCCTCAACAGGCTGAAGAACTACCTGGATGAGAGGCTGAGGAACGAGGTACGTTGGGGCTCCTTCAAACCGTTCGAAATAGATGTTCCTTCTTCTCCATTCAGCTGGTATAGGTGGGAGGTGCGAACCGAGAGCCACGCCCCGGTTGGGGTCGTTACGGAGCATAGCGACGGGACGGTGAGCTTAAAATCAGACTTGTTGGATAAGGCTGGGTATGATATAAGTGTACGCCTGGTTAAGAGTTATCGTTTTAAGTTCGCCAAAGCAAGAGGCAGCAAGGAAGAGGATGAGAAGGTGTGGGAGACCCTCAACAGGGAGGAGGAAGAAGCCTGTAAAGACTACCTCAACAGGAGGAATTTCGAGAAGCATCTTAAAAAAACATATTGGCACGCGTTCCTTAGACTACTATGGTTCGACGAGGTGGCTAGGAGGATATCGGAGGAATACGGGGTCGAGGTCAAATTGGAAATCGACAAAATTGATTATGATTCAGGCTTAATATCAGAGTTCGACGGAAACAACATTGATGAGGAGAGGAAGTTCGAAGAGATCAAGAAGAGGGTTGAGGCGTTTATCGCAGCATACAAGCTCGCGTTCTAAGTCCACGAGACCTCGAAGGAAAGACAGAAGGGCTTCTTAGAGTTCTACAACGCTACCCTTGCAAAATACGGAATAAAGAGGAAGAGAGGATTATGAGACAAGTTTAAGCATCGTGGATTCAAATTCCATCCTTTACATTCATGCTTTACATTTTTCGATATTTTTATGTAATCAATGAGCGTCAAACCCAACGTGCTTATGATTCCTGATATATCTTACGCTTACACATTTACTAAAGAGCTGACGTTCGATGAAGTAGAAACCTGCAATATACCCGATTTTTTGGAGCAAAATCATCGCATACTTGTTCCTCGGACTATCCGGAAGACATGAAGATTTCTAACTCACGCGAATATTGGCGTTCAAAAAACATCCTGATTTACAATACTCGAATCCCTTCTTTTTTAATCTTTTAAACATTGATGGGGGCGCTGGGATTTGAACCCAGGTCGCGCGGGGTCTTGGAAATCTCTGAGTCTTCTCTATACGGAGAGATTTCACCCAAGCCGCGGAGCCTAGACCATGCTAGCCGACGCCCCCGGCAAATTCTTCTTAAGACTCTTGGTTTAATAAAGATTTTGTTAGACTTTCGAGTGTAATATATAGGGGCGAGTTGTCTGGCGAGTCTTCTCTTTAAGAATGCCGGGGGCGGGTCTCGATCCCGCAGCCTCCAGATTATGAGTTTCGACCCCATGGTGGTCTGGCGCTTTAACCCCTTGGAGTCTAGCCGGTTGAGCTACCCCGGCACCTATTTTTTATTTTTAAACTCCTCGTTTTAAACTTAACCCTTTTTCAACGCTGCGTTACTCAATCTATATCTGGGTATCCTAGTGCTTTCAAGATTTGTCTTAATCCTTCTTCCGTAACCTTCTGTCCTGATAATACTTGTTCTCTTCTAGGGTGTATTAGGAACCCCTTGTACATTCCGCCGATGTTGATTATGTAGAAAGTGTGTATTACGAATATGAGGAAGTTCAACTGCTTGCTCGTTAGTTTTTCCAGGAGTATTCTTTCTGTTCTGAAGGATATTGCGCATCTTTTCCGGAGGCTTTCGACTATGCCTTCCACATCTTCATCCATTGCTCTAACCACGTCTATCGCAGTTAATCCCTGCTCTTCGAGAAAATCGTCAACAGCCTTTTTGAGAGGGATGTAATAGCCTGGGAGGCTCGTTTGCAGCACCTCCCCTATGGGTAGACTATCGTCTGCGTCCTCGGATACGGGATAGCGTATTTTATGCTCGGCAGGTGCAGAATATGTGCCAGTAGTCTTTCGAAGCCTAGGCCAAAGCCTGAGTGAGGTACTGAACCGTATTTCCTCAAATCTAGGTACCAAGCGTAGTCCTCAGGATTGTACCCTGACTCAACTATTCTTTCAAACAGCATTCTGTAATCATCTATTCTTTGCCCTCCTCCAGCTATCTCCCCGTACGGCCAGACTACGAGGTCTGCTGAGAGAACTACAGAAGGGTTCTCCGGGTCAGGCATATGGTAGAATGCTCTAACCTCCTTGGGGTAGTGCGTTATGAAAACTGGTTGCCCAAATATTGTTGCTACCATTCTTTCCTCTCTCACGCCGAGGTCCCTGCCCCACTCTATGTCTACCCCATTGCTCTTGAGCAGTTCAACAGCCTGCGTGTACGTGATTTTCTTAAATGGTTTTTCAAAAGGCTTAAAACCAGGATTGAACCTTTTAATCTCATCCTTATGCTTATTGTAGAACTCTTCTATAACGCTAGTCAACATGTCCTCCTCCATTTGGAGGAGCCCTTGAAAATCCATGTTACTTGCTTCAACTTCAAGATGCCAATACTCTGAGAGATGCCTACGGGTTTTAGACTCTTCAGCTCTAAAACTGGGTTGGAAGCAGAATACTTTCTCAAGCGAGAAAATAGCCCCCTCTAAGTAGAACTGCGAGCTCTGTGTCAGAAATGCTTTCTTGTCGAAATACTTTACCTCGAACATCTTTGCCCCCCCTTCAGTTGCGGCTGTGACTATTGAAGGTGCATTCACCTCATAAAAATCATGCTCTAAAAGCCATTTTCTAAAAAGGTTTGAAAGCGAAGACCTGAGTTTTAAAACGGTGTTCATAATCCTGCTCCGTATGAAAAGATGTCTATACTTCCATACAACATTCGACGATAACTCTCTTCTGAGAGGATAGTCTTCGAGAGAAGGAGACTGAATTCTCAAAGATTCGGCTCCAAGCTCAACCCCTCCAGGGGCACGCTCATCCATTTTAACAACTCCTTCTATTATTAACGAGGATTCTCTTTTCAGCTTATCAACCTGCTCGAAAACATCTTCGCCAACTTTCTCCCTTCTCACAACAACCTGAACTATGCCTGAGGAATCGCGGACTCTGAGAAAGGATATTCCTCCAACAGTATTCTTTACGTACAGCCAGCCGCGTATTCTCACCTTGTCTCCTATAGACTTTCCGAGATCTGAAATTTTACACTCCCGTACCTCTATTTGTGCATCAGATCCTGTATTCAAATCGCTATCACGTTCTTCTTTCCTCTAAGAATATAAAGCTAACTAGCGGCGACCAATAGTTTTAACTATGAGCTTGTCTTCCTAAAGTCATGACCGGCGGGGAAATAATTGACTATAGGATTGCGGATGCGAAAACCTTTTCTGAACTGCTTTCCCGGATGGAACAGGGGTGGGGATTTGAGGCTGCTCAGCTGGCTAGAGCTTACAAGATTATTCTTGAAATGGCAAGAGATAAGGAGTGTGTAAAGTTTCTATCGATGACTGCTAACTTGGTTTCAACAGGTCTCAGAGGTGTTATCGCCGAGATGATTAAGAAGGGTCTTTGCGATGTAATAATAACCACTGGAGGGACATTCGACCACGATATTGCTAAAAGCCTAAAGAAGTATTACAGGGGTGAATTCATAATGGATGATAGAGATTTAAAAAAGAAGGAGACACATAGGCTTGGAAACATACTCATACCTCAAGAATCCTATGGCTTAGTTATCGAGTCATTTACTATGCAGATGCTGAAGGAGATAACTAGAGAGAAGAAGAGTTTTAGCAGTAGGGAGCTGGCTGAAGAAGTTGGTAAGAGGCTGAGAGATGAAAATTCAATACTCCGCTCAGCCTATGAAAAAAGAGTTCCTGTGTTCACACCAGGAATAGTCGACTCAGCCTTCGGCACTCAGCTCTTCATATATTCACAGACCAACGAGTTCTCATTAAACCTTTTGAAAGATATGAAGGAGCTTTCAGACATAGTTTTCTCCTCCAAGAAAACGGGTGCAATAATCCTCGGTGGAGGAATAAGTAAGCATCACACAATATGGTGGAACCAGTTTAAAGGAGGCTTAGACTACGTTATCTCCTTGACAACAGCCTACGAATTCGACGGAAGCCTCTCCGGAGCTAGGCTTGAAGAAGCCATAACGTGGAACAAGGTGAAGGAAAACGCGTCAATAGCATTGGTTCATGTTGATGCTACGTTAGCACTACCGCTAATACTGGCAGCAGTTTACGAATCTCTCTAGAAGACTCCGTTAAACCATAGGGCGTGGAAATGGTGATATTAAGTTTAAAGAAGCTCTTCCTCCGCATATTTTGTGATGGATTTCACAAAATCTTCTCCAACCATATCTATTATCTCAAAAATCCTCCTATCCGTAACCCAGTATGGCCTCTTGTTACCTTCCTTCCTGCAACTCACTAATCCGCATTCCTTCAGAATCTTCAAGTGTCGGGAGATTAACGGTTGAACAGTTTTCAGGAGGGGGATCATTTCAGTCACGTATTTTTCACCATCTCTCAAGGAATAGAGAATCTTAAGCCTCAGAGGGTCTGCAAGAGCCCTAAAGATTTTTACTCGGGCTCTATCTAAATCGTTTTTCTTTTTGCTCAAATCTTTCATAAAATATGAATCATCTTTTATGATTTAAATATTGTTTTTAAATTTTTTTAACAAAAAACTCCCTCCTATTTTTTTCCCATAGATGTATAACAATTTATTCATATTGCCCTTTTTTATAACGTTGCCTACCGCAAAAGGTAATTAATGATCATAAAACATTCTCTTTTTCTATTGAATTATTCTGATAAATCTGATGCTATGAATCAATTTATCCGAATAAGTATTTTACTGAATGAGACAATATTTACCATTTAAGACAATGGTTTTACTTTTTAATTTAGGTTATTATTGAGCGAAGAGAATTATAAATTCCATCCCATATCATTCACTAGGTTTCAAGCTTCAAATTAGAGATAATGAACAGCTTGAATTCATTTACTCTTTCAATGGGATGTTAATATGCAAAATGAAGAAATGATTTGATACGAAGCGCAGTTTATCTCAAAAAGACTAAAGCTGGCTAAGTGCTATTACAAAATATCTAAATTATTTTACAACAGATGGATAAGCTTTTCAAATCGTAATAGAATTAGAGAGAACAATTAGAAGTGGGCCCGGAGGGATCTATTCGCATGCCTGCTTTGAACCCCCAGCCAACGGGTTTCTCAACACCAGGCTATGAGCCTCAACGCCTCTATAAGGCTCCGCCGCTCTGACCTGGTTGAGCTACGGGCCCTTGAGCTATTATTATTCTTTGCTATTTAAAAATTTTTCTCAGAAAATGCGTCACCCTTTACTTTTTCCTCTAGCTCTTTAATTGCTTCTTCATACCTTTCTCTAATCTCCCTGTACGTTTTTTCATCAACTTTTTTCTTCTTATAGGCTTTTTCCAATTCTTTTATCTCAAACCGTATTCTTTCGATTTCTTCTTGAACTTCCGGTGTCCCAGGTTTGGGAGGTGGTAGAATTAGCGCCACCAACTTTTTGTCGACTAGGCTCTTTATGAACATTGAAAGAGAAATCTCTGCTTCTCTCTCAGTTATCATGAACTCATTCTTCATCCATTGAGCTATTTCACTTATACTTGTTTTCCCGTCTATTCTCTTCCAGATCCTACTCCCAATGGCATCCAGCTTTATTTTAATCGTCCTTACGGTTTGAGTGCCGCTTTTCACTGGCACCAGTATTCTTATGATTCCCTTCGCATCTTCCTCGTATTCTAATCCCGGGGTTATAACTGGTATGCTATGGTAGAGTCTTTCAGGAGAGATTTTAGGCGGCTTCTCCTTCTTCTTTAAAAATGACATGAGTATTTTAGTCAAGCTGGAATTTTATGTTTTTCTCTAATCCCTCTAAGTCTTCAATGCCTTCCTGAGGACCTGAATATCCTGTTAGGAATATCCTGTTAGAATCAGTATCGTGCCAGATTTTCACTATTTTAACTCTTACACTTTTGCTGAGAATGCCCCGTCGCTCTGTTTCAACTATTGCTAATTTGCCTGTTTCATCAGGTTTAAGCCTGTGAGGGCTAAAGCCTCCTATTGCAGCGTATATCTCTTTTGGGATTTCCTTTTTACACCATTCGAACAAATCTTCATACATGCTTAGGGACTCCTTAGCAAAATAGCACCAATGAACAACCAGGGTTTTTTCTTTGCTTTTGAAAATCAATACCGGTCTTCCTATTGTCAGTTTCCCCGTGTAAAACTTATAATCTTTAGGTATTTTAAACTCGACACCGAAAAGACGATACCTCCAGAAGCTTTCAGGAGTATGACATGTTATTCCTGGTATGAGCCAGTTTGCCACCTTTCCCCATTCCTCGCCGGGTTCGAAATAATAGTTTAATAGAAAAACTTTATTCTCTTCATTGCATATCCATGAGATTGTGGTTATTTCTGTATCGTTCCTCCATCTCGCGAAATATGCTTTATGACCACACACTTCAACACTTCCTTTCTCATAAATCTTTGTCTTTTTTCTAAACTTCTTAGCATAACCCTCAATAAAATTGTTAACGACAAGTATGGGTTGAACCTTGCCTCTTATCTTTTTCTCCTCCAGTTGCTTCTCCCATTTCAAATCCAGTTTCACTGCATTCCGGGAATCGATTCTAAAAAAACCACTTGTAACACTGCTTCCAACCGCCCCGATGCCCCATCCCTTGGGGTGTTGAAGCTCTACTTCAAGCCAATATTCTCTTTCGAACTCATACATTAATCCTCACTAATCTTCATCCTGTATTTAATCGTTTTTATTTTCTCGTTTTTCTACGTACTTAAAAAATATTTTCTCCCAATCAATTTTAAACATTAAGACTAGTATTACAACTAGCAGTAGGAATGTAACTATGCTCGCCGCCCATCCCCCATCTCCACCAAAAAGGCTTTCTATAATCTCTATTGAGAAGCGTCCTCCAAGAGCCAGAATAAAACACATGAGGGTCTTCCCCATTACACAGGGTATTAGGAACTTCACCGGATTATAATGCATTACCCCGAGAGGTATTATCAGGAGGTCGTCAGGCAGGGGGGTTAGGGCGAAAAGAAATATTACAATAACACCATAACGGTCGAATATTTTAACCATATAATCCATTTTCCTCCTGCGATCCTCACTTATCAACATCCTCCCCGAGTACCCTAGGACATAGCCGACAAACTCGCCTACTGCGGAACCTGCCCCTCCCGATAAAGCTATTAAATAAGGATCAAGAAATCGCCCTAAAAAGTAGATCACGATAGTATAGGGTATTGGAAACACTATTGAAGTCGCTCCAGTAAAAGACAGGATGAAAATCCCAATGTATCCATAATTGAGGGCGAGCTGCTTCATCCAGTCTAAAAGCTGTTGCAGGAAAACGATTCTCGCTTGCATTTTCCATCTTAAACTTTCTCAGAACTATTTAAGCTAAATGTTTCCTTCAAGATTCTTAAATTCTTGTCGATAGGTTTATAAGTCGTTAATAACCTTATGAAATGAATACGGTGTAATTCATATTGGCTCTCGAGCAAATTCTCTATTATGTTACTATTGAGGTTGAAAACACTCAATGCAAGGGTCTTGAACTGACGTCTAGGCTTGGAATAAAAGATTGCAAGTTGATAGATGTTAGAAGATTGTATGAAGGCTCAATAAGGCATCTTATAAGCTTCCCTCTCAGCGAGATGGATAAGGTCTCCGGTGAAAAGCTTAGAATTCACGGGGGCTCAAAAGGTTCCATTGTCCTCGCTTCCTTCGAAACACAGGGTTGCAGCCTGTGTAATACGCTGCTTTCAAAGGGAGCATTCTTAATTTCGGGGAAGCATCTGGGGGACTACAAGATGGTTTACGAGTTCATAGTACCGGGGCATGAAGTTTTCAAAGAAATATTATCGATATTAGAATCGTTGGGTTTCAGGCCACGAGTGTTAAGCTTGTATAAACATGAGCCTAAAAAAGGAGTCTTAACCGAGAAACAGGAGAACGCATTATGGTTAGCCCTTAAAATGGGGTATTTCGACTACCCGAGGAGGGTGGGTACTAAGGAATTGGCTAAGACGCTTGGGGTAGTTCCTTCAACGTTCTCAGAGATACTTAGGGGTGGTATACGGAGACTTTTAGAGAAATATTTTGAATCTAGAACTTTGGGAATAGAATAGGCTATAAAAGCGTTTTTAAATATCTATCTCTTCATTTTTACTCCGATAATCATGAATCTAAAAAAAGAGTTTAGGGATGCTCCGAAAGAATATAGGCCTTCACCTTTCTGGTCTTGGAATAACCTTCTGGATGCGAATGAACTACGCAGGCAGGCTACGGAGTTTGCAGAAAAAGACTTCGATGGATACTTCGTGCGCTCTAGACTAGGTTTGACTATTCCGATTTGTCTGAGGAATGGATGAAATTATTGAGACATTTGTGGAAGAAGGAGAGGAAGTGGGGTTTTACTCATGGCTTTACGATGAGGATAAATGGCCAAGTGGTTTTGCTGGCGGCACCATGCCAGCTAAAAACGAAGAATATAGGGCTAAAACGCTAATTATGATAGAATTTGAGAAAAGCGCTTTTAAAGATCATTTTACAGATGCCTCTATCATTGCAATTTTCGATGCTTCATTGGGAATTCGACTTGGGTGACGAGATTATAATGGAAAAACACGCCAGAGTCTCATGTGAATTAATCAGCATTAAAGATGCTTCCTATAAGCTCATAATAGTGCCTCCTTCTCTAATGTTGTCATGCCCATCTTTCAACTTTATTAAACAGTTTATAGAATCTGGAGGTTATTTTCGTTGGAATACTCCCTAAACTTATAAATGGAGTTCCTGCTGAAGAAGAATGGCAAAGAATTTTTATCTTTTCCTAACGTTCAAAAAGTATGTGAAGAAGCAGATATTACAAAGTTTGTTAAAAAGGGTTAGAATACTTTGGAAATCGACGTCGTAAGCAGTCTCAGAGATACTTTTGGCCCGCTACACCATAGGCTTGGAGACAGTTTAACATTCGTAGACGAGGAGAACTAGGTTGAAGAATACCAGTTTGCCCTCTGAGGTTTAATAAACGGTGTTGAAGTAGTTGTAAGAAGTTTTATCTCGTAGCAATAGCTTTATTACGTGAATAAGCCCCTAAATACTCTAGGTGAGTCCAGATTGAAATGTAGAGTGCTTGTGGACGCAACTACCCATATTGGTGCTCTCGACAGAAGATGCTACGGACAGTTTATCGAGCACTTGGGCGAGTGTATCTACGGAGGAATCTGGGTTGGAAAAGATTCTAAAATACCTAATGAAAAAGGGTTTCGTTTAGACGTTCTCCAAGCGGTGAAGGAGTTAAAGCCTCCGCTAGTAAGGTGGCCTGGCGGTAATTTCGCAAGCGGATACCACTGGAGGGACGGTGTGGGGCCCGTGAGCCAGAGGCCTAAGCGTTACGACATGGCTTGGGGGGCTGAAGAGCCGAATCATTTTGGTACTGGCGAATTTTTAGAATGGTGTAGACTAGTTGGCGCAGAGCCTTTCATAGTTGTTAACGCTGGAAACGGTACTCCCGAGGAAGCTGCCCAATGGGTTGAATACTGCAATTCGGCAGGAGGAACTTACTATGCTTCCCTAAGGCGTGAGTATGGTCATGATAAACCCTACGGTGTTAAGCTTTGGGGGATAGGTAACGAGCTATGGGGCGAATGGCAGATAGGGTTCTGCAAAGACGGTGCTGAGTGTGCGAGAAGAACAGTAGAGTTTGCCAACGAGATGCGTAAGGTCGACCCCAGCATAGAGCTTGTTGCAGTAGGATGCGAAGATCCCGAGTGGAACATTGAAATGGTTAAGGGGGCTGGAAAGTACTTCGACTATTTGTCGATACACTTCTACGATTTCAACAATAAGCCGTATAGGGAGTTGGTTGCAGTCCCATTAAGCGTTGAACAGAAGCTGAGGGATGTTAACAGCCTGATTCAAGCCATTAGAAGGAAATATGGGATAAAACGCGAAATAAGAATAGCGTTTGACGAATGGAACGTTTGGTATCCTGAGGCTAAGGAACCGTTGCTTACACAAGTAACAAGCGTTAAAGACGCCATCTTCACAGCAGGCATGTTAAACATGCTTCAGAGGCTCTGCAATATCGTGCCGATAAGCAATTTTGCTCAGACAGTAAACGTCCTACCGCTCATAATAGCTTCTTCCGATGGACGCATGGTTTTAACGCCTCAATACCTTGTTTTCAAAATGTACTGTAACAATAGGGGTTCAAGCGTTGTAAGAACACTCGTCGATACTGATCTCTATAAGTCTAATGAGACTGGAGAATACGTTCCCTACGTTGACGTTTCTTCAACGATTTCGGAAGATGATAAAGTACTCTATGCTTATGCTTTAAACAGGAGTGAGAACGATAGCGTAGAGTTGCAAGTCCACCTCAAGGGTTTTCAGCCTAAAAGTTGTTTTCACTATTTTGTTTCAGGAGGGTCTGTAGAGGATAAGAATACCTTTGAAAATCCCAACAAGGTTAAAATAGAAGAAGTAAAAGTCAAGTTGACTAGCGATGTAATTAATATTGAGTTAAAGCCTCATTCAATAAATATATTAGCTTTTTACGACTAAACTGAAAAAATGAAGTAAACAGATTTTCTATATTACTCTTAGTTTCCATGCTTTTACCAATCTTATTGATGTAAATCTGGGGGCAATCTTTTTTTAAATACACTGGTTAAATTTATATACTGGTTCATTAATATACTGGTTCTTCATGGATTTCATGGAATTCACTCCTCTGCGAGGAAAAATAATAGACATGATAGCGAGCCGTCCGGAAGGAGCATCGTTTAACAAACTGGCAGATAAACTTAGAGGAGAGCTTTCAAGAATAGTTCTTTCCAGAGAGATTAAAAACATGTCTCTTAAGGGTTTTCTAAAAATTTCCAGAGATCCGAAACATAAGCAGCGGAAAATAATCACCGTCGGAAACCCCATAGCTGGCATACTGAACAGAATAGGGGAGAGGAATTGGGATGGTAAAATAAGCATGAAGGAGGCTTTCGAAATAATACTGAGATACATTATTGAATACAGGAGATTGGTTAAAAATGTTTCCAATCCTTTCTTAAGAGATTATATCAAATACAGAATACTGAATCACTTAGAAAAAGTCTTAGAGAGTGTTGCTGAATGAAATCAAATAGGAAGCTTCATATAACTGTTATAAAAAAGAGTAATCCTATCAGTCTAAACTTAAGGCTTGAAGAACTTATTCCAATGCTTAGCAAATATACCCATATAGTTATAAATATGCGTGGCTTTAAGTGTGGAGAACTATTCGAAACTATTAGACCTTTAACAACTAGAAGCATTTCTGCAACACTTATAGTTCATAATGGTGAGTATGAGGATTCCGATAATTATGATGAGAAGCTCATAATAGACTAAGATGTCGAACGAGCGTTTTGACGTAGTGTTATCAGTCGACAGGACCCTTATGACTAACCACCATGGTAAGGAGTTTCTCGGATTCATGACAACAGGTCCACCTATTTTAGTACCTGAAAAAGTTTGGATGGCCATTGCAGCTCCAAAAATGAAGGTTGACGATATTGGAAGGCCTAGAGAAGCCCCTTATGGTCTTAGAAAAATCGAGGCCGCGCTACTGGATGCTGGTATAAAAGCTGCTGTAATCGACCCAGATCACTTGGGAAAACACTTGAAGAATGCGAAAGTACTGGGGATAGGGCATCATGATTATTTTGCACTAGGCCCGCCGAGCAGCGAATGGTGGGTTCTTACTGGAAAAGAGCCGGTAAACTCGAGATATTTCAAAAGGTTCATGGAGAAACCGGAGATAAGGGCAGCTAAAAACAACGGTTTAAAAATAATTGTTGGCGGGCCTGCAGCTTGGCAGTGGCTTTGGATGCCAGAGTATTTTGAAAAATGGGATATCGATACAATAATTGAAGGAGAAGCTGAGAAAGTAATCGTATCTTTGGTTGAAGATGCTCTTGATGGCAAACCTCTGCCACAATACGTTTATGTCGGTGTTAAAGACGTGCCCCAGCTTGAGGAGATCCCGTTAATAAGGAATGCTTCCGTAAACGGGCTTGTAGAGATAATGAGGGGTTGTCCAAGAGGCTGCAGGTTTTGCTCAGTAACACTAAGACCCTTAAGGCAATATACTTTGGAAATGATTGAGAAAGAACTCAGAGTAAATAAGAATGCGGGACTAGATAGGTGTCTATTACATTCTGAGGATATTCTTCTCTATGGTGCCGACGGGATAAGGCCAAGGCCAGAACCGCTAATAAAGTTACATGAGATAGCTAGAAGCTATTTTGAAATAGTCGGATGGAGCCATGTCAGCCTCTCAGCAGTTAAGTATGCTCAGGAGAATTACTCTCTAATATCACGCTTGTCCGAGATAGTTTTAAGAAATGAATACGATTTCATTGGCGTTGAAGTTGGGATTGAGACGGGGTCGCCGAAACTGGCTGAGAGAATAATGCCTGCAAAAGCAGCGCCATATCCTGCGTACTCTTGGCCAGAAATAGTGAAAGAAGCGTTCTCCATAATGCATGATGCTAGAATAGTGCCCGCTGCAACAATAATTCTCGGAGTTCCTGGGGAGAGTACTGAAGACCTAGTTAAAACATTAGAGCTAATCGACGAGCTTAAGCCCTTCAGGAGCCTGATCGTGCCGATGTACTTCGTCCCAATGGGAGTGCTTAAGGATAGGGAATGGTATAAGGCAAAACCATCTAAGGAACAGTTTGAAATAATGAAGGCTTGTTTAAAACACAATCTTTATTGGATAAGAGATCTTTCTAAATGGTATTTAAAAGACATGAACCCGTTTGTAAAATACTTGTTAAGGGTGGTTATATCCTTGGTTGAAAATGCTGCAAAACTGTTCCGTTTGATTTAAAAAGGCTTTATGAGTAACACCGAACCTTTTCAAGGTCATAGGCGTTGCTATTTAAATAATAATGACCAGGTTCTCCTAATGGAAAGACGTGCTTTTCCTAATCTCGTCTAAGGTCTTTCTGGCATCTGAAGCCATCTTAAAGAAGTTTTCGTACTTTTCACAGGGGTATTCTTCGCAAATAAGCATAGTTCTGAGCTTTTCTGCCATGTCCACATTTTCCTATCTCACAAGCCCTACAATAAATTGAATACTCTTTCTCCTGTTGACAGGCAGCTGTCGCAATTAATATCCTCAGGCTTAAAGGAGCCACCAAACTCCTTTGATCAGAGTTCCGCCGCTCCCTTCTGTTCAGTATCATCGTTTTTCTGAGTTGCCAGAAAAGCGGGACGATTTGATCATATTAACCCACAATACGCGATTAACTTATCCGTATACATTTTTTAAACGCCACATTTATAAAGCTTTGAAACCAGTGCAAATGAAAGAAGTGTGTTAACATACAGAATAGGCGTATCCTTTAAGAATCGTGGACTTTGACGGAGAGATAGTTTTATTTCCATTGAAATTGCCTTTGCAAGATCCTTAACATCCGGACCATACATATGTGTCTGCGTGAAATCTAAACCAGATGTTCTCCAAATAAGATCTTCTCCCATGGGATTTGAAAAGCTTGTTGTAATCAGATGATCATAAGGATCTATACTCCTCAAATACTCTGCCATTTCTCTGTGCCAACTTGCTACGTTAGAAGGATTATACCCGTCTGTTAAATCAACCTCATTAAAAAACTCCCAAGCTAAGAGATGAGTACTATATGCGTATCTTGAGACCAAGTATCTCAGCCTCTTCTTAAAAAATCCTTCGCAACGGGATCTGTGAAAAATTGCTCAGGTGAAGATAATGGTCCTCCCCTAGCCCTGTTATATGGGTTTCCACTCCAGTCGTCGCTTCTCCTAAGTTGTCCGTGGTTAACTAGGCAAAGCATTGTGTATATGCCTTTTTTCTCTGCAAGCTGGAGGACATAATCTAGCCTCCAAGCTTCTTTAAGGTCATACCTGCCTACTTTATCACTCCACTCTATGCCGAAAGCCCATGGTGCCATCCATATTCTAGCATAATTCATTCCGTTCTCAGCCATCTTCTAAAACCAGACATCATAATCATAGGTTTTCCTCGAAGCCGTATACCAACAAACATTTTGACCGATTAGGAAAAGTTCTGAACCATTATCGCAGACCAAGTAATTGCCGCTAATTCTTGCAAAACCAGGATTCTGAGAATATCCCTCTACGTTAATGGATACGATACGCGAATCGATAAGCTTACCCTTAGAATAAAGAGAAATATTTACTAAGTGGGTACCTTCGAAAAGCGGGGTTAGCCTCAGTTTCCAGAACGGTTCTCCAACAGGTGTTAAAACCTCTACGCCGCCTGAAAAACTCCTATTATACATCTGGTAGATGAAGGCTTGAACGTTCCATTTCTCACCGTTTGGAAGAGTGACTTCGGAGGTCACGTTGACCTCGTTCTCATCAAAAAGATCTTTTATTTTCCCAGCCAAGTAAATGTTAAACTCCACGGACTCATAAACCTTAGGGTTCTCATCGGGTTTTTGAATATCCCTGAACGAGATTTCTGCGGGCTCTTCCATGCGCTGAGGCATGAGAGTATGGTATATGAGAAAACCCAGTGCTACAAGAATAACCATAAGGAGAATAGGCACGAAGTAAAGTAGTTTACTCCTTCTAATCCTGCTCATCCATGGTTCAATAGAAAAAGGATATTAAGAACATTACTCTTGCAAAACATTAAAACCCGTAACAGTTTTTCGTGGAAAAAGTTTTAGCGGTAAACTTTATAGCCTGAATAGAGAGCAATAAAAACAGATTGAGTAGGTAACGAATAGTAGTTGTTATCCTAATCCTCGGATGTATTCTAACCTTAATAGTCTTAACAACCACTCTCATTCAAACATCTGAGAAGTCAGTTGTGAAAGAACTGTATTCGGTCGAATTATCTAGTGGGAAGATGGCTTTCATATATCTCGGTTACAGTGGCGTGATTCTGAGAACTATAAATTTTACCATCGGTATAGATGTTGCCAGCCTGTTAAGTGAGAAAGATATTCAGAAAATTAGTAAAATGGATTTACTAGTGTATACTCATATTCACAGCGACCATTTTAATGCTGCTACAGCCCAGAAGATATATGAGAAGACTGGATGCTTCATTGCAGCCGAGCAAAATGTCTACGACGCACTGTTGGGCATAGTTCCCGCGGAGAAGCTTATTAAGCTCCAGGGAGGGGAATCGAAAGAGATCTATCTGGAAACGGGGAGAATAGTTCCCAGTTCGATTCACGGGTTCCATCCCGTGCAGATAATATTACTTACGATAGAGGTTGATGGCATACGGGTTTTTCACGGCGGAGACTCAGGATATTCTCAATCAATAAAAGACTTGGGTCATGCCGACATAGCTTTCCTACCGACTGGCGATCCATCGCCTACGGCAAGCCCTGAAGATGCATTGGAAATGGCTTTAGACCTTTGTCCAAAAGTTATAGTGTTATTCCACGGAAGTTCAGCTCAACACAATTCGTTTATTAACAGAGCAAAGTCGAGTCTGATTGCCGAACTCATCCAAGCAGAAACAGGAAAAGTGTATGCAGAAGATGCTTTGCCAAATAAGTAGCTTGTGTTTCCCTCTCCCAATTCATATCTAAGTTGTGTTTAAGATTTTTACTTCCAACACGTCTCATTTCTCATAATAGTATAAGTGTCTGATATTAAAAATATATTCAGAAAACCTTTAATAACCCTGGGCATTCACTAAAAGTAGTAGGAAAAGTTAGAGTATTAGAGAACCCTGGGGGTCACCCGGGGAGACTAGGAACCCTAGAGGGTGATCCCGAGAAATGAGTTACAAATTTGAGAAAATCTCAGACGTAGAGTACCATGTAGATGTAGGTGCAAAAAAGGGTATGCGAGTGCCCTTAAAGATTTTTGCGAACGAAACACTTTTGCAGAAAATGACTCAGGATAAGACGATAGAACAAGGATTAAACGTGGCAACTCTTCCAGGAATATACAAAAGCTCAATAATACTGCCGGATGGACACGAGGGCTACGGCTTCCCTATAGGAGGAGTGGGTGCATTCGATGTTAAAGACGGAGTTGTATCGCCCGGCGGCGTAGGCTACGATATTAACTGTGGTGTGAGATTACTGACCACTACGTTAACAATAGGTGATGTTAGGCCTGTTTTGAAAGAGCTATTGGATGAGATTTTTCATAATATTCCCTCTGGCTTGGGCTCTGAAGGAAAGCTGAGGTTAAGCATGGATGAGCTGGATGATGCTGTCCAACAGGGTGCTAATTGGGCTATTAAACGCGGATACGGCTGGAAAGAGGACACAGAATTCATAGAGGAGAATGGCTGTCTTAAGGGCGCTGACCCCAGCAGGGTTAGTGTTACCGCTAAGAGAAGAGGCCTTCCGCAACTGGGTACGCTTGGAAGCGGTAACCACTTCCTCGAGATAGATGTTGTAGAACAGATACATGACGGGGAGGTTGCAAAAGGCTTTGGAATAGAAAAAGTCGGCCAAATCGTTGTGTTGATACACACTGGAAGCAGGGGTTATGGGCACCAGATTTGCAGCGACTATCTTAAGGTTATGGAGTCTGCCAGTAGGAAGTATAACATCTGGCTTCCGGACAGAGAGCTCGCCGCAGTACCAGTGGAAAGTCCAGAGGCAAAGGATTATTTTGCCGCCATGGCATGTGCCGTCAACTATGCTTTTCTCAACAGACAGGTTATAACGCACTGGGTTAGAGAGAGTTTTGCGAAAGTATTTCATAAGGATGCTTCTGAATTGGGTTTAAACGTGCTCTACGACGTAGCCCATAATATTGCCAAGATCGAGAACCATAAGGTTAATGGGGAAAAGAAAACAGTAGTAGTCCACAGGAAGGGTGCTACGAGATCCTTCCCACCCGCCCATGAGCAAATCCCCTCTAAATACAGGTCCTACGGCCAGCCTGTTCTAATACCCGGTTCAATGGGAACTGCGAGCTGGGTTCTCGTGGGCACGGAGAAGGCTATGGAGACAAGCTTCGGTTCAACAGCGCATGGTGCTGGTAGAATGCTTAGTAGGAACGAGGCGATGCGGAGGTTCACGAGTAGACAGATTAGGAACATGCTGGAGGAAAGAGGTGTTTATCTTAGAGTTGCAGACATGAACCTTGTCGCTGAAGAAGCACCCGGAGCTTATAAGGATCCTGATATTGTGGTTGATGTTACTCACCGTGCAGGGATTTCACGTAAGGTTGCTCGGCTAGTGCCATCGGGCGTTGTCAAGGGATAGTTTGCAAATACAGATAACATTCTAATCCTAAGGGCTAATGTTTTCCTCTCTGAAATAATGTGATATATTCTGGTCTCAACCCCCCTTTTTCCTTTTCATAATAAAGTTCAGGAAGCATGAGGAAACTTTTAAAACCCCCCTAATTGCGGCAAGCAGTAAGAATACGTTTGATCTTAAGCAAAGTACAGTACAGCAGAGTACTTCCATGCGAATTGGAAGCTTTACTTAATTCAAAAAGGCGGAAGAGGAGGTTCACCGATGCTTCAATATCTTGGGACACTTAAGCTAAGGATGAGCGACGAGGATTATCAAAAGCTTGCAGCAATACCTGTTTCGAGAGTGCATAAGTTTATCGCAGAATCCGCTGAACTATGCAACCCTGACAGAATATTCGTCTGCACGGATTCTAAAGAGGATATTGCATACATTAGGCATCAAGCAATAGAGTCTGGGGAAGAAACTCCTCTTGCAATACCGGGCCATACTTATCATTTCGACGGGCCTCAGGATCAGGGTAGGGACAGAGAGGCCACCAAATACCTTGTTCCGAAAGGAGACTACTTGGACAAGGCTCTTAATCAGATAGATAGGGACGAAGGGCTCGCCGAAATAAGAAGCCTGCTTAGAAACAGTATGAAGGGACGTACAATGATAGTGCGATTCCTCCATTTAGGTCCTCTGAACTCTGTTTTCAGCATTCCCTGCATGGAGTGTACAGACTCGTGGTATGTTGCGCACTCCGTAGATCTGCTTTACAGGCCCGCGTACGAAGTTTTTAAACGTGGAGATGCGCCAGACGATCTTTTCTGCGTCCTTCATTCAGTTGGTAAGTTGAATGAAAGAATGATAAGTGCAGAACCGGAAAAGAAGAGAATATACATAGATTATATTGAGAACATTGTTTACAGCGTTAATACCCAGTATGGTGGAAATAGCATAGGTTTCAAGAAGCTTGCTTTGCGGCTTGCTATTCGCAAGGCCGATAAGGAGGGCTGGCTTGCAGAACACATGATGATAACAGGCGTATACGGACCAAAAGGGCGGAAAACCTACTTTGCTGGAGCATTTCCGAGTGCATGCGGCAAGACTTCGACGGCGATGCTTCCCGGAAACACGATTCTTGCCGACGATATAGCTTACCTCAGGAATATTGACGGTGTGTGTCGTGCAGTTAACGCTGAAGCTGGAATATTTGGAATAATCAAGGATGTTAATCCTGTTGACGATCCGCTTATTTGGGAAGTATTGACTAAGCCTGGTGAAGTAATATTCTCGAACGTTCTGATTAAAGACGGTAAACCATACTGGCTAGGAATGGGCTGCGAGCTTCCAAAGGATGGTATAAATTACACTGGATATTGGTGGGAAGGTAAGAAGGATGAGAACGGTGAGGAGATACCGCCTATGCATAAAAACGCAAGATACACAGTATCGCTAAAAGCTTTGAAGAACTGTGATCCTGAATTGGATAATCCTCTCGGAGTGGAGCTGGGAGGCATAATATATGGTTGTCGCGATGCACGAGGCTATGTTCCAGTTCAACAGAGTTTCGACTGGGAACATGGAATAATAGCATACGGGGCTGCTCTCGAAACAGAAACGACTTTTGCAATAACTGAAGAAGAGGGAAAATACGAAATAAATATAATGAGTATTCAAGATTTTGTCTCAATACCCTTAGGGAAATACATACGCAACAACTTAGAGTTTGGCAGAAGGTTAAAGAAAAAGCCGCTTATCTTTGGAGTCAATTATTTCCTCAGGGATTTAAAAACAGGAGAATTTCTTAACGATCGTAGAGATAAACAGGTTTGGATGAAATGGATGGAGTTGCGAGTTCACAGCGATATAGGCGCTGTGAAATCCCCGACGGGTTGGATACCTAAATACGAAGATTTGAAGAAGCTTTTCTACGAGATCCGTGGCATAGAGTATACAGAGACAGATTATGTGAAACAATTTACCATACGTGTACGTGAAAACATTGCCAAAATTAATCGTGTAGAAAAATTCTTTAAAGACAATGTTCCGGATGCTCCACGGGAATTGTTTCAAGTACTTGAAGAACAAAGAGAACGCTTGATTAGTGTACAGAAGGAATTTGGCAATTATGTTTCTCCAAGAGATCTTGAAAGAGATAATTTTTAAAGAATATTTAAGCAATCGCCCCTTCTAAGGACTTAGCGCATCCGCATTTTCTTTCAGCAGGAGTATTTTTAACGGCTCTTGTTAAAAGCCTCTTGACATTATCTATATTCCTGTTGAATATTTCCTTGACCTCTTCATGTGTGATTTTTACCGGGCCGGTCCCTGCAGCATAGTTAGTCGACATAACTATGCTGGCGTAACATATTCCAAGTTCTCTAGCAAGAACTACTTCAGGATATCCCGTCATGCCTACGACGTCTGCTCCAAGCATGCGGTATGCTGCAATCTCGGCCGGGGATTCAAACCTGGGTCCTTCTGTGCATACGTATGTGCCCTTAGGATGATAAAAGATATTCTCCTCTTCGCAAGACCTCTTCAAGACTTCTCTAAGCTCTGGACAATATGGGTTGGTGAAATCAATGTGTACAACTCCACCAACCGGAGGCTTGTCTTTAAATACTTTGATCTTAGTCTTACCGTTGAAAAACGTAGATACCCTTCTTTTAGTCATATCCATTACTTGATCTACTATAACGAATTCTCCTGGCTTGATATTAGGGTTTATCGAGCCGGCAGCCTGTGTTGTAAAAATCCTTTCTACACCCAGTTTCTTCAAACCGTAAATATTGGCCCTATAATTTATTTCGGAAGGTGGAACTGCATGAGAAACCTTAAGACTGCCCGGCTTAGCGTGTCTTGGCAGGAAGGCAATAGCTATATCGCCTATATAGCCAATCTCTATCCTAGGAGTTTTCCCAAAGGGTGTTTCAACTATTTTATGTCCTACTGCTTCTAAAAGAGTGTAAAGGCCTGAGCCGCCAATTACTCCAATCTTAACCTCCTTGATTTTGACCATAGATAAAACTTTTTCAAAAACCCATAGATAAGTTTTCCTTAAAGGACGAAGGGAAATAGATAAGTATTGCAACACAGTACTTAAGAGGCATAGGTTGATCAGCCTGGAAGATATCGTGGAGTTTTACAGGCTGAGGCAGAGGGGCTTTAGTAAGTTCTACATCGTATTGGTCTTAACTACAATAAACCTTTTCTCTATCTCCATCCTTCTTGACGTTGCAAAATTCTTCCTCGCCGTCCCCCTGCTTCAAATCGGAATCGTCGTCTTGATAATTACTTTAACAGTTGGCTTAATCGACAAGCTTAGACTTGAAAAAGGTAGGTCGCATCTATTTCTAATACTGGTTGAAAGCATGAGGGTTACTTCTTACACTATTCTTCCAATTCTAATGATCTTTGTTGCCGTTTTGTTTTACCTAGGTGCTCCCAGCACGGATTACTTTGAGAATCTTAAAGGGGTGGTTTCGATGCTGTCAATACTTCTCATGGTTTCTGTTCTTAGCAAAATATTCGTGTTTCAAATTAAAATACTAGTATCCCCCTTTGAGGAGAATAAACTCGTCAAATACTTGCTTTACTTTGGGTCTGTAGCAATAGCTCTGATTAGCATTGCCTCATATATTTTGTCAGACATTATTCTTCCGCCGAAATTAGCAGAATGGTTTATGTACCTTACTTTCATATTCTTTCTAGAGCTTGTTTTCCTATATCTTTCTGCGGAAGTAGCTTTAAACTATAGAACAAGCGTTTATGTCTTAATGTTCTTATCATACTTTGCAGTCCTCTTCTTCTCTTTAACGGGATGTGCTGAAATACTTAGGCTAAGCTACACGATGTATGGCCAGGTCTTCCCTAAGATCGTTACAGGTGTTTTCCTATTAAGCATTAATGCTCATTTAATGGACTCCAGAATCAAACAATTCTTTCCTGGAAAACCGGAGGCTCAGAGTCTGGGGAAAGTAAGTATTGAAGAAATCTTAAGCATTCTGGAAAGCATTAAGAGGGATGTTAATCTGAGTAAGAAGATGATTGAAAAACAGGATGATGCAATAAGGATGTTAGCGCAGATGATTGAGAAGATATCCTCCTCCAGCAGTGGAATGGTTGAAGAATTGCGGAAGGAGTTGAAAACTATAAGGCCTTCTCAGGTTATTAGTGAAACGAACACTGTTCTTTCGAAAAAGCTTGCTGAAGAAATATTAAGACTTTGCAGTTCCTACGAGGAGTTCTCGATGGTTGATTTAGCTGGCTTCATACTGGGCCCCAGACCGCCGCCAGTGAATAGTAAGAGAGCTATGGATGTTGAAAACATCTCTCCGATTCCGTTATTCATAATTATTTCTACAATCTTCTTTAATCTGGAAAAACCAGTAAGCGAATATAGGATTCACCAGAAAGATTTGGCGGAGTTACTGGTTTCCTATCATCCGCATTTTCGCACAAAATGGAGTAGGCGTACGGCACAAAACTTCGTAAATTCTACGGTGCTAAAGTACATTAGAAATTACAGAGAGGGTGAGATACTGTTTTCCATAAAGGGACGGGGCTCCATAGAGCTTTCCAATAACAGCCTGATGCAACCTTTTTACCAAGTGATTAAAGATTATATTTATGGAATAGGGCGTGAAAACTTCGCCTTTATACTAATATCTCTTCCTAAAACTAGAGAGTTAATAATAAAGGAGCTAAAAATCGCTGAAAAAGACCTTAAAATGTTATTTTAAAAATTTTATCAATAAAGTGAATCGTTTTCAATACTTAAAATGCCAGAAATGCCTCAAATACAGTTACTCAATCGTTCTGAACAATGTCCGTTATTAACATATTTCTCTCAGTGAAAAACTGTCATCGTTGTTGAAAGATTACAGAAATGTTTCGGTAATAATTCCTACTCTCAATGAGGAGGAATCAATAGGCAGTGTAATAAAGGGTATAAGAGAAAACCTCCCTGATGCTGAGATTATAGTCGTAGACTCTAGTGATGACAGGACTGCTGAAATAGCTTCCTCCCTGGGGGCGATCGTAATCAAACAGAGTAGGAAGGGTTATGGGGCAGCGATAAGAGCAGGGCTTAACATGGCGAGGGGCAGTATTCTTGCTTTCATGGATGGAGATGGTACCTATGATCCCAGTGACTTAAAGAGGCTTGTCGACCTTGTTGAAAGCGGGCGTGCCGATGTGGCTACAGGCTTAAGGTTCAGCAGCAAGCCAATAGGAATGAGCATAGTGCGATACTTGGGCAATCTCATCATAAACCTGTTATTCTCCTTCCTCTTCTTGAGAAGGATTAGGGATACTCAGACTGGAATGAAGGTTTTCTCGCGAGAAGCCTACTTAAAGATGAGATTGAAGGAGGACGGGATGTCCTTCTCAACAGAAATCCTCACCGAGGCGTGTAGAAACTGCCTAAGAATAGTGGAAACCAATATAAAATACTACACTCGAATAGGGGTTTCGAAGTTAAACCCGTTCAAAGATGGGATTAGAATCTTCTTATTCATGATTATAAATAGGTTCTGTTCTTCACGTCCCTTTTCTAAGTCAGCTAGATTAGAGACAAATTTGGTCTAGAAAGTGTTTACCATTTAAAGATCCTTTTAGGAAATCAGGTCAAGAGATATCAGGACATTGGGCGGTATCTTAATAGTGGTTAATGCTCTCAAAGCTTTATCGTTAAGCCCAAGGTAGATCAGTCTCCTGTAGAAGCGAAGCTCCCACTTGTCCCAGGTTATCGTCCCCTGCCCACTTGGATTCTTCTGCGTCGTGACTCTGAGGACTTTCCTGGGAAGCGGAATAGGGCCTGAAACCTTAACACCATTCTCCTTAGCTATCTTAAGGATTTGGTCCACTACGCTTTGGAGATCGCTCAACTCGTTGCTTACGATCTTTATCCTAGCCTTACTCACCAAACCTAGTCTACGGTACTAGGGAGGGTTTTTATGGGTTTTCTCTAAAGGCAAAGGCGACACCCCTTATAAAAACAGGTTTGAAGGCGGAAAAATAGCCATTTATTGCTCCTGCTCGTTTGAAAACAGAATAGTCCTTCAATACTTGCCATCAACCTGCCTCTCTACAGGCTTTTACACACGACACGTTATACTGTTCTACAGTTTCATGTTAACACCTGCAGGAAAAACGGTTATTGCTCGTCTGGAAAACACGGTGAAGGTAAGCGAAAACTTATATATTCTGCCAGAGGGGAAACATTCGGGCCGGTAGTTCAGTGGTAGAACACCCGCTTGGCGACTCGCAAAAGAGACAAAATGTGGGGGGTCGTGGGTTCGAATCCCACCCGGTCCATTTTTTAATACTTTGTTTGTAGGCATGATGTTCTACAAAAATAACCTATCTATATCCTATCTGCTCCAAGACTATTAGGATTCTTTCAGCAGCCTTTTTCAACATGGATGCTTCTTCGTTGCTAAGCTCTTCCTCAACCACTTTGAATCCTTTCCTATTTACTCTTACTGGAACACCTATACAAACATCTCTAATCCCATATTCGCCATCTAATACTACGGAAGCTGGCATCATCTCTCCCTTGTCAGACATGACGGCTCTAACCATTCTCGCTACTGCAGCGCCGGGGCCGTAGACAGTGGCTCCCTTCATGCCTATTATCCTGGCGGCGGCTTTAACGGTTTGCTCTCGTAGGTTTTCCAACTCGGTGTCGCTTAAACCATATTTTTTCCGAATTCTTTCTCTAGGAATAATCATATTATCTCCGTGTTCTCCGAGTACGAAAAAAGAGTCATTTCTTATCTTAATTTTCTTTTCCATCCTCAGTATCGTTTTCAAACGGCTAGCGTCCAAGACTCCGCCTAAGCCTGCTACACGGTTTCTTTCTATCCCGCTTTTCTTCCAGAATACGTATGTTAACACGTCTACGGGGTTGGTGACCATTATAAATACAGTCTCGCTATTTTTGTCCCCGCTGTATTCCTTGGCTATTCCCTCTATTATGGGAAGGTTCTTGTTGAGAAGGTCCATCCTGTTCATATCGGCAGTCCTCCCAAATCCTGCCGTCACAATAACCACGTCTAACCCGTGGAGTAGGGAGATGTCGTTTGTTCCCCTAACCTCGGTACTTAGGTCAAGGGCTTCAATAGCATTTTGAAGGTCAAGGGCTTCTCCCACTGGGAGATCTGGGACAATATCGTATAGAACGATCTCGTCCACATCTGGAAGTAAGAAAAGTGCTGCTGAGCAGCCTACTTTTCCAGATCCTAGTATTCCCACTCTTTTCATCGTATCTAGGGATAAACGCTATGCTTAAAAACATCATTCAAGAAAATTCTGGAAAAGGGAGAATATTGTATGATGTTGTAATAATTGGGGGAGGGCCTGCAGGAATATTCTGTGCTTTAAGCCTGCTCGAGAATTCTCCAAACCTCTCTATTATAATGCTTGAAAAGGGGCGTGATATAAATGACAGGTATTGCCCTGCGAGAAAACTAGGTAAGCTCTGCATAAAGTGCGGGGTTTGCAACATCTACAGTGGCTGGGGTGGGGCTGGCGCATTCTCTGACGGTAAGATCACTCTAGACCCTGAAATAGGCGGCTGGCTTCCGGAAGTTATCTCTATTGAGAACGCGCGTGAGTACATAAGGAGGGTTGATAAAATCTTCTTAAGGTATGGTGCGCCGAATAGAGTTTATGGTGATGATTCTGATGTTTTCGAAGAATGGAGAAGAAAAGCAAGCTTAGCCGGTATGAAGCTTCAGAAGAATCCTATTAGACACATGGGTTCAGACTTATCGTTCAAAATACTTAGCCGTATGAAAGACGATCTTAAGAAGGGCGTCGAGATAAGAATCATGTCTGAAGTTGAAAGCTTCATCGTTGAAAACGGTGTGGTGAAGGGTGTGAAGACGAAGAACGGTGAAAGTTTTATGTGCAAGTTTGTCGTAGCCGCCCCAGGAAGGTCTGGTGCTGGATGGTTGAGGAGAGAATTTTCAAAGCTGAACATTCCTATGAAGCGTAACCCCATTGACCTCGGGGTCAGAGTGGAAGTACCTGCAGAAACCATGGAGGAAATAACTAGAGACCTTTACGAGCCTAAGCTAAAATACGCTTCCAAGAGGTTCGACGACAATGTTAGAACGTTCTGCGTAAATCCCAATGGGGAAGTGTTGACAGAGTTTTTCGAGGGCATAGTAACGGTCAACGGTCATAGTTACAATAGTTATAGGACGGATAACACTAATTTCGCCATACTTGTTTCAACAGATTTTACAGAACCATTCAAGGAACCGATTGAATACGGTCTATCAATAGCTAAGCTTGCAAACCTTATTTCGAACGGAGTAGTTGTTCAAAGATTGGGGGATCTCCTTCAAGGGAGAAGGTCTACGCACGAGCGTCTCAGCAGAAGCCTAGTTTCCCCGACACTGCCTGATGCAACGCCCGGAGACCTCAGCTTTATCTTACCCTATAGGATTCTTTCGAATATTGTTGAGATGCTTAAAGCGATGGATAAGCTACTACCCGGCGTATTCTCTAAGCAGGATACTCTACTCTACGGGGTTGAAGCCAAGTTTTACTCGAGCAGAGTTGAAGTGAACAGCTATGGAGAGACTACTGTTAAGAACTTGTTCGCGATAGGAGATGGTGCCGGGATCACGAGAGGCTTATCGCAGGCAGCTGCTTCAGGACTATACGTTGGCCAAGTAGTTTCGGAGAGGCTTAAAGCCTAAACCTGTATGTCGCCAACCCTTCCTAATAAGACGAGGTCTAGGCTATAGGCTTCAGCCCCGCCGAGGTTTATCGAACCGGTTTTCAGAAAACCCCTTAATTCTTCAGAAATCTTCCCAGGATTGTTTACGGTAAGCTTCCCGATATTCTCGTTGAAAGCAGGCATTAAGATTATTTCAACATCTTCACCAATCATGCCCTTTACCCAAACCGGTACGACATACCTATAGCCAAGATCGTCAACAAGCTCGACAGCGGGATGGAAATGCCCAACCACAACCGTTTTAATAATATTCTCCTCCCTCTTCTTCTCTAGAATCAGGTCGACTCTTTTATGGCCGTGGGTGAAGAGGATATTGTTCAAGATTATTCCATCCGGGTCTATGAGCTCAACACCGTCAGGTAGCGCAGCATACAGGTCTCCATCATGGTTTCCCGGAACGACACCCACCCAGTCTAATTCCTCAACCATCCTCCTCATGAAAACCGGAACATCCCTCCACTCCAGTCCCCTGGGACCATGCACGGTATGTTTCAAATCACCCACCACCAGTAGTTTCCTAATACTGTGCTTCTTAACCAGGTTCAGAACTCTTTCCATCATTTTCTCAGTAAGACTTGGGAATACTATTCCCTTGAGCCTTACCTCACCTTCATAGCCTATGTGCAGGTCTGCAACTACTAGCGTGTCTTCTACGAGAAGCGCTGGCTCTCCTTTAATAAGCTTATATCTAGATGTCCTACTCAAACTCAGAAAATACGCGATGAGCGTAGAAGATAAGGATAGCGTTTACACGATATGCGAAGAAGTCGCTAAGATTCTCGCCGAGAAAGGTGTTACAAAAGAGTGTGAAGAAAAGCTTACTCGAGTTTTCGGCGAGAGAGGTAGGAGAGCCCTGAAAACAGTGGTGTTGAAAAGAGTTAAGAAATACATGCTTTATCCTTCTAAAAGGGTTAGGTGGATCATAGTTGGCAGGGGAGAGGAGTATCTAGTAATTCCCTCAGTAAAGTATTGTTCATGCAAGGATTTCTTTTTCTACGTGATGACTGGGGAAGCATACATGTGTTACCACCTACTGGCTCAGAAAATAGCGGAGTTAGCCGGCTTATTTTCTGAAGTTAAAGAATCCGATGATGTTTACGAGAAGGTTATCGCGTCAAGAATATTCATGAGTTAGCCCTTGCTTAAAGAACTCGTATGTTAGCCACGAGGTTACCGTCCAAGCGGTTAGAATCTCTTCATAAATGGATATTTCCTCATCTATCATCTCCACTATCTCCCTGGAGGGATTCCCCTTAGGGTAGGCTCCTATGAAGAAGCAGGCTGGCTTCCTAGCGCTCAGGATCCTGCTGACGTAGTCTCCTATTTCGACCCTTACACCCCTCTCGCTAAGCATTGTTTTATGCGGGAAAAGTGCAAAGGTCTTAAGCACATAATCCTTCGGAACCACTTCCATTAAAACCCTGCCGCTCCGGTCGAGAACCCTACCCTTTATCAGGAGCTCTTCCATCAAACCTATGAAGTTGTCATAGGTTACTGGAAACCTTATCCTATCTCGGAAAACAACCCACTTGCCCTCAATCGTGTGAACAATAATATCCATCAACCCTCTTCTGTATACTGGAGAATCTGAAACTATTTTCAGACAGGTGTGAAGGATATCTGGTCGCCCTGTCTTCTCGCTGTTTTTAAGCTTCAAAATAGCCTTATGATGCTTACTCCTTTCAAGCATGGTTTCACATGGTTTTTTACCTCTTCTCAAAGCATTCTTAACCACTTGAGGATGGGAGGCAATCTCCCTAGGGACCAGCTGCATGCTTGAATCGAAAAAACATATGAGGTACCTCATCCAGCCTTAGCCCCCTGTTAAACCTTATAAAACCTTCGCTTCCAAACTAATTCTCGATAGCCCTTGGAGGCTGTGCACGTTAAGGCGGTTCCTGCGGATAGGCTAATAGAGAGACTGGCAGAATACCTTAGAGAGAATGTTAAGGAAGTAACTATGCCGGAGTGGGCTTTCTTCGTTAAAACAGGCTCTCACAGACAGAGGCCACCTGACCGATTAGACTGGTGGTATGTGAGGGCTGCTTCTATTCTTAGGAAGCTCTACGTGAAGGGCCCAATGGGAGTTTCAAGGCTCAGAAAGGTGTACGGGGGGAGGAAGAAATACCCGATGAGGAGGGCTCACAAGGTTAAGGCTGGCGGAGCCATAATAAGGAAGATTCTGCAACAGCTCGAGGCAGCCGGGTTAGTTACTAAGACTAGTAAGGGGAGATGGCTTACTCCAAAAGGAGTGTCACTTTTAGATAAGCTGTCGTTTGAGATAGTCGGGGAGAAAGGTAGTTAGGGAAGCATGAGCGAGGACGAGGAGCTTGCAAGGATTCTGGAGCAGAAACGTAGGGAGCTAGAGGAGAGTAGAAGAAGAGAAGAAGAGAGGAGAGTAGTAAAGACGCTGAGCCGTATTGTCTTCACCCCCGAGGCGAGAAGCCGTTTGAACAACCTTAGGCTAGTCAAGCCTCAATTGGCGGATCAGGTTGAGAAATATCTCATAGTGCTGGCGCAGCAGGGCAAGCTTAAAATACCTGTTGAAGACGCTGAGCTAAAGGAGATCTTGGAGAGGATATACTTATCTTCTAAGAAGGTACGGGGGTGAATAAGGTTGGCTAGGAACAAGCCACTGTGGAAGAAGCTTCGTCTGCAGGCTGAGTTGAAGAGAGCATACTCTGTTCCAACATGGGTAATAGCTAAAACACGTGGGAAAGTAAGGTTCACACACCGTTGGAGGAACTGGAGGAGGAGCAAAATAGGCCTTTAGGTGGTTAACATGAGTAGGAGCAACGAGGTTCTTGTCTCCATAAACCTGACGAGGGTTAAGAATGCTCCCAGTCCGGATAGGCGTGAAGTCGCTGTCAGAAAAATAAGAGAGAAAGCATCTAAAATGTTCAGGGGTAAGAGGGTGGTTATAAGTAACGACTTAAACGGCTACATTCATTCTAATCTAAACAGGGTTCTAAAGGGAAGTCTGAAGATTAAGGCTGTTGTAGAAGAAGATGAGGTAGTACTGGGGCTTCCGTAGAAGCGATAGGTCATGGAGATCGCTAAAGCATCCATTTGGAAAACCCCCTTCATCGGTGCCTATTCTAAAGTTTTCGGGGAGAGTGCGGTTGTTAACAAGAATGCTCCCCAAGGGTTCCTAAGAAAAATCATCAAAGTGTTAAAAGTCGATTCCATAGCTGTCACAAACATCGCCGGGGTCCATGCCGTGTCCTCAATGATCTCGGCAAATTCGAATTTCATAATCGTTCCCGATACTGTAGATGACGAGGAGTTGAGCGAGCTGAAGAAACTTAGTAGGGAAGTCCTGGTCGTGGAGAGCAAGCTCAAGGCCTGGGGAAATATGATGCTCCTATCCGATAAGGGCGTGTTGTTCTCCCCGAGGGTATCTAAGCGGGATGCTGAGAAAATAGTTGACTCCTTAAGCATTGACTACGGTTTCTCCACCCTCGCAAATTACATGGCTGTCGGCGCCCTTGCAGTAACCGGTGGGAAAATATGTTTTGTATCGAAGCTCCTTAGTGAGGAGGAGAAAAAGCTCATCGAAGACTTGTTGAAGCTAAAGACTTATGCGATTACGGTCAACGATGGTTTAACGCTAATAAGACTGGGGATGCTTGCAAACTCCTATGGTATATTGGTCGGAGAATCCACTACAGGGTCTGAACTCATGGATATATCGCTAGCAGTTTCTTCAGCCGGAAGTTTTTAAATAAGGGTTTATCCAGAGTATGCTGCATGGCGGTGTTCAGGGTTTCAGGGGTGTTCGAGAAGCCTTTGAGAAAAACCAGTTTCTCCATAGAGGTGGAAGCATCATCGCAAAAGGTTGCTCTGGAAAAAGCGTATTCCCTCATAGGGAGCAAGCATAGGGTTAAGAGGGAGAATATTAAAATACTTAGTGTGAAGGAGGTTAAGCCTGAAATCCAATGAGCGAGGAGGAGCTTAGAAAGGCAATAACAGAATTAAGGTCTTTCGAGAGCCTTATGGATGAGTTGAGGTCAAGATACCAGATAATACTCGCCTCTTTAAACGACCTTCAGGTTTCTAAATCCGCGCTAGAAGATATTTCTAAGGCTGGCGAGGGCGTTGAGCTATTCATCGACATAGGTGGGGGGGTCTACGGCAAAGCCCTACTCAAGGATACTAACAGGTTTCTAGTAAACGCGGGCTCAGGGATATTGATTGAGAGAAGCCTTGAGGAGACGCTTAAGCTCGTGGAGAAGAGAATAAACGAATTGAATAACGCAAGGGGATCGATCGAATCGCAGATAAGCACTCTGCAGGCTAAGATAGAGGAGAGCAGGGGTAGGGTTCAGGCTCTCTACGAGAAGCTTAGGAAATAGGGTTCCTCATGAAAGTAGGCGAATTATTCAAGTCTCTTGTTGAAACTATTTCGACAAGACCGTTAAACAGAAGGGAGCTGGAGAAGATTCTGGACGAGTATGGCTTAAAGCTTGCTTCATGCGACGTAGCCCTACCGCTAGTAGACGAGTTGAAAAACAAGATTGCAGAAGCATTGGAGGGCCAGAGAACACCTATTTTTGACAGGAATGCCGTTAAGAGGATTGTTGAGAAGGAGCTGGAGAAATTTCTATTGGAAGCCTTAGGGAAAAACAGGTTCGACATAGTTGAGGAGGCGAAGAAGTCTGAGAAGCCTTTCAAAATATTGTTCATAGGGGTGAATGGCGTAGGTAAGACGACGACGATAGCTAAAGTCGCGTATCTGCTTAAGAAAGCTGGTTTAAGCGTTTTACTTGCTTGCAGCGATACTTTCAGGGCTGGGGCTGTGGAGCAGTTGAGCCAGCATGCGAAGTCGCTTGACCTCCCAGTAATTTCGAAAGAATATGGGTCAGATCCTGCTAGCGTAGGTTTTGAAGCAGTAGCGTATGCTTCGAGCAGAGGTTTTGAAGCGGTTTTAATAGACACTGCTGGGAGAATGCATACTGACATCAACCTGATGGATGAGCTGAGGAAAATAAAGAGGATCGTCGAGCCATCTTACACCATACTGGTTATAGACGCTTTAACCGGTAACGATGCTTGGAACCAGGCCTTGGACTTCCAGAGTAAAGTGGGTTATGACGCAATCATACTGGCAAAGTTCGACGCGGATGATAAGGGTGGTGCAGCGCTCTCAGTGTCCTATGTTTCGAAAAAACCAGTGATTTACGTTGGAACTGGACAGAAATATTCTGATCTAGAGAAGTTCAACCCGGAGAATTATGTTAAAAAACTTCTCTCCACTATTTAAACCGCCGAAGGGAAAAGGATATATCTCCACGGTTTTGAGAGAATTCGGATGAACATAAGAGAGAAAGTAAGGACAATGATTCGCGTTCTAAAGGTTAGTGAGAAGCCGGATAGAGAGAGTTTCATGCTGTCTCTAAAAGTGTTCCTCATAGGCCTCTTAGTAATCGGGGGCCTTGCCTTCGTAATACATTTGATCGCCTCACTGCTCGGAGGAGTACGCCTCCCTTCCTAAGGTGAGTCATCATGGAAGAGAGTAGAAAAATCGAGCCGAAGTTCTTCCTTGTAAGAACCTCAGTAGGCCAGGAGATGACTTCAGCGCTCTTGATAAAGAACAGGTGTGAAACAGAGAGGCTTCCCGTGCACTCTGTAATTGTCCTACCCGATTTAAGAGGCTATATCTACATAGAGGCCGACTCCCCATTCCCTGTGGAGGAGGCTATAAGAGACATAAAGTATGTTAAGAGAAGAGTGCAGGGTAGCTTAAGCGTAAACGAGTTTAAAAAGTATTTCGAGGAGAAACCTGTCAGCGCGGAGATCAGGGTCGGGGACACTGTCGAGATAGTTAGTGGTCTTCTCAAGAAGAACCGTGCTAAAGTAATAGAAATAAACCCGGAGAGAAACGAGGTTACTGTAGAGCTTGACGGAGCCATAGCACCATTCCCAATAACCCTTAAAATGGATAGTGTGAGAGTAGTGGAAAAATCCTCGGGGAAGCTTTAGGCAGACAAGAAATATTTTTAAGGCTTTGCAAAACTCTGACGCTGAAAGAGGTGTCTGAAAACTGGCTAAAAAGACTATTAGCCTTATAGTGGAGGGTGGAAACGCGTCACCCGGTCCGCCGCTGGGCCCAGCATTGGGCCCCCTAGGCGTTAATGTGGGTGCTGTCGTGGCCAAGATAAACGAGGCTACGAAGGACTTTAAGGGAATGAAGGTTCCTGTTGACGTTGAAGTAGACACTGAAACGAAACAGTTTACAGTCATCCTCAAGACTCCAACGACCTCTGCACTAATAGCTAAGGAGGCCGGCGTAGACAAGGGCTCAGGAGCACCGGGTAGGGAGGCTAAGGGCAACATATCCTTCCAGACCGTTGTCAAAATAGCTAAGATGAAGATTAACGACACATACGCTAAATCCCTCAAGGGTGTTGTTAAGGAGGTTCTTGGAACATGCCAGAGCATGGGGGTTACAGTGGATTCTAAGTCTCCTAAAGAAGTTATTAAGGAGGTTGAAAAAGGCTTGTATGACAGTATCTTAAGCAAGGAGGCTGCGTAAGGATGTCGGTGGCAACATCCATAGCTAGGAATTCGATAGAAGAGGCTTTGAGAAAAGCATTATCCAAAGAGTATAACAAGGCTAGGAAGTTTAAGCAGAGCGTTGAAATAATCCTTTCCTTAAGCGGCATAGACCTTTCAAAGCCCGACCAAAGGTTCACAGAACTAGTGGAGCTTCCACACAGCCCCTATAAGAATACTCCTAAAATATGCGTTTTCACCGAAGGATCGTTAATGCCTGAAGCGAGAAACCTTGGACTAGAGTATATAACAAGAGATTCTCTGAACTCGATGGCTGGGAAGAAGAAGGTCTGTAGGAAGACCGCTCAATCCTACGATTTCTTCATAGCAGAGGCACCTCTCATGCCGATAGTCGGCAAGGTGCTGGGGCAATTCCTAGGGCCGAAGAACAAAATGCCTATTCCCGTGCCTCCTGCTTCATCCATATCTCCAATAGTTGATAGGCTTAGGAAGAGTGTCAGAATAACGGTAAAATCAAGCTTATCAGCATCATGTAAGATAGGACATGAGGAAATGCCTATTCAACAACTCTTAGAGAATGCGGAGACAGTAATCTCTGCCGTGCAGAGAAGGATTCCGCACTCGGCAACGATAAGGTTCGTAGGGTTTAAAACAACGATGGGCAAAATAGTTAAAGTATTCTACGGGGGCAGAAAATCTTGAGTAAGCAACTCCTTTTAAAAAAGAGGATTGTCGACGAGATTCTTAACTTACTGGAGTCCTATAGGACGGTAATGCTCGTAAACACCTACAAAGTTAAGGCTTCTACAATAAACGAAGCCAGAAAAAGATTAAGGGGTAGAGCTGTCTTCAAACACGTTAAAACAACCTTATTGCAAAAAGCTGCAGAGAAAACAGGCTCTCAAAAGATGATGGGATTCTTGAAAAAATACGGTTCCAGCGGCTCAATCATGCTGATACTTTCAAACGAAGAGCCCTATGAGCTGCAACAGGAATTGAGAAAATACTCCATAAAGTTGCCGTTGAGCGCTGGAGACATCGTCGACAGAGAGATCGTCGTCCCTGCTGGGAACACGGGCCTACCGGCCGGTCCAGTCATATCTTCTCTGAACGAAGTGGGCCTCCCCACTAGGATTGAAACCGGAAGCATATGGATAACGAGGGATACTGTTGTAGCGAAACCTGGCGATGTTATCACACCACAGCTTGCAGCAGTGCTTTCGAAGCTAAACATAAGGCCTGTGGAGGCCTATGTGAAGACATATGCTGCATTATGCGATGGAATTGTTTACACCGAGGAATCATTGTCAATAACAGTAGAAGACATCAAGAACAGCGCAGCCAAGAGCCTCGAAAACGCTTTGAAAATAGCCTTAACAATACTCTTCCCAACGCCCGAAAGTATCGGCATGATGCTTAGAGAAGCCTTCTCCAAAGCTATTAGCCTGGGTATTAGATCAGAATATTACGATGAAAACACGGTTAAAATAATGCTACAAACAGCCAGAGCACTAGCAGAGCAGTTGGAGAAGAGCCTTGAAAAAGCTTAAAAACACCAAGTTAAGGAAAGCCTCAGAAGTCCTGAGGTGAATACTGATGTCCGAGTATATACACGCAGCCCTGCTGTTACACTCCGCGAAGCAGCAGATAACTGAAGAGAAGGTTAAGGCAGTAATAAAAGCAGCAGGCATAGAGCCGGACGAGGCTAGGATAAAAGTACTCGTATCATCGCTTTCCAAGATCAATATAGACGAGGTCCTCTCTTCGCCCCTAGCAATAGGCCCTGTGGCACCTGCTGCAGTCCCAGCACAGCAGGTAGCGGCTGAGAAGAAAGAAGAGAAGAAGGAAGAAAAGCCCGCTGAGGAAATGGCTGGCCTAGGAGCACTATTCGAGTAGGAAACGGGAAAGCAGATTATAAAGGCATTTTTGCTGCCATTTATGAGGAGAAAAGTTAAAATTCCCCTTGCTAGAATAACTACTGGACAACAGGGCCGATCGTCTAAGTGGTTAGGACGCCTGCCTGACATGCGGAAAAACGCATAGGAGGCGCAGGAGGCTGCCAGTTCGAGTCTGGCTCGGCCCACTTATCCTCATTTTCCTCATTACACGCTTTAAATATTGAGAATGGATAGCACGCGATAAGCTCTTCAATCGCTTTCATCCAACCATCTTCCTAAGTTTCAATACATACGTTTTAATCGTAATATTATCTATCATATTATTTTAAAAACTTTTAAAGAGAGAATGGCGAATTTACTGAGAATGCGTACTGTGCATGGCTCCTTGAAGTGTGGAAAGTCATACAGCAAATATGACTATCCTAAACTTGAACCAATGCTTTAAGTATTTTCTGTCCAGCCTACTTTTTACAATATCTTAGGATTAGAATTGCTGCTGGTAGAACTTAGGTATGTTCTCACTATAAGGTCGTCGGATTATTCCTTTCTCAGTTATTATTCCTGAGACCAGTTCGGGAGGCGTGATGTCGAAAGCAGGGTTCATGGCCTCAACGTCCTTAACCGTTATTAGTTTGCCTAGGAAGTGGGTAACCTCTTTTTGGCTTCTTTCTTCAATCGGTATTTCTTCAGGCTTGGTTGTAAGGTCAAAAGTGGAAAGTGGTGCTGCAACGTAAAACGGTATGCCGTAATGTTTAGCTAGAATAGAGAGTGTCAGTGTCCCAATCTTGTTGGCAACGTGCCCTGTTGCAAGAATCCTATCGGCACCTACTAGTACTTTATCGATCATTCCCTTAGACATCACGTAGCCAGCCATAGAATCGCATATCAGCTTGAACGGAATACCGTATTTCTTAAGCTCCCAGGCGGTGAGCCTAGCTCCCTGAAGCAATGGTCTTGTTTCAGTGGCTATTACGAATATCTTCCTCCCTTTCTCCCATGCTACTCTGATTATGCCGAGTGCTGTACCATATTCGACGGTGCCTAATCCTCCAGTGTTACAATGCGTTAGAATCCTATCACCGTCCATTATTATCTCTAGCCCGTTGTTAGCAATCTTCAGGTTTGTCTCAACGTCCTCATCGGCTATTTTCTCCGCCTCCTCTAACAACCGTTTCTTAACTCCATTAACGGTATCTTCCTTTTCGATGGCCTTTAAACACCTGTCTATTGCCCAGCTGAGATTTCTTCCAGTTGGCCTAACACTCCTCAGGTATTCAGATGTTTTCAAAACTCTATCCCTAAGCCTATTAGCATCATTTCCCCTGTATTTTAAAGCGTCTAAAGCAAGCCCGTACGCTGCTGCGACTCCTATTAAAGGAGCGCCCCTAATTCTCATTTCCCTGATCGCTGAAGCTACCTGACGCGCACTCCGGAGCCTAAGCCAGACTTCTTTATGTGGGAGTCTGGAGGAATCAAGCGCGAAAAGCACCCCTTCCTTGAAGAATATACTTCTCATTGTAATTTTAGAACCAGTATTTTGGGAAAGATAAATTTCTTCCCGAGCACCGTGACGTGAAAAATACTTATATTCGGTGACACAGAAGATATCGTCTGAAGCGGGGGTCGCGTAGCCTGGCCAATCGCGCGAGGCTTAGGACCTCGTCCCGTAGGGGTTCGTGGGTTCAAATCCCACCCCCCGCATTATATGAAAACAGCAATTCTAAATTTCA
>JAFNIT010000029.1 GCA_017601345.1 Candidatus Brockarchaeota archaeon | reverse complement strand
CCTGCATGCTTGAACACAGCTTTTCTGAAGAGGTTATAGCGCATTTGGAAAGGGTTTTGAATTATCCTAAGACTTGTCCCCATGGGAATCCCATACCAACTAGACAAGGAAAAATCTTGGAAGAGAAGACTCTACCTCTGCTTGAGCTTCCGATTGGTAGGCAGGGTGTTGTAGTGAAGCTTATTGAAGAAGATGCTGAAACCCTAGCGTATTTCCGGAACCTTGGAATAGTTCCCGGTACGCGTGTGGAGATTATTGAAAAACCTAGGCTAGATGAATTAGTAAAGATTAGAATCGGTAAGAATAAACATGCAGTAAGCAATCGCCTAGCCTCAATCATACGCATTAGGGAAGTAAGTAGAAGATGAGCTTGAAGGAATCTGAAAACACCGGAGTCCCGTTAACTGCTTTAAAAGAAGGGGAGAGCGGCATAGTTGTTTCAGTTAAATCGGGTTATGGGAAAGCATGGGGTCTTAAGAAGAGGCTTATGGACATGGGTATTACACCTGGCACTAAGATAAAGGTTGTGAAGTCCGCTCCTTTCCGTGGACCCCTAGAAGTCATCGTCCGTGGATACAGGCTTGCCATAGGAAGGGGCATGGCTGAGAAGATTTTTGTGAAGGTCGAATGTGATGGGTGAGAAGAAACTGGTAATAGCTTTAGCTGGTAATGCAAACGTAGGTAAGTCTGTATTATTCAACTATTTGACGGGTCTGCATCAGCATATTGGGAATTGGCCGGGTAAGACTGTGGAGAAAGCAGAGGGCACGCTTCACTTTAAAGGTTACACAATAGATATCGTTGATCTTCCGGGAATATACTCTTTAACTACCTACTCCATAGAAGAGTCGATTTCAAGAAGGTACATAGCTGTCGAAAAACCTGATGTTGTGATAAACGTTGTAGATGCTTCGATTCTTGAAAGGAACTTGTTCTTTACTCTCCAACTCATGGAACTTGAAACCCCGATGGTTATAGCTTTAAACCAGATAGATGTGGCGAAGAAGAAAGGCATTGAGATAAATATTGACAAACTCAGTGAAATTTTAGGAATACCTGTCACACCGACCATCGCTGTTAAAGGTGTCGGAATATTTAGGCTTCTGGAAAAGGCTATTGAAATTGCCGAGAAAAAGGTTAAGCCGAAGAAAGTAGAGTATGGGGAGGATTTTGAGAACGCAATAAAAAGGTTTGTAGAGTCTCTTAGCAACATCGACTTACCATATCCGCCAAGGTACGTTGCAATAAAACTCCTTGAAGGCGATAGGGAAATCGAACAGGAAGTTGTTCAAAAGAATCCAAATATAATTCCTCTAATTAATAGTATAAGAGGTGAATTAGAAGGAAAGTATGGTCATTCTTGTCCAACCCTTATGACTTCTGAACGTTACCGCGTGGCAGGATGTATTGTGAAGGATGTTCAGAAAATAATTCCACCGTCTAAGCCGACTTTAGCAGAGAAAGTTCATGAAATAACTACGCATAAAGTCTTCGGCTACTTGCTGATGAGCGCTGTGCTTTCATCGATGTTCCTCTTCGTATTTGTCCTGGGAAACTTTCTAGCAGAGCTTTTAAACAGTATTCTCTATGGGCTTAAACCATTCCTAACGTCAATTCTTGGAGCAGGGTTTCTTGGCGAGTTATTGTGGGGGGGCATTATTGAAGGTTTGATAGCTGGGGCTACCGTAGCATTACCCTATGTGATTCCGCTCTACCTCGCTATTTACATTCTAGAGGATTCCGGCTATATGAGTCGTGTGGCCTTCCTGATGGATAATGCTATGCATAAGATGGGGTTGCATGGTAAAGCATTCATACCTCTGATACTCGGCTATGGTTGTAATGTTCCAGCATGCTTGGCATGTAGGATAATGGAGACTCAGCGTGAAAGGCTTATCGCAGCCTTTGTCGCGACTCTCATACCATGCGCCGCCCGCACCGTAATAATTCTCGGCCTAGTAGGAAGATTCTTGGGTGTTCAATGGGCCTTTGCTCTCTACGTCTTTAACCTGATCCTAGTCTTCCTCTTAGGGAGGTTTGCGTTTAAGGTTCTTCCAGGAGAGCCTACGGGGCTCATAATGGAGATACCTGACTACAGGCTTCCACATCTTAAAACGGTTTTGAAACAGACGTGGTTTAGGCTTATCGAATTTCTACAAATAGCGTTTCCATTAATAATTGCTGCGACATTTACGGTTAAGCTTGTTGAAGAATTAGGATTTCTTGAAGTAGTTAACAAGCTCTTGAGCCCAGTTACAGTAATGTGGCTGGGTTTACCGAAGGGAATTGGAATATCTCTGATATTCGGCGTTTTAAGAAAGGAGCTCGCCCTAATAATGCTCGCAAGCCTACTTGGAACAGGGGATTTCTCACAATTATTAACACCTGTTCAAATGGTGATTTTCACCATAGTGACAATGTTCTATATACCATGCGTAGCCACTATAGCGACCCTTGTCAAAGAATTCGGTTGGAGAAAGGCCTTTATAATAACCATTTCAGAAATACTTTTCGCAATAGCTATCGGAGGAGTTTTACTCAGAATCCTAAGAATAGTTGCAACACTATTCTAGAACTTTTTCTGAAAGGGGAATAGTTAAAAGCCCAGGCAGGATTAGAAGCCCACCTATGACGACCCAGATGAGAGCTGCGAAAGAAGGTCGTGTAACCGAAGAGATGAGAATAGTTGCTGTGGAAGAAGACGAATCCCCCGAAAAGATCCGTCAGAGGATAGCTAGCGGCACCGTAATAATAGCCCGCAATAACAAGCGTGAAAACATGCATCCAATCGGTATCGGAGAGGGTTTGAGAACAAAGGTTAACGCTAACGTGGGGACAAGCATGGATCTCTGCGACATTAATCTTGAGGTGGAGAAGGCCAGGGTTGCTGTCAAGTATGGTACCGATACTGTCATGGACCTCAGCACTGCCGGCGACATAGATGCCGTTAGGAGGAGGATATTGAAGGAGATTAATGTTCCCGTTGGAACAGTACCCATTTATCAGGCTGCGATTGAGGCAGTGGGTAAAAGAGGCTCTATCGTCAATATGACTGAAGACGATATCTTCAATGCAATAGAAAAACACGCTAGGGATGGTGTCGACTTCATGACTGTCCATTGTGGAGTTACTCGCGAAGTAGTTAGGAAAATAAGTAAACATCCCAGGTTAATGGGTATCGTAAGCCGTGGGGGAACATTCCTAGCAGCGTGGATCCTCCACAACGATAAGGAGAACCCGCTATACTCAAACTTTGATTATCTTCTTGAAATAGCTGCTGAGTATGATTTCGTACTTAGCTTAGGAGACGGCCTTAGGCCAGGGTGCATATTTGATGCTTCAGACTGGTTCCAGATACGGGAGCTTTTAACAATAGGAGAACTCGTAGAAAGGGCTAGGGTTGCTGGTGTTCAAGCAATGGTCGAGGGACCGGGACACATGCCTTTAGACCAGATAAACGCTAATGTGAAGCTTGAAAAAGCAGTTTGCAAGGGGGCACCATTCTACGTCTTAGGCCCCCTCGTGACGGAAATAGCGCCTGGGTACGACCACGTTGTCGGAGCAATAGGAGGAGCTTTAGCTGGATTAGCTGGCGCAGACTTCCTCTGCTACCTTACGCCTTCTGAGCATCTCGGTCTCCCAAGCGTTGAAGAAGTTAAGGAGGGGGTGATAGTTACGAGGATAGCTGCTCATGCAGCGGATATTGTTAAACTTGGAGACAAGGCTAGGCTTAAGGACTTGGAGATGGCCAAGGCAAGGTCTCAACTAGACTGGGGAAAACAGTTTAAGAACGCTATAGACCCTGAGAAGGCCGTTGCAATATATAGTAGGGTAAAACCAAAGGCTTCAGGAGCATGTTCTATGTGTTCAGATTTCTGCGCCATAAAAATTCTTAGAGAAGCCTTGAAGACCTCAGGAGAATGTTTCTAAAATAAACGGATGTTATTTAACAAGTTGATTTAGACTAGGCAAGGGAAAAAGTTTTATCTTCTAGCATTCTTCCTTTTTGAACGTGAAGCCCTGTCCCGGTAAGTATGATTATCCTGAGCATACTTCGGACGTATATGTGCAGGCATACGGGAGTAATTTGGAAGAGGCTTTTGAAAATGCTGCACTTGGCTTAACAGGCGTAATAACTGATATCTCTCTGATAAGACCTGAGCAGACAGTTGTGGAAATCGTTGAAGCAGAAGACATTCAGATGTTACTCTATAAGTGGTTAGAGGCAATACTGATAAGGCTCGACGCTGATCAGATGGTCTTCTCCGAATTCAAAGTGAAAATAGAGAAAGAAGAGAATAATTATATTCTCAGAGCTACGATGAGGGGGGAAAAGTTTAAGCAGGGCTATCATACTAGCGGTACGCAGGTTAAGGCAGTAACCCTCCACGATATGGAGATAGAGGAAACTTCGAAAGAAGCAAGGGTTAAGGTTCTCCTAGACATATAACGAGTTAAATACATTATTAAGTGTGCTTCAGTTTGTTAACAAGCTATAGGTATGGCTTTTTAAGACGTTCTAGTCGGTATTATACCAGCAGCAAGTTTAGGAAATCGTTTTATGCGAATACTCCACAGGAGAAATCTTACGTGCCCGATATCTGAGACATATACCTTTTAGCAGCCATTCTGACGTCTTCGGCTCTAATCGTTTTGCGCTTGGCAAAGACAGCCAATTGTGCTGCGTCTCTCGCTATTTTTACGCCGATTTCCTCCAGTATTCTGGATAGCTCTTCGGCAGCTTCCTCGCTCACCCTTTCGCCTCCTGATTTGCGGAGAATCCTGTACATAGCCGCCAGAGACAGCTCCTCAGACATGATTTTCGTCCTCTTTTTGCTCAGATTAGCATGTTAATAAGTCTTTTCTTCGAGAAAAGACTAGAATTATGGACTAAAAACGTTAAAAACATTATAAAAAGCTCCATTTTATAAACGATAGTGTTACGTATTATGCTACTTAATGCCTATAACCCTGTTTTTTAAACCACGGCGTGTTATTCGATTAACCTAAGCATAAACCGAACGCTAGATTTTCATTCCCGTAGCATTCCCAGCACCTGGTAGGGACAATACCACTATAGCAGGATTATTTCAACGATCATATTCAACGAGCTATCTTGCTTCAGCAACGTAGTGTCCTAGTAAGAACCTTCATAGAACATTTGCAAGAATTAGGAAGTTGAGAAGGATTAATGTCATTTGAACGAGAAGATAATATGGATCTTAATAGCGTATAGTGAATTGTGGGGAAAAACAGTTTGTTAAAGATTATCGATAATTGCGTACTCGTTGACCATAGAATCGAAGCGCGGTTTCACGTTCTGGAAGGAAATAATTACGAGTGAACCCGTAGGTATAAATAGACCTCTACCAACCTAAACCAGAGACTAGTAGTTGAAAAAAGGAAGAAAGGCGTAACCGGACTGGAATAACAATATTTTTCCAAGAAGGAATACTTTTAAAGGGGAATGTAAGAAAAACATGCTTACGAAGGATAGTGAAAAATGTTTCAAGACAGATTTGAAAAACTATTCGACGGCGAGTATAGTCCACAGTCGCTTGAGAACACAGTCATAGAGTTTTGGGAGGAGAACAAGATACCTGAGAAGCTGAGAATTATCAGACGGGAAAAGAATATTGGGAAACTAGGATATGTAGAAGGGCCGCCAACTCTAAATGGGCGTCCGCATATTGGTCATACATGGGGTCGGGCTGTCAAGGATCTCTGGTACAGATGGAAGTCGATGCAGGGCTATTATGTTCTCTTCAGAGCCGGTTGGGATTGTCAGGGGCTACCTGTTGAAATTGAGGCTGAGAAGGAACTTGGTTTTTCTAATAAGAAGGAGGCTCTTGCTAAACTTGGCGAGGAAAAATTCATTGAGGAGATTAAGAAGATTCTTCACAAGTATCATGCCGACTGGAGGAGAGTTGACAGAAGGTTTGGAATGTTCATGGATTATGATAAGGAGTATTTTACTTACAAGGACGAATATATTGAGAGGGAGTGGAAGTATCTTAAGAGGGCTTATGAACAAGGTCTCCTCGGGAAGGGTTATAGGGTTGTGGCTTACTGTCCAAGCTGCCAGACTTCGTTAAGCAATGCCGAGGTCGGTCAAGAGTACAGTATGGTTGAGGACCCTTCTATTTACTTTAAGCTTAGGCTTGAAACAGGGGATTACATCCTAGTCTGGACGACGATGCCCTTCACAATAGTTACGGATGAGCTTCTGGCTGTGAATCCCGATGCGGAGTATGCTATAGTCAGGGTTGGTGATGAGAAATGGATAATGGTTAGGGATCTCGTCGACTCTTTGATGAGTAAGTTAAATATTTCAGATTACGTGATTGAGGGTAGCGTTCTCGGAATCGAGCTTGAAGGTAAGAGATACGAATATCCGCTTATTGAAGAAGTGCCTCATCAGAAGAAGCTTGAAGAAGAGGATAGTAGAGTCCACAGGATTGTTACTGCAGCGTTCGTTGACGTCACTACTGGAACCGGCGTAGTCCATATTGCCCCAGCCAACGGTGAGGAAGACTTTGAATTAGCGCAGATGCTTAAGATACCTGTTTTCTCACCTTTCGATGACGAAGCGAGATTCACTGAAGAAGCCGGCTTTTTTAAGGGGGTTTTTGCAAGAGACGCTGACCAGATCGTTGTAGAACTCCTCGAGAAAAAGGGTCTTCTACTTAAGTTTGAGAAGATAATTCACGAATACCCCTTATGCTGGCGTTCTAAGCATAGGCTGATATGGCTGGCTAGAACCGAATACTTCTATTGGCTTGATGAGATTGTTGACAAGCTTGTTGAAGCGGCTTCGAAAGTAGAATACTTTTACAATCCTCCTAAGAACAGGTTTCTCTCATTCATAAAGGAAGGTAAGCCCTGGTGTATTTCAAGGGAGAGGGTCTGGGGTACTCCAATGCCCATATTCGTGTGTGAGAAATGCGGTAAGGAAGAGCTTCTAGCTTCCAGAAGGGAGATTGTCGAAAGAGCCCTGAGCCTTCCCGATGGTGAGAATTTTGAACTCCATAAGCCTTGGATGGATAAGATTAAGGTCAAATGTTCATGCGGAGGAGTCATGCATAGGGTACCATTTGTCCTCGATACTTGGCATAATAGCGGTGCTGCACCGTATTCAAGCATTACGGATGAGGAGTTTAAAGAATTTGTTCCCGTAGAATTTCTAGTGGAGTCGATAGACCAGACTAGAGGCTGGGCTTTTACGCTCCTCGTGGAGAACGTTATACTTACAGGTAAGCCCGAGGCACCTTACAAGGCATTCCTCTTCTACGGCCAAGTTCTCGATGAGAAAGGCAATAAGATGAGTAAGAGCCTCGGTAATGTGATAAACACGGAGGATGTTATTACTAAATATTCGGCAGACCTTTGCAGATTCTACCTTCTCTGGAAGACGAATCCCATAGAGAATATAAACTTCAGTTTTAATGAGATGATGGAGAGACCGTATCAAGTTTTGAATACATTCTTCAACCTCGGTAAGCTTTTGAAGCAGAATGCTGAGTATGACGGGTTTAATTTTGACAAGTATAGTTTGCAATGGGCTCTAAGAAGTGAGGGTGTTAAAGACCCTGAGAAATGGGTCTTGTCATGCCTCCAGAAGCTTGTGAATACAGTGACAGAGGGCTTCAATACTATGAGGATTCACGAGTCTGCGAGGGCCATGGAGAAGTTCATCATAGAGGTATTAAGCAGGCAATATGTCCCAATGGTCAGGAAGGACCTTTGGAGTGATGACCCTGCGGAGATTAACCGGAGAATGACTATATACGCTGTGCTCTTTCACTCCCTTAGTACTGTAAGCAGGCTTATGAATCCCATGACACCCTTCTTAGCTGAAGCCTTCTATCAGGGAGTTGTTAAAAAATTCGATAAGAAAACGCTTGAATCAGTGAATTTTGAAGAATGGCCCAAGCCTGATGAAAACCTCATAAACAATGAGCTTGAGAGAGATTTTGAGAGAATAAACGAAGTAATAAGCCTTGGCAATTGGGCTAGGATGAAGGCTGGAGTAAAAAGAAGATGGCCGTTAAAAAGGATAGTACTAATACTGAGAGATGAGTACTCTGAAAGCGTAAGCAAAAGGCTTGAAATTCTTAGGGAGTTGCTTAATGTCAAGGAGGTAGTATTGGGTAAGAGCCTTGAGGATGCGGGCGTTAGAACAATAGTGAAGCTGAACTATTCTACTGCAGGTCCAAAGTTCAAGGATAAAGCTGGTAAGATAGCTTTACACGTAGAAAGTAGGACAGCAGAAGTTGTTAAGATCTTAAATGAAAAAGGGAAGTTCCTGCTTAATGTCGATGGGGAGAATTTTGAATTACTGAGAGAAGACTTGGTTTTTGAATACGAGCTCCCTGAGAATCACGTAATGGTCTCAGATAAGCCCGGTTTCGCCGTACTTGACACTAGAAGGACGCCAGAGTTAATCGCTGAGGGATATATGAGGGATGTGGCCAGGAGGATCCAAGCATACAGGAAGGAGCTCGGCTTAAACCCCACTGACATACTTAGTAACGTGACCGTATACGGGGTTACTGAAGAAGGGTACGTGAGGCTTAAACCACTCTTGAAAGAACTGGCAAGCCTGGTTAGAGCCAACATAGTTGAGGTAGAAACCAAGGTTCCGGCTGAGAGAGAAGGGCTTAAAGAATACGATATAGAAGGCGAAAAAATCTACGTCAAAATAGTTAAGTAGAATCTTTGCTTATTGTTTTAAAAACTACGTTCATTGGTTTAAACATTTCTTTATGAATTAACAAATTCCTCAGTCTTTTAAAATGTTGTATATTGACTCACCGTAAAATTTTAAGCACCGTTTGGTAGGCCTCTTGCACATTGGAATAATGGAAAGAACATTTGTTGGTTACTATTGATAAAGGACAAAGATTGCTAATACAATATTTACCCTCAACATTTGAAATATCCGAAAAAGCAAATGTAAAAAATACCTTTATCCAGTTTTATTCTGTTGACTGAGTTATGATTGTTAAGTCAGACGTCGTGTTGAAGGGCCTTAAGAGTTCTGAGAAATGCAAGGCCTTAGTTAATACTGGCGCTGCGATGACAGTTGTTGATGAGCTTGGCTGAGGCATTGGGTGTCACGTATACTGGTAGGAGGAGCTTACGAGTACAACTAGACATAAGCTGGAGGGAGAGATAGCGGTTATCAGGGAGCTGACGGTTGAGAGCGAAACGCTGGACTATGAGAAGACGCTTGTAGTAGAGTTCGGAGAAGAGGTTAAAAGTACTTGCAAGCTCGATGTTCACGACTCTATAATCATGGGAGTTACAACGGTTGAGCTGGCAAGCCTAATTCCAGACGTAACCACCGGCAGATTGAGAAAAGTAAGATCCCTTTTCTGAAGAATAACAAGATACTGGGGGCTGAGAAGCCTATATACATGTGAATGCAAAGTCTGATTAGCCAAGTAGATGTTCTATAACTCCCCATTAAGCTATTAAGATCTTTGGAAAAAGATTGAGAAAAGTTTATTTTAGGCCCCAAACAAAAACGCTTCAGAATGCTCCGGTGGTGTAGCCCGGTAAGCATACCGGCCTTTCGAACATCTAGGTTAAAGACAGCCGGGGGTCCCGGGTTCAAATCCCGGCCGGAGCATACATTTTTATACTGGCGCGCATTCGCGTGCGGGGTTTCCATGGGATAAACTCCTTTCCATACCGTATTTCTCTACTTTTTCTTAGAAATCATTGCTCATCCTTTAAATCGTCCTCAGGAGAAATAAGAGGGAAAGGGTTTCGAGTATGCGCTCATAAAAATGGAAGATATTTGTTGGAATAAATTAGTGTTTTAATTAAGGAGACTGTCTATTTCAATGAACCGTAATAGCACGTTGACATCTAAAGATTAAGGTCCTCCAAGCATATGCTTAAAATGTGAGCCTTGGATCATCACTTTCACGTCGCTTTTAAGATCCCTACTTTCTCAATCCCTCTTATCAAAACTGTCCTGGGCTTCCGAGGAATATCTCGTGTTTGCTGCGGTCTTGCCAGCTTCTTAGATTTGAATTCAAAAAGTAGAAAAGGTTTACTTATGTTAGACTTCCATACTTTTACAGGCTTGGAAATAGTCTCGTTATAAAGCTTCTAGTTGATATTTTATAAGCTACGGATATTTCTTTAGGCATCGGAATTTTGCCAACAGAAATTTAAAAAATTATTAAAAAATTATTTCCCTCCTACTGAGGAAATACTGGTTCAAGGCTTTTACTTAACTCGATTATTCTTTTCCTCTCTTCTTCCTATAATGGTTTGAAATCGTCTGCAATATCGCACGCCCACCATAATAGTTCGACTTTGCTCGAGCTTATAGCAGATGTTACAGGAAGGGATAGGGTGAACCTTAGGGCGAGAGAACCTTCTTCGAAGCTCTCTACAGCAGCATACACCTTGGCCATTCATACTTATTCCTTTCATCAGGTCTCTATTTTCTTTTAGCCAAAGCCTTGATGGCAAGTATGCTGATATCCTTTTCAACAGCCTTTTTAAAAACCCTTGAGCCGAAGTTTGCCTGATGCCAAGAAACCCAGTTTAAGGGGAAAAACATGGTGTCAAAGTCGGAGCGGTCAAGCAATGCAAGTGCAGCTTCCTCAGAGTGTGAAGTAGAGCTGATGTATCTTGTGAGGCCCTGTTCTCGGGCCTCGATCAATGCTTCAACAGCACTCCCGGGACTTGCTCAACATCATTCAAAGAATTTACAGAGTGAAGCTGGTATAGATCGAAATGATCCGTCTTAAGGAGTTTAAGGGATCTTTCCAAAGCAGCCTTAGCTTCTTCCACATAATTAACACATTGGTAAGATTAGAATTTAATAACCTTCTTAACAGCCTGCTTAACCGAATCTGGAAACATGTGTTTCAAATCATCCTGAGCATTTTTGTAGGGTAGTTAATAGGTAGTGATATGCAGACTTCGGTTGATAATCTTCGTCAAATATCAGCGCAGAACCGTAGCCACTGAAAAAGCTCGGAATCCATGAGTAACGATCTGTAAAGCCCCACATTACGAAGGCTTTACAATTCTCTGCATGTAGACAGACCTTTAGAATATTACGGTATACCTCTGCCTGTTTGATTAAGTCATCTTCGGTTGCTGGTTCTCTTATCCGTACGTCCATTTCAGTTATATGAACCTCTAAGCCAAGTTCGTTTAAGCGTTTGATGTTGGCAAAAACATCGTTGAGGTTCGGTTGCCATTCTATACTTATGTGCATCTGTAAACCTACGCCATGTATCGGCACACCCTTTTCTTTAAGGCTCTTAACTAAATTATAGACGGCATCCGATTTAGGACCCAATCCCTCCGCACCGTAGTCGTTGTAGAATAGAAGCGCATCAGGATCAGCCTCGTGAGCCCATCTGAACGCCAGCTCAATATACTCGGGGCCTATTGTCTCAAGCCAGATCGTTCGTCTTAAAGATCCGTCGTCAGCAATCGCTTCATTTACTACATCCCAAGCGTATATCCTACCCTTATAACGCCCAACAACAGTGTAGATGTGATCCCTCAAAATATCCATTAACTCTTCCTTGGTAAAAGTACCAGATGTAATCCAGGAGGGAAGTTGGCTATGCCATACTAAGCAGTGCCCTCTCACTTTCATCCCGTTCTCCTCTGCAAATCTCACAATCTCATCAGCAGGTCGGAAATTGTAACTTCCCGGAAAAGGATGTACCGGTCCGAATTTTAACTCGTTCTCGGTCGTTATAATGTTGAACTCTCTAGCTAAGATCTCCCTGTAAATCCCATCACTTATAAGGGGATAATAGCTTACACAAGTCCCTATACTAATGCCGCATTTTTCTGCAAAATTACGAAGAGAAGGTTCAAGTGTTGGTGTTGGTGTTGGCGTTGGCGTTGGCGTTGGTGTTGGTGTTGGCGTTGGCGTTGGCGTTGGTGTTGGTGTTGGCGTTGGCGTTGGCGTTGGTGTTGGCGTTGGCGTTGGTGTTGGTGTTGGCGTTGGCGTTGGCGTTGGTGTTGGCGTTGGCGTTGGAGTAAACTCTGGTTGTTGATTAACTTGTCCAGTTTGTCTCTGAACATAACTGAAAAACACGTATGAGGCTGCCAGAAATACTACTATAACGATAATTGATAATCCAATGATTTTCTTTAGGGATGAAACTCTAGTTGGTGTACTCATTTAGAGATTATTCAATAATTATCTACTATTTAATTGTTTTTAACATTACTAAGTTAAACAAGTCCTCCTTCATCTGTTAATAATTAACATTTTTAATTTGCTCTGTGTATAACTTCTCCTCCAATTCCAATGTATATTTTGGAAGAGGTTTCGGTCCACCTAAGAGTTTAGAAAGTAGGATGATTTTAGCCTCTCTTTCTACGCATAATAAGACGTCGACGGCCTCTTCCAAGTCTTTCCCACAAGTGACTATACCATGATTCTTAAGAAGAACCGCTTTCTTGTTTCCAAGTGCTTTTATGACATTCTTGGCAAGCTCTTCTGTACCGAAAAGAGC
>JAFNIT010000028.1 GCA_017601345.1 Candidatus Brockarchaeota archaeon | reverse complement strand
GCTAACGTGATACTTCGTTACAAGAAGAATAAGAAGATAATCGTGGACCAGATGAAAGATTTTGAGGAGATCGTTAAAATAGGTGCCGAAAGCAAGAAGACGGGAGTAATCTACATCGGTGGAGGAGTGCCGAAAGATTTCATACAGTTGATAGCAGTAGCATTAGAGTTCGTAAAGGGCAGGGATCAACCGCACGAATACGCTATTCAGATAACTACTGACAGTCCACAATGGGGAGGATTATCGGGCGCTACTTTTGAGGAAGCGATAAGCTGGGGCAAAGAATCTTCAATAGGAAGAAATGTAGCTTGTTATTGTGATGCTACAGTAGCCCTGCCGATAGTAGTCCATGCATTGGCTGAGAAAATTGATAAAAGAATCAATCCACCTGACTTGTCATGGCTTTTTAAAGGTAATCATCCTAAGGTATATTAAAAAATATTTTAAAAAAGAAATTATCTTCGAGTCTGAGAAATACTTGCTAAGCCAAGTTTGCTAGGCTTGAGTAATCTATTAAGAGGACCATTCACCGTTAAAACAATGAGTCCCCAGACCCCTGATACAGACATTGTCATCGGAATACCTATTGTTACCATCTCAAGAATGACGTGTTCAAGTCCTGCAGTCAGAAATGGAGGATAGGGCACTACTTCTCCGCGAGCAAAATGTTCAATAGCCAGACCCACAACTCCGCCCCACAGTAGAAGGTTTAGAATATTGATCATTAAGATATTGGGAATCTTCTTTCTGAAAATGCTCGTGAAAACAGCTACTACCATCGGAGTTAGGAAGCACGCCATAGTCTTCACCTCTTTTCTAAGCTTTCTGAAACCTGAGTTTTCCTCTTAGAAACAAGTGCACCTATTTCCCATATTAAGAATATAGGTATTAGCATCGTAATTCCAAGCAATGCTCCATTTTCGATGTACCCTTCTGTAGATACTTCTATAAATTCTCCTCCATCAGTAATGAAGCCAATAACGTGATCAACGAGCACCATTACCGTTAAGCCCCAGAGCATTAGACAAAGCCAGTCTAAGCGGTACGTCTTAGGATTCTTAGAGTAGATATATGCTGCTGTTGTCAATATCGCAGCCCACCAGGATATTATTAACCACATTCTTCTCACCACCCATTTCTGAACGTTTCAGGTGTTTATAAGTATTACTTTTTTAAAATAAGGTAATACCAATACTCCTCATTGCTTCTAGATTTTAATGATAGCTAAGAAACAGCAATATGAACAATGTTTATATGATTCACCCTTCTAATTTTTCTTTATGGCTAGCAGAATAGTAAGAACATCTATAACGCTTCCAAAGGATTTAGTAAGGGAACTTGATAAGTTTGTAGAATCCACTAGATCCGATAGGTCTAAGATCATACATCAGGCGATAAGAAATTTCCTTAGTACACCATATAAAGAGGATGATATAGTTGCGGGTTCACTGATGATAGTCTATGATCATGATGAACATGGTTTAGAAGAGGAATTAACGGATGTTCAACATAGGTTTATCAGCCTAATTGTTTCAAACCTTCATATCCATCTAGATCAGCACAAGTGCATGTTAACAATATTTGTAAGAGGAGACTTTAAGAATATTCAGAATATGATGAATAGAATCACTGGGAAAAGAGGGATTTTAATGGTTAAGGAATCTTTGGTGAAAATTCAAGAGATCTGCTGAAAGTTATCACACTACTCTGGGAAAATAACTATTCCCATGATTGATGCGAGAAACAGTACATAAAGCAACAATAATAGGAAGCCTTCTTTAAAGCTAAGCTTTCCTCTATGCATTAAATACCATAGGATTATATTCGCGAGTATGGAGAAAGTCACCAGGTCAGAAAATATTTCAATACTAATTCTAACAGGAGAAAATAGAAGTGTTACCCCAAGTATTAGTGTTATATTCGTAAAACAGCTTCCTATAACGTCTCCAAAAGCTAAAGTCGTATGTTCTCTAAGCATTGCCTGAACGTCAAGAAAGAGCTCTGGGAAGCTTGTTCCAACGGCTATAATTGTAGCAGATATTAAATATGGAGAAATTCCCGCCAAGAGAGCAATCTTGATAGTAGCGTCCACTAAGAAATCAGCACTTATAATAACTCCAATTATACCTAAAAATGAGAAAATCAGATAAAAAAAGAGCTTTTTCTTTTCTTTTAGATTCATAGCTTCGATTTCTTTACTGTTCTCTTCCGGAGGCAATTTCTTCTTTGATATTATTTCAAAACTATAGTATATGTAGATTATTATCAGTAAAAGCCCAACTATCTTGGTTGCCGGAAGGAAACTTATAAGGAGAATAGGTATCACGGATGCTGTGAAAATTCCCAGATATAACATGTCTAGTTCCTCAGGCTTAAAATTTATTTTTTCCAACCCTCTTCGTCCTGGTTTTAAAGAGTAGAGAATAAGACCGATTCCGATTATTAAACAAATGTTTGAAATATTAGATCCTAGGACGTTACCTACGGATACTGCTCCCTCTCCAGATATAGTTGAGAAAATAGCTACTGCAAGCTCTGGTAGAGATGTGGATGTTGCAATAAAAGTGAAACCTATTCTCGATTTTTCTAGACCCGTTATTTCAGAGACTTTTACAGCATTTCTGATAGCTATATGGCTGCTTACTAGTAGACCTAACAGTGAAATGGCCATTATTATTAAGGGTTCTACAAGCATATCCATCGGAAAAGGACGGTAAAAGTACCTATAAAAACTTTTCTTTTAAAAATAATAATATATGTTTCTATAGAACCATGAGCTTACACTTTTAACTAATTATTCCCAGTTGATAATTACTCCCAGCGTTTTCGACCTGTCTTCCAAAAGTTGCTCATAGAATTTAGGGACATCCCTGTACCGTACTCTGTGAGTTATCATTTTTGAGACATCCAGCTCCTTGCTTAACAGCATGTCGAAGAATAGTTCAGTATGCCTTTTCCTACTCCACGGGTTATTTAGGGTTTCAGCCGGTGGATGAGACATCACATGGGCACCTATTATCGTGAAGCTGGGTGCGTTACAAAAATCATGGAAGTCAAAATATGTTGGTCCTCTTGGACTACTTAACACAACGAATCTACCGAGCCTTCTTAAGCATTTAAACTCCTCTGGAATCAGATTTTGGTTTCCAGTGACTTCGAAGACAATATCTGCCATTCTCCCTTTAGTCAATCTCTCGACTTCTGAAACAACATCTTGCCTTAATGGATTTATCTTGACAATGTTCTCAGGCAGATGCGCAAGCCTATCATCAGAGACATCGATAACAATAACTGGCATTGCTCCTGCTATCTTGCAGATCCTCGCAGTTAATTGCCCTAGTATTCCCGCACCATATATTACAACAGACTCTCCGAATGAAAGCTGGCTCCTCCTAACACCATTCATAACGATTTCCGCAATCGTGAAGAACGAGGCTTCATCCTCAGATATGCCTTTAGGAACAACCGTAATCTCGTCCTGGGGAGCAGAGACGTACATTGCATGGGGAGAGTAGGATGCAACAGTTTTACCAATAAGACTTCTATCAGCATCAGGACCGACCTCTACGACCTCACCTATATTATCATAGCCTGGGACGAATGGATATTTGCCATAGCCTGCCCAGTATGATTGAGGAGGAAACTCGCCGCTTAGGATAGTCAACTCGGTTCCCATGCTGATTAGACTTCTCTTGGTCCTTATCAGAACATGGTTTCCTTCAACCTTAGGAACCTCCCGCTCCTCTATTACAACACTCTTAGGTTTCGGAAACACTACCGTGGGATTATTCAATTTAACTCTTTTTTCTAACTATAGCTTACACAAAGATATTCTTTTTGGTTCATTCCTTTAATAGTATGTGGGGAAAGCTTATAAACCGGTTATGAGATGAACGGGCTATTATGGTTTCAAACAGATTCGATGAGGTAACTCTGCCAAAGGAGTTTAGAGATGTTTACGATGAGGAGGATGGTGTAAAAAAGTTCAGGCTCTTCATAGGTGGGAAATGGATTAGGCCGGAAAGTGGAAAGTATTTCGACGTGAAATCTCCTTCAACTAGGAGAGTCTTAGCAAAGGCTGCACTAGGTAGTAGGGAAGAGGCTTTGCAGGCGATTTCAGAAGCAGTTTCTTCTCAAAATAAGATAAGGAGTCTTGCGGCAATAGACAGGATAGAGATACTTGAGGAAGCGTCGAGGTTAATAGCGAAATATGAAGAATATTTTGTCAACATACTGGTTTCGGAAGCGGGTAAGCCTATAGTCTACGCTAAGAGTGAGGTCAAAGCTACGAGAGAAAGGATGAGGTTGACGCTTGAGGAAGCGAGGAAGATATATGGCGAATACATACCTGGCGATTGGGTTGATGATACAAGGAATAAATTCGCGATAGTCTTGAGACAGCCTGTCGGCGTTATTGCGACGATTACTCCTTTCAACTATCCTCTCTTCTCTCCGATTGCGAAAATAGCCCCTGCCTTAGTCTCAGGCAACTGTGTCGTCCACAAGCCTGCAAGCGACACGCCGATAGTGTCCTTACTGCTGGCGAGAGTGCTCCAAGCCGCAGGCTTACCGGACGGGGTCTTAAATGTCGTGACAGGGCCTGGTGGAGAGGTCGGAGACACCATTATATCTGACCCTCGAGTGGGTGCAGTAAGTTTCACAGGAAGCACTGATGTGGGTTCTAAAATACCTGCTAAAGCAGGCATTAAAAAACTCCATTTAGAGCTAGGAGGAAAGGCTGCTGCGATAGTTCTTGAAGACGTTGACCTCGACTTGGCTGCTGAGAAGATTACTCTAGGAGTTATTAAGAACTCTGGTCAACGTTGCGACGCGATAAGTAGGGCTTTAGTCGTGGAGGATATTGCGGACAAGCTTGTTGATAAGCTAAAAGGAAGTTTTGAAAAAGTGAAATTCGGTTATCCTTGGGAGGATGGTGTTCAAGTTGGTCCCTTGATAAATGAAAGGGCGTTAAGTCATGTCTCTGAACTCGTCGAAGACGCTGTTAATAAAGGTGCTTTACTCCTTGTAGGCGGTAAATCACATGGATTGATCTACGAGCCGACTCTACTTGATAAGGTCCCGCTGGAAGCGAGGATTGCATGGGAAGAAACGTTTGGTCCAGTCCTACCGGTAATAAGGGTTAAAAACGAAGAGGAGGCTATTGAGATTTCAAATAGGTCCAACTTTGGACTGGATTCCGCCATCTTCACAAACTCTTTCTACAGAATGTGGAGGATTGCCAAGACCTTACAAGTGGGTACAGTTAGCGTTAATGATGCTCCTGCACACGGAGTCGGGAACTTTCCATTTGGAGGAGTCAAAGATTCCGGAATGGGGAGGGAAGGTCTTGGATATAGTATTGATGAAATGACGGTCATAAAAACGATATCTGTAAACCTTGAGCCCGCTGGAATGAAAAAAGAGGCCCATAAGTGCTGAATATTTAAGCGTTAAGAATTAATACTTGGAGAGTATTCTCTACCGCTATGGATTCGGAAAAGAAGGTTCTCGGTCTAGTATACGGTAATGAGCTATTATCCTATAGTTTTGGTCCAAACCATGTGATGAATTCTAAAAGGATGGAGGCATTTTTCAGAGCCATAGAATCAGAAGGGCTTCTTTCCAACGACAAGATTCTTTTGATAAGGCCGAGGATGGCTACTGTCGATGAAATAATGCTGTATCATGATGGAAAATATGTTGAGTTCGTCAGGGAAATGTCTATAGAAGGCATAGGCTTATTGGACCATGGTGACACTCCGGCATTCCCAGGAGTGTTTGAAGCAGCCTCGTATGTCGTAGGCTCTACTTTGGCTGCTTTTGAAACATTGATGAAACACGAAATAAAATACGCTATGAATCCGATGGGGGGCTTGCATCATGCGAGGCGTGGAAGAGCCGCTGGTTTCTGCGTATTTAACGACATCGGTGTACTTATTGAAAAAGCTAGGAAGGAATACGGGTTGAGAAGAATATTATATGTGGACTTAGATGCTCATCATGGCGACGGAGTAATGTATGATTATTATGAAGACCCTGATCTCTACATAGTGGATTTTCATGAGAATGGACGGTACTTGTATCCTGGAACCGGGTTTGAAAACGAGACTGGAAGAGGAGCTGCTGTAGGAACTAAGTTGAACCTAGTCTTGAGGCCTGGTGCATCGGACTATGAGTTTGAAGAGAAAATGGATAAAGCTAAACAGTTTATATCTCAGAAAAGCTTTGAATTAACGATTCTTCAAGCTGGTGTCGATAGTATAAGTGAAGATCCGATTACTCATTTAAACCTTAGCGCATATTCTCACCTTTCTATGCTTTCATTTCTCAAAGAATTATCGTCAAAATCAATCATAGGCCCGTTAATCATACTGGGTGGAGGAGGATATAATCTTAACAATATCGCTGAAGTCTGGACTAAGATAGTTAAGGCCTTAATAGGAAGTTGAGATTTTATAAAAAGAACGTTTAAGCTCAATAATGTCAGACAAGGTTTCGCAAGATCTTAGAACCCGCTGTCGCGTTTCTTAGGCCGAAAAGATTCTTGGAAAAAGAATTTATACCGTTAACAATGGTTATTTAATGTGAATAATACGGAGGAACTTGTAAAACTGCTATCCAGCCTAATACAGATTGACACAAGCAATCCTCCGGGCAACGAAAGCGAACTTGCTTCCTTTCTAAAAGAATGGTTATGGGAAAGAGGGATAAAATCTGAGATTTTAGAGTATGAAAAGGGTAGGGGTAATTTGGTTTCTAGGATAAAGGGCTCTAAAGGTCCGTCTTTGCTTCTTCTTTCACATTCTGATGTTGTACCAGCGACTCCTAGTAGATGGAAAATCCCACCTTTCTCAGGAGCCATTAGAGATGGTTACGTTTGGGGCAGGGGAGCAATGGATATGAAAAGTATGATAGCTGTTGAAGCTATGATTTTCAGCGAAATGGTTGATAAAGAGCTGAATGGGGACCTTGTCTTCGCGGTAACCGCTGATGAAGAAAAAGGAGGCTCTGGCATACGGTTTTTGCTTGAAAGGAATAGGGAAAAAATAATTGCAGATTATGTTATAAACGAGGGGGGTGGAGAGGGAATATTAACAAAGAAAGGTTGGTTATTTGATATCCAGACGGCGGAAAGAGGAGTTTTCTGGTACCGTATCGTTACTAGAGGCTCTCCTGCTCATGGCTCAATACCTGGGCTCGGTGTCAATGCCATAGAAAAAATGCGTCTACTTCTTGACAGAATATCGATGTTTAAGGGAGATGTCGAAAAGGTTGAACCTTCTTGGAGATACGTTGAGTCCTTGCTTGAAATGATGTCCCTTACAGAGGAGGGTTATGATGTTGAGAAGATGCTGGAAAAATTGACTGAAATCGATAAGGGATTAGGTGAGGCAGTTAAGGCCATGCTAAAAATCACAATGACTCCTACAGTAATACGAGGCGGTGTAAAAGAAAACGTAGTACCATATGAGTGTGAATTGACGGTGGATTGTAGAGTTCCTCCAGGATATTCTAAGAATGATGTAAACAGAATTATCGATAAGTTGTTCCAAGGGCTTGAATATGAAATAAGTTTTATCCAAGAATCTGAGCCAACAGTTTCGCCGGTAGACACGCCCTTGTATGAAGTTGTTGAAAAAGCTCTCCTGAAACATGTCCCGGAAGCAAGACTTGAACCATGTACTAAAACAGGCGGAACAGACTCTAGATATTTCAGGAAGAAAGGCATAATTGCATATGGATTCCAGCCTCTAAAGGTTGAAGGAAGCTATTATGATTGGTTCAGAATGGTCCATGGAGACAATGAGAGGATTTCGATAGAAAACCTTGTGTTCAGTTACAATGTGCTTAAGGAAGTAGTGGAATCTTTTACATCGACTCATCACTGACCTTCGTGCTTCTCATCACATTTAATTGCTGAGAAAAAATTGATAGGATTTTAAAGGTATTGTTTGCATGTATAACAATAGTATCTCTTATACTGAGGGATCCATGTTGCAGGCTTGCCGCACTTTGGACAATTAGGTGCTACTGGTTGGGCTGCTTGAACTGGTTGTGGAGCGACAGCTGGTTGAGGTATCTCAACTTTCTTAGATAGAAGGATTATGTCCCCTATAGTCTTTACATCGCTCCAGCTTATTTCAACAACACTACCGGCTTTTGTTGAAACGTAAAGAGTTATCCCTCCTTCCCCAGGAACTATGCCTAGTTCTTTCACAGTACCTATGAAAAGACAGTCGGGGTCATAAACCTGCATGCCTACTAGCTTAGATTGGGGAATGCCTTTACCACTCATTGCCATTAGAAAACACATACGGGTAGTATATTAACTTTCACATAATTTTCGCAATTACTTTGTAAAAGTCACGCGTATCAAAAAGCTTCATCAAAAAGCTACTCTAAAGGATAGGAATCTAATGCTTATAGAGATGGGGATGATTGATGCTTAATTGGTAAAAATATCCACTATTGCCTAAGGACACGTGTTTCTAGAAAAGCTAATAGCCTCTACGCTGTTTGGAAAAACCTACGTAAGAGAGATGAGTAGGGAAAGCGCTAAGTCTAATGCTCTTTTAGAATTGGCCATTTTTTAGGCTTAGAAGTCGTTAATAGAAACCCGTTTTTTAAAGGGCTTTTGAAATGGCATTCTGAAAACCCGTTGGTATACGATGCTCTTTTTCGGCTCTGGCAGAGATCAGGTACGCTCCTCTTACACTTTAGATAAGGAGCAGGTTGAGAAAGCCCAAGAGATTTGCAATAATAACCGAGATAATAGATTAAGCCAGCCAGTGAAAAACTATTCAATCATGCTTAAGCTCATCTATATTCGTCTTGATTTTCTCGATTGCTGCAACTATGTCGTCCATGTCTTCCTTCGAGCCCAATAAAACATTCTGGGGGATCCACAGTCCCTCGGTATAGCATGCTTTTTCCACCTCGGGAAGCTGGACTTTTGAATAGTCTATAGCTTTACCATAGTTAGGACATGATAATGGGCATTTCTTAAAATATTCGAGATAGGGTTCTTTGTACAGGGGCTTTGAATAACCCACGCTGACAGGTATGCCCTCAGCCCTTATAGCATTTGCAAAATCGTTCTTCGACACGCCTGCGAAAGCATCTGGATCGTAACGGAATATGTAAAGATGCCAAGCATGCCTAGTAATTCTATCATCCTTTTTTAAAGGCTTTAAACCATCTATCTTGGAAAGCTTACTATTCAAATATTCCGCGTTTTCAGCACGTTTCTTAGTGTGCTCGTCAAGCCTTTCAAGTTGAACCAAGAGTATTGCTGCTTGAAACTCGGTCATGCGATAATTTGTTCCCGGAAGATAATGCTCATACCAGGCTTTTCCAGGAAGACGGCCGCAATTATGTAAACTCCAAGCTTTAACATACAGCTCATAATCATTTGTAACTATTATGCCTCCCTCACCACTAGTCATATTCTTGCTAGAGTAGAAACTGAAGCATCCTAAATCTCCAAAGCTCCCAACCCTCTTTCCCATCCATTCTGAGCCCCAGGCCTGACAAGCATCCTCTATAACATGAAGATTGTTTTTCTCAGCTATTCTCATGATCTCACTCATGTTTGCAGGCCTACCGCCTATGTGAACAGGCAGAATAGCCTTTGTCTTCTCGGTAATCGCTTCCTCAACTTTATCAGGATCAATATTATAGGTGTCTGGCTCTATATCGACGAAGACAGGTATGGCATTAACGTAAAGTATGGACGTTGCCGTAGCCATGAACGTATAGGGGGTTGTTATTACCTCGTCTCCACAGCCTATGCCACATGCTCTCAGAGAGATTTCAAGAGCTGTTGTACCACTTGTCACTGTAACTCCGTATTTAGCATTCTGATATTCTGCAAACCTTTCCTCAAACTGTTTAACGTTTTGTCCTGTCCCCCAAACTCCGCTTTCCAAAACCATTTTTAAGGCGTTAAGCTCTTTTTCGTCGAAAACAGGCCACTTGGGGAATGGTTTTTCTCTAACTGGCTTGCCTCCTTTCAACGCTAACTTAACCATATTTTGGTTCAGTGTTTCCTCCACAATTATAAAAACATATCTTCAGATCGCAAAGAAACTGCTTAATCAAAACTACTTATTATAAGTATGGATTAAAAGTTCGATGCATATTCTAGTCGTCAGATGAGAAATTAGCAAAGGTCGAGATTTTATTAAATAATGTTTATAAACATCTTTTTCTTAACGTAGTGATTCGTGGGTTTAGCCGTAGAAGTTAAAGATGTTGTGAAGCCTTTGGGAAAATTAGGGCACTTGACAATCTGCGCTTTCAAATCGAGGAAGGTGAAATATACGATTAATCGGCCCTAATGGAGTGGTAAAACAACTATTTTACGAATACTTTCGACCTTAATACTTCCCGACTCTGGTTCAGCAAAGATTTTCGGGCGCAATGTGGTGAAAGAGGCATTAGATGTCCGGAAGTTTCTTAATAACAGCGATTAAATAGCTTTAATCAAGCAACCAGAAGATGGCTTAAGGCAATTAATATGACGTCATAAGAGGCATGGAGGGCAATTGGACACCATATCTTGTAATTACTTTTTCGAAACACGTATCCAAGTATGAATCCTAGGATGAAGGCCGGGAGGAATTGCCAAGGATTAAAGTGGAAGACTCCGAATACGATTGAGGATACTATTACACTACCAGTGGCTCCTAAGCTTAATTCTAATCCGCGTTGCACAAAGCCTCTGAAAATCATTTCTTCACAAGGCGCTATTATTAAAACCGTAATGATAACTAATATTACAAGGTCTGTGAACGACTTTGGAATTAATGTTCCAAATAATTTTTCAAACTCGGGAGAGGTTGGAATAAGTGTTTGAACTAGTATGCCGGATAGAACTCCCGTTAAAAGCATCAATGGCAGCATTAGCAGTATGAGTTTAAAATCGGCAGTTGTGATTTTAGTATTTACGCCGAGAAAGCCTAGGCTTATTCTTTTCTTCAGAAGATAGAGAAGTAATGGGGTTATTAATGCAAGTTCTCCTAATATTAATGCCGTTGAACTTTCAAGAAAAGCTTTTGGAAACGTTAGGGTTATAATAAGCTCTAGAAAAAGTTGGAAGATAATAGTACATAATAATATTAGGATTACTCTGCGAGGACCCCATGGCACCCGGATGTTTGAAAAAATATTTTCCTCTTTCATGTTTTCAAATCTCTTTCTCACTGATAAGGAGGAGAAAAGAACTATGCTCATTACTATTGTTAAAATAAGCCATAGAAGGCTCATTTCTACTACGCATCCGACAATGCTAAGCGGAATTAGAATTGAGGATAGAAGAATTGAAAAGTTTAGGAGTATGTTTTGGAAAATTTTTGGAAAATCGATCTCAGGAATTATTTCTTCAGTAGTGACCATTTCATCAAACAATGCATTTACCCTCGATAAGGCATGTTTTGAAAGCAGGAGGGCTGTAAAAAACGCGTATAGAATTAGCACCACCACTATTTCTAACGGAGGCGCGTCAGCAATTCTTATGTCTGTTCTAACCATTAGAACGGGCATTGATAGGAAAATAGCTCCGAAAAGAGGTATAAGCACGTAAAGCAAGGCCCCTAGAGAAAGGGCGTTTGAAGGCTTGTCACGTGTCAGTGAAACTATAACGGATAAGATTGATGCGAAAAGCGTTATTGAGAAGAGCATTATTGTATCAATAACTATGAAGGGTGTTCCAGCAAAGAAAGCGTTTAAGAAAAAGTAGAATACTGCTGAGAATATCAGGGTTGTCACAAAATATGCGATAATCATGCCCTTTACATACTTCTTAAGACCATCTTCGGAAACAGCTATTGTCCAAAGGGATTCGCGTTCAACTATCCCCCAGTTTATTGAAAATATTGATGGAATAAGAGGGGAGTAAAGGACTGTGAAAGTTAGTGCAGCAACTCTAGAGAAACCGGTTTGCCTTATTAGTATTGAGAAGCTAATGTTCGAAAAAATTGCAACGCCAAACAAGACCAGTGCTGTAAACAGGCTTCCATCTCTTACTATTCTGAGAAGGTTAAGCTTAACCATCAGATACATAGGTTTCTCGCTCATCTTGGAGGACAGTATTGGTATGAATCCGTGTGGAAGCCATTTCAATATTCTTCTATTGCTTGAAGGCATTTCCATTAGCGCTGTTGTCAAGAGCGGAGTTACATTGGGAAGAAAATTAATCCTCATGAGAACAACATATGCTCCGATTATCACCAATACGTAAGCCAGACCGATGAAACCTTCCATAAGATTAACAGAACCCAAGGAGTATTTGGCAAGTATGGTTGATGGATATGGGATTGTAGAGTAGTTTAATGGGAACCCGATAGCTGTGCTCAACAAGGGGAGGAAAAGCATTAGTAGAATAATCCAGCCAAGTGTTTCCACTCCAATATCGTTCCAAACGCTTTTCAGAACGCCTAACAGCTGGGCTATTAGAGAAGAGGCTAGAAGCATGATCTCGTATGACACGAGAACTATTGGTAGATAGTAGAGATGCGGATGAAGCATAATCATAGTGAATGCCATCAATGGCGGTGTGGCAGCTACATTGAGAAAAACGAATTGGAATAAGAGGTCTGAGAGAAGATATGTCGAAGGCTTTATCGGAGAAGTAAGTATGAAATCTATCTCTGGCTCAAGAGAAGTAATCCCTCCTCTCATGCCTAGAAAAATCCCCATTGCAATGACTCCGGAAAAGATTAGTGAGACAACGTTTATTAAATTCGTCGTGTTCATTTCAGAAAGACCGTAGAGGCTCTTTACCAGTGCCCCTCCGAAAACCGCTGAAAGTATCATCAATAAATCGAAAAAGAGTATTGAAATCTTTATCGAAGAATCCTTTCTTAATGGGCCGTAATACTGGATTAGCTTAAACCTCAGTATCTGTAGAAGCTGAGATTCCATGAATCTCCTCCACCCTCACAATCTTAAAAAACGCTTCCTCCAGCATGTCAGACGGATTTAAACCAGCCATCTTCTTAATCGCATCCACTGAACCTGATGCAATGCTCCTACCCTTATCAATTATTGTTACGTGAGTACAAAACCTATCAGCCATGTCGAGCATATGCGTACAAATAAGCGTTGCCCCTCCGTCGTTAACAATCTTCTTAACAAGGTTTTTCACAAGCCTCTGGCCATCAGGATCGAGACCTATGAATGGCTCATCCATGATAACAAGCTTAGGATCATGTATGAATACTGTTGCTAAAGCAAGCCTCTGCTTTAAGCCCTTTGAGAGCTCTATTATAAACCTGTTCTCATACTCATCCAGCTCGAATAAGCTCATGTAATCCGAGACCTTTCTTCGCGTCTCCTCACCCGGCTCAACCCCTCTAATCCTTGCAACATATCCCAAAAACTCTCTTGGAGTAAGATAATCCGGTAAGGCAGGTGTTTCAGGCAAATATCCGATAAGCTTCTTATAGCCATGGTCCTTACGTACATCCCTTCCGAATACGATTATGTTTCCTTTGTCAGGCTTAAGGAGGCCTACTATACATTTCACAGTTGTCGTCTTACCAGCACCATTGGGACCTATGAGACCATGAATCTCTCCGGAAGAAACCTTCATAAATAAGCCGGCGA
>JAFNIT010000027.1 GCA_017601345.1 Candidatus Brockarchaeota archaeon | reverse complement strand
CATGGAGTAGACAAGCTTGTGCTCAGGCTTATCGCTGGACCCGAGTCTTTCAACCATGCTCATTGGCATCACGCATTTCAGAGTAACGTCCAACCCTACTAGCAAAGGCTTTACCCCAGACCTGAGAATCAAGTTTAAAGCCTCAGGGTCACACCTAACATTGTATTCAGCACCAGAACCGTTGAAGAACCCTGCCATTGAGACGAGGTTAAGCTTCTTGCCGACGTCAGGCATTAAGAGCAGTGTTAAAGCAATATTAGTGAGGGGGCCTACGCTGACTACTTTAAGGCCATCGATCTTCAAAACGTTCTCAGCTATGACAGCCCAAGCTGGAAGACCGATGAGATTCAGATACTCCCCCGACTCATCCTCGAGAACCCCCGACTGGAGGGGTTTCAAACCAGGAGCGAACCCAATAAGATTCTTAGGAGAGCCCAGGGCAACGGGTATTTTCAGCCCCGTGGAGGATATTAGTTTTGAAGCAAGCCTGGCTCTAGACTCGACATCGCCGTAAACTACAGACACCGCCTTAAGATCCAGTTCGCTGCATTTCAATGCGAAAAGAAGGGCGAAGGCATCGTCGATATCGTCCCCGATATCCGTATCCAGAACTATCGGCTTAGCCATTATCCATTGGATTTTAGCATCAAATATTAGAATTATAAAAAGCTATTCTATCCTTGTAAAACACTTTTACAATCATAAATTAAAAATCTTTGCAAAATAGCATTTCTATAAATCAACAGCAGTAAAAGCTCATTTTCTTCGACTCCTCAACTTTTTCATAGGCTGAACCCCAGAGCCTAACTTCCTCAATCACCTTGCTAACCCCTCTAACCCCTTTTTCAATCATTATATTAAACGCGTGCGACCTACTCCTAGCAATACCGTGCTTAACCATCCTATCAGCCAGGTCCATAAGCTCCCTACGCACTTTCACAGAAACCGTAACGGATGCCATGGTATACCATGGTTTATTATAAAATTTCCTTTAAGATAGCGCACTCGGTAGCTTAGGCTATTCTAATTTTCACCTATTCTAGGCTTGCTTTTCGGGATGTTGAAGGATGTGGAATATTTTTATAGTAGTCTTGCATTGTATTTTTGGCGATACTAAATGGGAAAGTTAAGATACTTAGCGGTTATCGCGTAACAATACCCGAGGAGGTTAGGCGACGCTTCTCCCTCAAAGAGGTTGATGAGTTAGAGCTTACGGTAAAAGGGAACAGGCTGATTTACAAGATAAGAAACCTCCCTGAGGATCCTGTTGCTGCGATGCTCGGCATAACAAGTGGGGAGAGACGGGAACTAAGCGAAGCAGATGAAGCGGTTATTTCAGAAGTGGAGGGAAAAATGAACAGGAGTGGAAAATGAGGCTTCTGGACGCGACGATACTGATAAGATGGGGAAGCGCAACGATTGCAGAGGCTTTGAACGAGGACACGTCTACGTGCGGCTATATATTGGCTAAAATACGTGACGGCGAGGAAGCCGTAACAAGTATGCTAGTGAAGGATAAGACGCCCATATGGTTTTTCCAGGTATAAATCGTCAAGGCTAACGGATTTTCTAAGCCTAATGGCCCTAACCAGTTTGAAAATAGTTGAACTGACGGTTGAAGACGAGTTGGAGGCCATAGGGCTCTTCGGAAAGCATAGGCTTGGGGTTTCAGACCTCGTAAACCTCTCCATCATGAGGCGGCTTGCAATAAGGGAGATATAAAGTTTGGATAAGGGGTTTGACGATGTTCCAGATGTGAAAAGAGTGTTTGACGAATTAAGACTGGAAGAATGCTATAAGAGTTTCATATCCCAGTTAAAGAAAATAAGCACCATGTGAATAACGAGAATTCTCTTTATCGAGATTCTTAACTTTTCCCGCTGGATTTGCAGAAAGTTCAAGCAAAACTTTCAATTCTCTTTATCGAGATTCGAGTATATTGCTCCACCTTTTCTATGGCAAGCCTGCCCATGGGGCTTCCGAAGCCGGAGAGTATTACGAAGTCAACCCTGTGCTTAAGCATCAATCTTAGGAATGCTGAGGACATTGTTACTCCCCTAGAGGTTATTAGGACCTGAGATATGTTTCCAGCAGCTATTTCAACAACCTTCTCCCCGCCTTTCTTAACTATAACTCGATCGCCTTTTACACCTATGAAAACCCCGTAATCATTGACTATAAGCCTTCTCATACACTTAATGCTCAAAATCTTGGAAATATATGCTTAAAGAAAGCTTTTCATCCATTAGTGTGAGTAGCCTGTTAAAAAGAGGTTTCTGAATTCAATGCTTTAAGCTATTTAAAAGTCGTTCCACAAGAAGATACGTTTGATTCTTCATTATCAGCCTGTCTTCAAAAACTCGTGTGATTTGGAATAGTATTCCATAAATTTTATAAGTATCTTTGGAATAGTATTCCATAAATGGGGCAACTATTAGAAATTACTTATGAGTATCTGGATTCGCTGAGATATGTAAATGAGATTCGGAGGGAAATCGTGTTACCTACTGCAAGTCCTGACGTAGTGGCCATAGTGGGGCCAAGAAGATCCGGTAAAACCTTTCTTATGCTTAAAACTGCAAACGATATGTTAAAGAATAATAAGCAAGTTATTTACGTTTCATTCGACGAGCCTTCGCTTAGAAAGATCCCCGTTAGAAGGTTTGCCGAGCTCGTACGGAAGGAGTATCCGGAGGGCAAGATCAATCTTTTTCTCGACGAAATACAAGAATGGAAAGATTGGGATTTTCATTTAAGATGGTTACATGATGTCAAGGATTTCAACATCTTTATTTCCGGCTCTTCTTCGTCATTACAATCCTCCGAAATACCTTCAAGATTAAGGGGAAGGTATACTTCGAAACTGGTAACCCCCTTTTCATTCAGAGAGGTCTGTAACTTTTCCCTGAAAACCTTTAGGGAGAGGGGCCGGGTGCAAAACGTTTTCGAAGAGTACGTGAAATGGGGAGGCTTCCCTGAGGTGTGGATCTATAAGTCTAGAGAGAAAATCGTGTCACTGCTCGAAACAATCTTCTACAGAGACCTAGTGGAAAGGTTTAGAATAAGGAACATTGTAGAGTTTCAAAGCATCTTCTATTTTGTTCTCTCAAACTACTCGAACTCGTTCACTTGGAACTCTTTAAAAAAATTCATGGAAAAGTTGGATGTCAAAGTCGATACTAAAACACTCATAAATTATGTAAACTACATGAGCCAGGCCTTCCTAATATTCACTCTTCAGAAGTTTTCATATTCAGAAAGGGAGAAAGCAGTTTCCCCGAAGAAAATCTACGTTATTGACCTCGCTTTCTCAAATCTTTTCGAAAAACCCTTAGACTTAGGTAGGAAGATGGAGAACCTAGTATTCATCGAGCTTTTAAGAAGGCTTCAAAACAGGACTTCTCAAGTTTTCTACCATACGACGAAAGATGGAAAGGAAATAGATTTTATTATTAAAACCGGCGGTCGAATCGAGCAGATGATTGAAGTATGCTACGAAGTTGACGAAGAGCATGTAAAGAAGGTTGTTAAAGCAGGTGAAGAGTTGAAGTGTAAAAAACTGCTCTGCATTACTAGGGATCAGGAGGGCGAGATCAGTGTGAAAAATATGAAAATCGAATACGTACCTATATGGAAATGGCTTCTCAGAGTTTAACATACTATCGACAATTCTTACCGTTGCGTATTATCAGAATTGGCGATTACTAAGTTTCTTCATCGCACCTATTAGGCTTTGGGGTCCTTCCCGATTTCTAACCTTGCTTGTCAGGATGCTCCACTTCTTTTTTCCCGGGCTTTAAATATCTATCAAAACATTCCAGCATGTTCTCTCCGATGCTCACTATTTTTGCCAACAGATAAGCGTTAAAGTACCTGTGAAAACCTGTCTATTTGCATAACAATTCCATTGTAGTCCTCCACGATAACTTCCTTAACCTTAACCTGTTTCGGGTGATCTGTTTTCACGAAGTTTAAGAATTCTGAAACCTTATCGTCATCGCCTTCGATTAGGAATTCCATATAATCTTTAACGTCCTCGGCATGGAAGCCCCTCAGGCCGATGAATTCGGCCATCTCAAAGAGGGAAACTTGTATTCATCATCCTGAACTTTCTCGCCTTTTACGGCCACTTTCTTAGCCAACCTCTTCAAAATAAAGCTGTGAGAAGGCTTTTTAAGCCCTGTGATTTTTAGGAAAACCTAAGGAGTTAAGAATCTAGGCTTACAACGAGAGGTTATTTAAACTGGCCTGTGCAGACAGGGTAGTAGGGACAGTAATCAGGACAGACAGCAGGCTTACCGGGATCCCTGGCGTTAGCAACTATTTCGAAGGCCTCGTCCCTAATCTCAAGGAATTCCCTCCTCAGCTCGTCGCCTATTAGGAAGCATTTCGTATGTATGGTGGGTACTGGTCTTTGTGTTGAGAGCCTGACGTAGATGATCATGCCGAAGTTTACAGCAGTCTCCTCATCAGCCTCTATGGCTAGGGCGTAGCCGGTTGGAGCGTAAGGGTGGAAATCCCTGACCTCACCGGTCTTCAAGTCTGCGACAGCGTAGGCAGGAGTATAGACGTCGGCAGAAAGCTCCTTGGAAAGGCCGACTAGACTACCGTCAACCTTCCTCTCCACGATGGGAGGTATAGCCTGGTTTACGAGGCTATCGACATCTATATGCGGAAATTTCGTCAGGATCAAATTAACCTGGGAAGCCGCCTGCACGAGGAGAAACCTGTAGAAAGACCTGGCTTTCTTCTTAACAGTCTCAATGTCTTTATCCTCAAGCCTCCCCACGGTGTTCAACGCATCCCAGGTTAAGCGTTCACAAGCATTCGGAACGCTCGGCATCAACTCCTCCACTATGTCTGCACCCCCAATCAACCCTTTTTCAAATAGAAGGGACTTAACTTTAGTCACAGCATCAGTAGCCACACCATGATAAACAATACCTTCAAACATTTTTAGGTTTGGTGGAGGTTTGATATTCTCAACCTTTTTCAAGTAGATATCCCTAAGCGTTTTACAATACCTAGCAGCTAAATCACCAACTCCGAAAAACATGCTTCTTGACGGAGGTTCAATCGGCGGAGATTGCCAATTCCAGCCTCTAAGCTCCTCTGATATCCCTAAGCTTTGAAGATCAGCCCTAAGAATCTTAAACCTCTTATCGAGATCTATCCTGTTTAAGAAGAACATTGTTAATAGTTAATAATATATGCCAAGTGTGAGGTTTTGAATCATACTTGACACCATTTCATTAACGCCTTACCTAATCTATTAAATTCACGTAGCTCTGATGGATATGTGTCCTCCAAAGCCGATCGTAATTTCCTAATAGCTATATAAGCCAAAGATAAAGATGGAGTCATTGCGACGTCAGTGAGCTTTATTAATGGGTCTAGATTTCCCTCTTCAGCTAATTCAACTAAGGCTTTTATCAAACGTGAAAATTGAGGATATTCTCTTCGAACAGTCCAGACAAACCTATGAATGTTATCAGCACGGCTACCGATATATGCCGATTCTAATCTCCTTTTTTTCCTGTAAATCGAGAAGAGCCAGCTATTACCCGGCAGGGGAGATGGAAGTACTGAGAGAAAGGTCAGAAAAGAGAGCATATGGGGGAAATTAACCTTCTTTAATGTTCTGAGACACTCAAAAATTTTTAGTCCTTTGATTGAGAGAATAAGGGGAATTTGGATTTCCACAGGACTTAGTACCCAATACTCATCCAATGTATTCTTTTTTTCTCGTGATTTAACTATCACTTCCCTCTTACCGATATATGCTTCTCCCTTTTTCGCGATGGATTCGCATAAATCACATATTTTATATTGTTTTTGTTGCCACTTCGGGCCTACCCTCTCAAACTTTCCACGTGTCGGAGAGATTTCAAGCCTTGCCGTTTTTCCACTTCCGGTTCTTTTTCCACAAAAGATATGAGAGTCTTTCATTTCTTTTATTTCTTCGGGCAGCGGAACATCTGAAGGTCTAATGTTGGTTATATGAATCGCAAACCTTTCTCCTTGGAGGGTTATGTTGCCGTCAACCCAAGCGTATGTCCTGAAAAGCTCATCAGTGACTCCATACATTATCAGAGTATCAAGTACCAACTCGTGACCCGGTGTAATGAGAACATAATTCTTTCCTTCACTCATTGAATCCCCTTCCCCATTTGCTTAATAGTTCCCTCCACTCTTGCAACCTATGTGAATCATCCGTTCCTGATCTACTCCTTTGAGCACTCAAAGAGTCGCATATGGAGATTATGTCGAGAAAGCCACCTACCAGAGCTCTCATGTAATAAGGTTTGAAGTGTGGATGATAGTTTATAAAACCTAAAATTGCGTAAGAGGCTTCTATTACATCGTTTCCAGTATACTTCTCTCTAGGTCTCCAATCGTAGTTACAGTTTAACATATTTCGGAGAAATATGCCAAAGGCTTCAGCATATTCCTTCTTTATGTTCATCTCTTGATCCTGAGGAAGATGTTCCACGATGTGCTCCCACCTCAATTCGAGATCCCCGGACCATAATAAGGTCCGCATAAGCCTACTTTCATGATGGAGCAGGATAGAACCTGCTACTATAGGTATAAACCTAGAAAGTTCTCCCTGGAAGAGTGGGTTTTTGGAATTCTTGGCAAACTCAAAGCTTATACAGGCTGAGAGGAATTCGTGGTGGAATCTTCCTTTTTGAAATTGTTGATACTCCTCACATAGCTTACCTGTATCGTGTAAAATGACAGCGGATTTTACAAGTGTCCTTATGTTATCTTTATACTTCGTCATATCACCATCAATATAGTTACGACATAGCCGTAGTAAGGCATGTAGGTTACGCTTTGCCGCCCTATCCCAGAATTCGCTTGCAACAAGCAGATGACCAAGAAGGCATTCTCCTGCTGGCTCCTTCGTTTTAAGGTCAAAATATTCACGTGGGGGATTTTGACAAATTGGAAAGGTAGCCACCGGACACTTGGTAACGTAAGGACAGACTCTTTGTGACATCACTTGACCTCACCGAGTTTTGTCAGACCGAGTTCATAACCGTCTTTATATTCGTAGTAGTTCGGATCCAAGATATAAATAGAGAGGGGCTGGATATTACTTGTAAACCTTACGCGATATGCACTTTTTTCAGGATCCCATTCCAGTTCTAAGAAGTTCTCCTTGAACTGCTTCAGGAAAGGATACTTTCCTTTCCTCCCTCGCCACTCTAAATTGAAGGTTCTTCCAACTAATTCCTTTGTCTTTACATAATCATCTGGTCCAACTTCCCTTTCTAATAGAACTAAAGTTATGTAGAGACTTGGTCTAATTCGTTGCTCAAAAGAGACCCTGGCTAGGCCAAGCCATTCCTCTAGGTAGCTCTTAAGGCTTTTTAGATCACTTTCTAGCTTTTTAGAGAACTTCGGTTCCCACCTCTTGTAACACTCTTCAATCAGCTCCTGCGCTTTATCCAGATAGGTAAGGGCTTCTTCGAGGTCTTTCCTTTTAGAGTTCAAGACATTCACATCTTCTAGGAGCTCAGGCGGATAGGGGGAGCTCTCGGGTGTTTCTACAATGTAAGCAATTCCAGCTTCATGTATTCGTCTAGCACAGCGACCTAGGCGTTGGATCAATGCGTCAGGAGGAGCTTTCTCGGTTACAAGTAACCGTACGTTCTCCATATCTAACCCTGATTCTGCAACTTGGGTTGTTACTATGATTTTTGCTTCCGCTAATGAATATTCCCGTTCAGTTCTCGTCTTTTCGATGAGCCTAGAGTGGACGAGTTCTATTCGGACGTCCTCAGATGAACTTGCATAGAGTTTCTTAAGAAGCTCGAATACTTTAACAGCACGTTCTACGGTATTCACCACGATCAAGACTTTACCATTCGATAAGTCCTTTAATGACATTTTACCGTCCTTAATGAAATCCTCAACCCTCTTTTTGATTACCTCTACATTTACCTTCCCCCTTGAGCAGGTCGGCACATTTTCATTCCAATCGAGTAGACCCTTCTTGTCATCAATAAATTCGAAAATCTCCTTTTTTAGGACTCTCGGAACTGTGGCAGAGATAAAGAGCATCGGAATGCCCATCTCCTTAAACTGCTTGAGAATTACGTTGAGTACACTAGGAGTGTAATAATACTCGTCCTGATAGAGGTGAACCTCATCCATTACTATGTATGCAGTGGATATGAGGCCGGCAGGTATTGTAATGCGGTTGCCTAGTGAACGCGAACCGAGGTAACCATAGAGAAAACTATCTAGTGTAGTAACTACTACATCGCCTACAAGGAAGGACTTATCATGAGTAATACCACCCATGTCTTGATTCAAATATATCTCAATGTTTTTCCCTTGCTTCCTCAGGAAGTCTTCGACGACTTTGGCGATATTTTTCAACCTCTCATACTGTTTCCTTATGAGGGTCTTGTTTGGCAGGACGTAGATCATGGCCGGAGCTATTGTCCACTCGTCGACAAGGAACTGACCAAAATACGGCATGACAGCTGCCTCCGTTTTACCGGCCGCCGTAGGTGCTTCTAAAAGGCCTATTTTTCCTCCCTCTTCCTGCTCAATGATCTTCCGCCATACTTTTTCCTGCCACTCGAGCCTCAGGTACTCCCGCCCTTGACACTTTAGGTACTCTTCAAGGAGTCTCCTACAGGAGTTAAGCAAGTCAGCCATTTAGCTCTCCTCGAAATACTTCACTGGTATTACAATTCTGAATGTATTCTCCCCCACTTTTTCATCGATAAGGTAATGCTCCAGTTTTGTCTCTGCAGCAAACTCTGAGAGCTCATAAACTTGGTGTTTATCCCGAATTTTCCTAATTCTCAGTGGACATAAGAAGGAATGAATCTGTTTCGATACATACTCGCTATTATCGCGGTCTTTTAAGACATGAATTGGCATCCCATGAATCATGGTGAATTCCCCACTTACCGGAGTTAAATATACTTCATTGTCCCGAGAAGCTACCACTAAAGTGTTTATATGTTCAATGACCTTTCCCTTTTCGACCTTTCTGACCAATCTGGGTTCTTCGGAGCTTTGAATGTATTTAATTGCAACTAATGATTCCGTGTCGCCTAGACGATAGATGGAGGGCACATACTCCTTGATTACTCGGTTTACACTTTCACTGTTCGTCAAGACGAAGGCGAGTAACTTCTGTGCAAATATGTACTCGCGATACAGGGCATCAAACAGATGTTGTTGATAGAAGAAGTAATAGCTAAATGAGGGAGGAGGCTCAACTGATGTTTCAACTACTTCTTGGCCCCAATATTGACTCTTTCCCAAAACTAACCTCTTACCCTTCCATCTAGGCATATGATCAGAGTCTAAAAAGCGATTTCTCCTTAGGATTAGCCTCGTCTTAACCAAACAGCTGTCTGGCGGAATTGTTACCGTTACGTTCAAGTAGAGAGAGTCCTCTTTAACACGGCTGACCAAGTCATTAAGGACACGAAGAAAGGATTTACCGCTTCCGGTAGCATATGTATATGTCAGAGCACCGATGAAAGTTGAGGGGAATGGCAACGGCACGGCAGCACCATATTGGAACACATATGGATCTAAGACCGAGATTTGAGGACCGAAGATTTGAAAGCAGGAAACGAAGACATTCATCGTACTTTCCTAACTTTTCTTCTTTTTCCCACTCCTGGTTTTTTGAACTTCTGTTTCTAACTTCTTGATATCTTCCTCACCAATCTCCTTCACTTTCTCTTGTCTTGCCAGTTCAAAAGACTTCTCCTTGATTACTCTAAAGAAGTCTTTGACCGTCTCGGTCCTGTAGATCCTCTCCCAAACTTTTAATCCCTCTACATTATTTTTGTACTTCTCTTTAAGCTTTTCAATCTTCTCGTCAATGTTATAGATCACAATAGTAACATCGTCTAAAGGCAAAGATGTAAAGGTTTGTTCAACATAATCCTCATAGAATGCGCTGATTAACGACGATGCCTTCTTACTTGTAATCAGCGCAACCGCCTCAAGCAACTCGGTATGAGGCAGAGAGCGTGAAGAGCCAGCGCCGCGGACATCACTAAAGTACACCATGAAAACGTCTAGAGCAAGGCCTATCCTGCGAAGCCTTTCGTTATTATCGATTACTATCTTTAGACTTCCATCATCAGCATAGGGATCGGACATAGGAACACCGACATAAGTTAAGTCGGCTGCCGCATAAAAGGCGAAATAAGATGACGTGTACTCCCGTCGGAAGGGCATCATGTAATTCTTGTCTACTTCACCAGTTTCCTTGAGGACTATCCGGTTATGAACTAGTGAATCAATAGATACACCTCTGCGTACATGTTCTTCTACGGGAAGGGCATTTCCAATCTTCACTAGACTCTCTCTCCTTATGGCCAAACCTCTCCTTTCAACTCTTTCAGCATCCTTCTCTTGAGTTTCACCTTCTGAAGTTACTTCTTGCTCTCCTCTGGCTAATAGGAAACCATGAAGATCGTCGATCACACATTTTTGTATGTAGCGATGTTCACTAGCTAACGGTAACCGGGTTCTCATCATCACACCTCTTAGACAATCTTCACAAAGAGCTGGTTTACTCGTCCCAGCTACTTCGAGATCCCTTATAGCAATAGCATGCCAATGTTTAAGCATATTACCCGTTATCACCGGTACGTCGCTAACATCAAGTTCTTTAGAACTAGGGTTCTTCCTGAAGATCACCGAGGCCCGCTGGAGGGGATTATAGTTACCTACAGCACCTTCTGTACTTAAAGAACTCAGGTTAATGAGCATTCTCCCAGTGAATCTTACTAGGACCATTCTTTACGTACCTCCTTTTGCTTGCTCCTTTGATAACCAGTCTATATAACCATCTATGTCCCATGAAGCAGCGAGAATCGCGATCGTTTTTCCGATGTTACTCACATCCTGTTGAGTCTTAAACAAGTTCTCTGCATCTTTACGAATATTCTCGAGAATTGCCTTTTTAGCCTTTTCTTCAGCAATTGTTTCAGAAAGCCCTCTTCTTACTAACTCTTCTTTTAACTTTTCGATAATTCGATCTCTTTTTCTAAATGCGACGTAAAGTGCGTCCTTAAGATCGTCCATACTTCGTGATCGAGATGCTTTGTCTAGAGGTAGCCAGTCGAACTCATAATGACGGTAAAAGGCCAAGAATAGCGCTATATGGTTAAGAGTCTCAAGTTCCGGATCATCTGTGCTACCCATATTTCAAGATTTTATGCTAATTGTGTATTTAAACTTTTTCTATCTTCTGATTATTTTTTCATTTTTAAGAAAATAAATTACTTTTTTGGAAAATGTTTATCTATGACCCAAATATTAGGTTGTCAGATGAAGACCTTCGTTGCAACCATCGGTTGGACGGAGTGGCCCATTGCCTCGGCGATAATCAAGCACGGGTTGTCTAAGGGCGATAAGATTATCCTGCTTTTCCCGGAAAAGAAGGATGAGAGGTCTAGGGCTGCGGTTAGTGAGGTTAAGCATTTCGTATCCAGGTTTGTGCCTTTTGTCGAGGTTTCAGAGGTTTCTGTTCCTGTTCATTCTCCCTCGGATGCTATTCCTCTTTTAGCTAGGCTTTTTGCGAAAGAGGGCGGCGATGCGGGTTTGATTGTTAATCTGAGTGGTGGGATGAGGATCCTAGTGCTTGAAGCCCTTATGGCCCTAATGCTGGTAAACGTGAGGAATCTCGTTTTAGAGTTGCAGACTGAGGATAAGGTTAACGTTCAGCTCCCCATTCTCTGGAAGCCTATGGGGGATCTTTCACCCCATGCGAGGAAGGTTCTCCAGATACTTGAAGAACGTGGGCCTGTTTCGCTAAGCAACTTGGCCAGTATCCTTAGGGTTTCAGTCGCCACTGCCCATAGGCTTTTGAAGAACCTGGAGGAGAACAGTATTGTAATCTCGAAGAAGGTTGGGAAGGAGAGGATTATGGAGTTGACTCCTAAGGGCAGAATTCTGCTGAGCGTCGCTGGTGGAAGCTGATGTCCTTAGGACAGTTGACCTTCAGGCTTGTCGCTGAGCAGGGCCTCAGGTTCCAGAGTTTCTCAGGCTTCGCCGTCAGGGGAGTTTTATTCGACTTTCTGAAGCGCGTTGACGAGCAGCTCGCGTTGAAGCTACACTCCGAGAAGGCTATTGCGCCTTATTCCGTCACGCCGGTTGAGGTTCTCTGGGGACAGTATTCGAGCTTCGTTTTCAACAGGTTAGACAAGCCTGCTATGGTACAGTTCAGAATATCTGTTTTCGAGTCTGGTTTAATGGATGTTCTAACTCAGGCTCTGCTTTCAGCAGGCTCGCCCAGCGTCAGGCTCGTCGACGCTGATACTCCTATAGCCGAGGTCCAGGTGAATCAGATTAGCTTCGAGAAGATTCTTGAGGAGGCTAAGCCGGTTAGGAGGTTTGAAGTACTGTTTAGGACGCCGTGCTACTTCAGGAGGAGCGTTACCACGGATTCTTCCAATCCTGTTTTAAAGAATGTTAGGCCGCCTTACAGGGCTGTCCCTCTTCCTGAGGCGAGCCTAATGTTCAGGAACCTTGCTAGGATTTGGAGGAGGTTTTCAGGCATGTCTTTAGACTACAGGGATTACGTTTCATGGGTTGACAGGGGCGGTGTTGCCCTAGCGGGCTTCCCAAGCGGCATTAGGACAATAAGGGTTTACGAGCATCCGAAGTCGAACAAGTGGGCTATGGGTTTCGTCGGTGCCGTTAGGTTCTCAATACCCGGAGACATGTTCACGGAGAAACATGCAAGGTTCACAGACGCTTTGATGAGGATGGCGGAGTATTCTAACGTTGGAGGAAACAGGACTGCCGGATTTGGTGTGGTAAAATACTTTCCAAAGGACAGTTCATAATAGCATGGGACTCAAAGTAATGCAAATACTATCGTACTTATTTTAGGATTCTCAGAATATTTTTCCTTCTAACTTTTAACACGATTAATCTTTCATACGAGTCAGGAAAGATGAATTATATGGCTTTGTCTCGTTTTTTCTAAGAAAAGTCTCCAGATTTCATCGGTTTCTTTCAGTTCGTTATCATCAGACCATATTGCAACCTCTAATCCTAGTGATTTTATTTTCAATGCTAATGCAAACGTGGGGGATATGTTGAAAGCCTATTGACCTCCTCTCGGACTTCAAAGACTGAAAACGCCGTTTTTCCGAGAAGAATAGAGTACTTTGGCATAATTTCTATATTCGCAGATCTTGAAAGAAGAGCTTACCTTATTTCTCTTCCAACTTTTTAAGGAATCACGTCTTTTTAGTTCCTTTACGAATTATTCGTCTCCGATTTCTTTTCATTTTTAGGTAAGTAGCTTTTTCAAACAGCTTTAAGATGCATATTCCTAACGATTCTTAACAAATCATATCTTGATTCAAGGCTTCAATAATAAGTCCTGTTAATTTTTTCGAAATAATCAGTTTTTCACTTCTAGGAGCTGATTTCCCCTAATATCTTGTCCTTAATCTTTCTGACTTCCCTAAGGTTTTTTATTCCAAGGTATTCGAACTCGATTCTTGCAGACCTTATTATTTCCAACAGCCTTCTTTCATATTCTTCAATTCTAAACTTTTTAACCAACTGCTTATAACGTTTCCAATTCACCTTACCGCTTTTAGCTAGGCAGATTATGTCTACTCTATCTTTCTGCCCCTTTATACTGTTTCTTCTTTGCAGTTCAGCCTGCTGC
>JAFNIT010000026.1 GCA_017601345.1 Candidatus Brockarchaeota archaeon | reverse complement strand
ACGCCAATAGTTCAGCTTGTCCACAAAGGTAGATTTTAACTCATTAAGCACGAAGTTTTCGAAAAGGATTCCTTTATCAGTCCGGTTTTCAAGGGGCAGAAAGTTACCGATTACTGCATTTCTAAGGCCAGTATCTACGAAATATGCTTTCCTCGATTTCTTAAGTTCTGTTGATAGATTTCTATAAAATGGCGAGACCAAGCTGATTATGCCTGTGGATACTAAGACCGATATGTAGCTCTCAACGGTCTTATAATCCATTTTCAATTCTCTGGAAATCGAAGAAACATCTAATAAGAAACCAGAATTAAGACCTATGTACGTAATCAGAGATCGGAATTTCTCAATTTGTCTCACATTAAAGAAGAAGAAAACGTCTTTTTCCACGTATGTCCTTACCAGATTTTTCAAAAGCTCCTTCTTCACTTCTTTGTCGTCAGCATTCACAATAGCCGGAAAACCTCCGAAAATGAGATACTCTTGAAGTAAAGATTTGAACTCTGATTTAAAAGCAGGACTTACATCAATAGTCTTGCCTTCTAAGACGAATTCTCTAACCGCTTCCCTGTATGAGAGGAAGACCTTATGCAAGTCCCTTGCTTTCCACTGTAGGAACTCTTCGAAATCAAGCGGTAGGAGTTCGAAATAGACAGCCCTACCGACTAAATATTTCCCTATTTCAACCTTGATATCGAAAGAACCAGAACCCGTGACAAAAATTTTTAATTTATCTGAGAAAAGGTCGAAGATCAGTTTTATTGTCTTCCCCGCCTTCTTAGAATATTGAGCTTCATCTATGAACAAGTTGTTCCTTTTCTCTCCCAGAAATCTGCTTGCGAATTCCTTGGGAGCGTTTTCGAAAGATTTGAGCATGTCCTCGTCTTCGAGCGTTACATAATGGCCGCCGTATTTATCTCTCATATGCAGTAGTAATGTCGTCTTACCGCTTTGTCTAGGTCCCCTTATTACGATGACTTCTTTCCGATCAAGCCATTGTTCCAATTTTTCTTCTATTTTTCTTGGACTATACTCCATAAATAATAGAGTTTACTTGTTATTTATAAAGTTTAGTGGCACTAACAACCCCCAATTTCATCTAACCTAGCTTATAGTTCTCTTACCGTGAGGAAAAGGAAAGACTAGGCCGTTTGACGAGCTTCTTCAAGAGCTAGGCATTGAAGGAAAGGTTTGAGATACACTCCCCTCTTTCTTAGGAGAAAAGGAATCTGAATACCATGCAAAAAAGATAAGGGGAAAAAGAAGGATTATCGGGGAGATTTCTCTATTTTTAGCAATAATAACCATTATAAATGATCCGACAGATTATAGTGAAAAGTATTTCTATAGCGTTGAGCATGATTTAACGATAGCTTTCCAAGTAATCTACGATGCTTTTAAAAATCTTCCACCCGTCTCCTCTTTCGGGAGGCCTCCCGCTCCATTCGGGAAGCTGCCATCCGAAGAAAGCACGTTCAGGATGCGGCATCATCCCCATGACGTTCCCCTTCTTGCTGCAGATTCCGGCAATATCGTATGTCGAGCCGTTTGGATTGTAAGGGTATAAGCCATTGGCATCGTCTCCGTTTGGGAGTACATATCTGAATAGGATTTGCTCATTTCTTTTAAGCTCATTAAGGATTTCTTCCGAACCCGTTAGAAACCTCCCCTCAGCATGTCCCACGGGTATTCTAAGAACCTCCCCTTTCCTCATGGCCGTGGTAAAGGGTGTTTCATTATTTTCAACCCTTATCCAGACCCATCTGCACTCATATTTGGCGGAGGAGTTGTTTGCAAGAGCTATTGAAGGAGTTTCGCTGACACCGTTCCCAGGTAGTACCCCGGCTTCAGCAAGCACCTGGAAACCATTGCAGATGCCGAGTATAAGCCTCCCCTCTTCTATAAACTTCTCCAATTGAGTCCTAAGTTTCGCAAGAACTCTTTTACCCCATACTGCGCCAGCCCTAACATAATCCCCATATGAGAATCCCCCGGGGAAGACGATCAGATGATACTCTAAAAGGTTTTTCTTCTCAACGCTATTCATATGGACTATTTCTGTTTTAACACCTAGTTCCTCTAAAGCCACTTTGGTTTCAAGATCGCAATTGGTACCGCCGGTTCTTAAGACAAGTGCTTTAAATCTGTTCGCATTCATTTTTCAATATCCTCTCCAAGCCTTCTTTATATCAGAGCTGTTTAATTCACATATCTTACTTTTAGAATCAACAATACGCAATCCAATGTCCCTTACTACTTTTCCGATTCTATTGAAGGGTATTCCTGAGAATAACTCTTCGAATCTTCTTGACTTGTTTCCATCTACTTCCACAAGGAATCTTGAAGCCGATTCTGAGAAGAGAACATAGTCATTCCTACGGGTTTCTGAAGGGATTTTACTGACATCGAATTCTATCCCCAGGCCTCTGGTTGCAACAACCATTTCGGCCGCAGCCACTCCCAAACCTCCTTCAGAAATGTCGTGACAAGATAAAACGAGCTGCTCGTCAATCGCCTTCACAAGCATATCAATTATCTTCTTAGAAAGATTCTTATCAACCCTGGGTACTTCACCGCCATCGACTCCTTTAAGCCTTAAATACGCGGAACCTCTAAGCTCTTCCCGGGTTAAACCAATTACGTAAATCGGATTATCCTCTTTTTTAAGGTTTGGTGTAACAACCATTCTAATGTCCGGGATTATGCCAACACCCGTTATTAAAAGAGTTGGCCTGACAGGGCCTAATGGAGACTCGTTGTACAAACTGTCTTTTCCAGAAATGAACGGAGCGTCCAGGGCTTTTGAAAAATCATAGCATGCTTCAACTGCTCTGAGAAGCTTGCCCATGTTCTCTTCGTTTTCCGGATTTCCCCAGACGAAATTATCCAATAATGCAATTCTCCGTCCACCGACGGCAGTATTATTCCTAATCGCCTCCTCTATTGAATTAGCAGCCATCCAGTATGGATCCGGATAAAAGGGATTTATCCCACAGGATATTACTACGCCCATCCAAGAATCCTTGAGAGGTTTTATTACTGAAGCATCACTTGGCCCAGCTTCATCCCCGTATATCGGCTTAACTACAGTACATCCCCTGACCTCATGGTCATAGGTTCTGATAACATCCTCCTTACTCCTAATGTTAGGCTCTGAAAGCAGTTTAAGTATTTCCTCACCCAAATCTCTTGGCTCACCTAGGTTAACCTCAATATGTGTAAGTTCAGGTATTTTTGCTCTCCTCGTAACCTTTGGAGGATTGAAAAGGAATTCTAAATCAAGGTCGCATACGACACGCCCTTTCGAAAAAACTCTGACTCTGTTCGATCTAACAAATCTCCCAACTACACTCGCTTCAACCTCCTCCTCTTGAAATATTTCCATAATTCTCTCGAGGTTTTTCTCCGGGACTGAGAGGAACATTCTTTCTTGCGACTCGGAGACCCATATCTCCCAAGGAGTCATGTAAGGTGCTTTTAAAGGAACCTTGTCTAAATCGACATCAATACCCAAGCCCGATCTATAAGCCATTTCTCCTGCAGCACACGACAAACCACCGCCACCGAGGTCAGTTATCCCAGAGGCTAATTTCTCGTCTCTTATTCTGAGTATTGCTCTTCTAAGTCTCTCTTCCACTATGGGATTAGGTATTTGAACAGCTGATCTCAGTTCTTCAGCCTCTTCAGTGAGCTCCACTGAGGCAAAGGTTACACCGTGGATACCATCCCTGCCAGTCCTGCCGCCTGCGAGAACTGCGAAATCTCCTTCACGCGTATTCCTCACATATAGCTCCCTAGGGAGAATTCCAATACAGCCGCAATAGACAACTACATTACCTGTGTAACCCCTGTCGAAAAATATGGCGCCGGATACTGTTGGAATACCCATGTTATTGCCATAACTACCTATTCCAGCTACAACGCCCCTGTAGATATAACGCGGATGCTTAACCCCAGGAGGTAAATCCTCGTAATTAGTGTCCAGGAGGCCGAAACAGAGCACGTCTGTCAGAGCAATAGGCTCACCCCATACTCCGAGGATATCTCTTATGACGCCCCCCACGCCTGTTGCAGCACCGCCGAAGGGTTCTACTGCAGAAGGGTGGTTGTGAGTCTCTACTTTAGCAGCAATCGCATAGCCTTTGTCGAAATCGATTATCCCAGCGTTGTCTTCAAACACTGAGATACACCATTCCTTATTGAGTTCCCTCGTGGCTCTCATTATGTAGGTCTTCAGAATATTGGTGATTATTCTCCCGTCTTCAGTTACGACGTCACCCTTAAAGACGTTGTGGAAACAGTGTTCTGACCATGTTTGTGCAATCATCTCAAGCTCAACATCCGTTGGAGGCCTGTTTTTGAAATACTGTTTCAAATACTTCATTCTATCTAAGCTTATGTTAAGCCCCATTTCTCTACTTATTTCAAGGAGGTCATTGTCATCCGCTGAAGCAAGATCTATTGCATAGACTTCCAAATCATCGTATAGCTTTCTTAAGAGAGAAGGCTTCAGGGAGAAAGCACCTCTATGCTATAATCATCCTTAACTGGATTGGCCAGAAGCTTCTTACACATGTCTTCAGCAAGCTTTAAAGCTTCTTTGCGATCACTTACTTCAACTTCTAAAATGTAGACTTTCCCAACTTTAACTGTAGAAACGGGGAAACCGAGATCCCTGAGAGATTTTGCAGTTACATCTCCTTCAGGGTCGAAATGTCCAGGTTTAAGCCTTACCTCCACTTTCATTCTCATTTCTTTTTCCTCTCCTCCATAAGCTTCTCGATTAGACTAGGATGTTTCAAGGCGAGTATTTCAATCGCGAGAACAGCAGCATTCTTCCAATTATCCACACCTACTGTGGCAACAGGGATTCCTGGAGGCATTTGGACGATTGAAAGTAGCGCGTCAAGGCCACCGAGCTTAACTTCCTTAGGAACACCTATCACGGGCTTCACTGTTTGAGATGCTATTACCCCTGGTAGAGCAGCCGATAGCCCCGCGACTGCAATGAAGACCTCGGCATCACTATTCTTCACGAACTCGCATAATTCTTCAAGATTCCTATGAGCAGAAAGGATCCTATAATCACATTCTATTCCAAAGCTTTCTAAAAAACTTACTATGTTCTTTCCAAGTTCCTCATCCGACTTGCTTCCTATGACCACGGCCACTTTAGCCATTATTCTAGCCGACCTCTTCCAAGCCTTTCCCAGGAACCCATATAATCCTTTTCCCAAGAATTCCTTTTCTCTCCCTGTACTTGTATATCTCCCTAGCCATGTTGGCGAGCATTATCCTCCTCTCGAGAGACTTTTCTGAACCGATATCACTCCTATGGAATAGACCCCAGCCGTCTGTTAGTCTAGCCTTGGAAGTCAGTCTTTCAGCAATAAGGCTTGCTTCCGGAATCGTATCTGCAATCCCAAGGCATTCTATAAGCCTTGACCCACCGGTCTCTATAACGCCGTCTTCTCTCAAATGGGCCGAAGCCCAGAAGACCCCTTCTTCCTCATCAACCATAACAGGATGTCCCTTTGCCAAGTCTCTACTCAGAGGATATCCTTCTGGAGAGACTGCTTTAACAACTGTTGCCTTCTCTTCGAATTCGACTCTAATACTGTTAAGTTTCTCGCTTATTATCGATTCGCATATTTCAACCAAGTCTGTCTTCAAAACTGCCAATACGTTAAGGGCTTCAGGATCGCCGAGCCTAGAGTACATTTCTATTATCGTAGGCCCCCATATGGATGTAAGCATCATTTGTCCAGCAACGACACCATGATATCTGCGGCCAGTTTCTTTCTGAATTGCTTCAACCATCATCTTAACTATCTCTGTGGATTTCTCGATTTCCTCCCGGGTAAGTATTTCCCTGTCATCGTTCACACCCCATTTAAGGTTCATGCCGCAGGCTATAGAGCCCATTCCACCCGTCTCAGGACCAAGGTCACCGTCGAAAGCATGCTTATTATCCTGGACTGCTGGCATTGGGATAACCGTCCTGCCATCAGTAAAGCATTGCAACGTATACTCCGGCCCCCAGACCCTCTCTTCTATGAGTATTTTAAAATCCATATCATCATAACCCTTCATGTAATCCCTGTATATCGATTCAACATGCTGTTTTTTCACCTTCTTCTTATCCTCTCTCAAATATACTTGGAAGTCCTCTATCACCTTAACACCCTTGCCGCCAACCTGTCTCGCAGGCTTTAACGCAACGCTCTCAGCATATTCTTCAACGTAGGGAACTGCCTCTTCAAATGTCCTAAACTTCTTGTACCAGAGCCTCCCGGGGATCATATACTTCCACTGAAGGTCTCTCATACTCGCCTTAGACATTTCTATCTCAGCAACATCCTTGTTGGCACCTATGCAGGGTATACCTTCCTCCTCAAGCTTATCTGGAACTCCTCGGAAATTAGGTTCTTCAGGCCCGACGAATACGAAGTCGACACCGGCCTTAAGAGCTGCTTTAAAAACCGTCTCAGGATCATTCGGATTACCAACATAATATTCCCCGCCAGTTTCCTTAACAATCCTGTTTATGCCCGGGTTTACGAGTTCTGAAACACAGAAAAGCCTAGGTTCATAGTTACTCCTATGGAAGGCTTTTGCTATAGCATGTTCTCTTCCACCGCTACCGACCAAAAGTACTTTCAAAGCCTACACCTCCGGATAAATGCAATTGAAACAGCCTAGGCACAACTCGTCCTCCTTCAGACCTATTGCTTCCACAAGGCCGTTTAAGCTGAGATACTTAAACGAGTCTGCACCGACAACCTCAGCTATCTTCTCCTCGGACAAGTGTCTTCCTATGAGCTCGTCTTCAGGAGGAACTTCCACTCCAAAGGGGCAGTGTGAAATTATATGGGGGCTGCCTATTCTGACGTGTATTTCCTTAGCTCCCTTCTCCTTCATCAGGTAAACTATGTTTGCGAGAGTATTGCCCCTTACAACGCTGTCATCAATCAGTATGACTCTCTTACCCTTAACTGCATCACTTATCACGTTGAGCTTAAGCTGTACGCCCTTAAGCCTCTCAAACTGGTCTGGCCTAAGCGCACTCCTAATCCTCCTACCAGTAATCTCAAAACCCTTCTCTATGGGTATTCCTGTCTCATTGGAATAGGCCATTGCAAAAGGCATGGCCGTTTCAGGCACGCCTATTACAACATCCGCGTCAACCCTGCTCTCTTCAGCAAGCTTCTTACCTATGTTCCTTCTGACTCTGTAGATTGGAATATCGTTAACATAAGAGTCAGGCCTAGCGAGGTATACGTATTCGAAGCTGCAATACGCTCTCTTACGAGAATTACTGCTTTTAACCCATTTCGCAGAGAAGGGTGTGAAAATCATCGCCCAGCCCGGCTCAACGTTTTCAGCAGGGCTTATCGGTACTCTCTCCCCGACAACATCCATGACGCATGTTTCAGATGCGATTATGCCTCCTTCGAACCCGAATTTACCTAGGACGAGTGGTTTGACTCCTAAAGAACCCCTGCCGGCAACCATTTCATTCTTATTGTTGACAGCGATGTAAGCAAAACCGCCCCTGCAATTGTCGAAGAACTCTTTAACGATATCTATGTCGCTCCCGCCTTTGGAGAATCTTTCAAATGCTTTTCTCAAGTTTTCCTCATATCTAAGAGAATCGTCCCAAGTGTAATTCTCGATGACAGTTATCCTACCGTCTATCGCTACCGAAACCTTCTCGCTCAACATGAAGGGCGGAATATCCTCCTTAACCTCTACAGGGTAAGGAGAAACAGCCCCCAAGCATATGTGGCCCTCAGCATCCACCTTATTTAAAACATCTTCGACAAGCCCTTCTCCGGCAACTTTCCTCCTATTTTTACCGAATAGTTCAAGCCCAACTGTCTCCTGCCCCCTATGTTGAAGAGCCATTAAGCCATAGGCTCCAAAGCTTCCAGCATTCCACCTCTCGTCGAAAAGGTATATTCCAAGTATCCCCGTCATTTGAACACTACCTCACCCTCTTAAGAGCTCGGGTCTCTCGTATATCCTCCTCTGATCTTCAATCTTTGCTGAGGCCTTAGCTGCTTCAGCCATCTTCTGAGCTGTTTCAGTCGGGTATTCTCCTGTTATGCAGGCTGTGCAAAGCTCGTTAGCATTCATGCCAGTAGCCCTTATGTAATCTTCAAGAGGCTGGTAGAAGACTCCGTCTGCGCCGATTTGTTTTGCAATCCCCTCCTCATCCAATCTGAACCCTATGAGCTCGTCGAAAGTAGCCATATCAATACCGTAAAAACAGGGGTGAGTTATCTTAGGAAAAGTTATGAATACGTAGATTTTTTCAGCCCCTGCCTTCCTAATTTTACTGACTACAGTCCGAGTGGTATCACCCCTGACAATACTGTCATCGACGATTATGACTCTTTTACCCTTCAACCTTTCACCCACAATATTCACTTTCCTATCTATCGTGGAAACCCTTTCCTCCGGCTCAAGTATGAATGCTCTCCTAGTAACATATCTATGTCTTCTGAGGATTCTCTCCCATTTTAAACCAGTTTCCTCATGTAAACCGTATGCAGCATCTTCAGCGGTTTCAGGCATGGAGAGTACGATGTCAGCATTCTCTACAATATCCCTAAACCTCTTGCCGAGGTTTCTTCCAAATTCTTCCCTAACACTATAGACATACTTGCCGTTGAGAAACGAATCCGGTCTGGCGAAGTAAGCGTATTCGAAGGCGCAGAAGGCAGTTCTCTCACTTTTAACAAGCCTCTCTCTTTCCATACCGTCCCTGGTTACGACCACTGCTTCTCCAGGCTTAACGTCCCCTATGAATCTCAACCCGTTGATATTAAGGCCAACAGTCTCCGAAGAAAATGCTTTTATCATACCGTCCTCGCTTTCACCAATAGACAAGGGCCTTATTCCTAATGGGTCTCTGAAAGCAAATAATTCGCCGTTATGCCTCAGCCCTAATACTGAGAAAGCACCTTCCAAATTCCTCATGCAGCTTTCTATTGCACTCATCAAACCATTACTAATATTATTGACTAAGTATTTCGAGAAAACAAGCGCATCGTAAAAAACCTCGTCCTTCCTGAACTTTTCTGCCAAACGATCTTGAAGCTCATAAGCATTGACTATGTTGCCATTGAATGCGAAACCTATCTTCTCACCGTTTTCTGAAGCTATTAAAGGCTGAGCATAATCCAATTTGGAGAAACTTCTTTCCCCGGAAGTACCGTACCTAACATGGGCTATGCCCACGTCTCCCTTGAGAAAGTTACGCCATCTTGAGTACCTCCTCCCCGATAGTTGGGGTACGAGGCCTATGTTTACATGCCTCCTGAAATTCTCGGCACGGGTTAAAAACCCGTAAGACTCATGCCCCCTATGGTTCTGAGCCATAATTCCCCAGTACAAAAGGTCAAAAACACACTTATTGTTAAAGCATCTGGCTCCGAACAGGCCGCATTTCTCCCCTGGCATTTAACGAGTGTTAACATTTACCAAGCCTTTTTAAATCTAAATTACAAGAATATGTTAAGTTAACAACTTTTTGTAAAAATTCTCCAACGGTTTTTTCAAAAGAGAGTTATTGTGCAAAAATCCCAATAGTATTTTTAAAAAACTTATTCCAATCCTTGAAAAGCAATGAAGCTTAGATGAATCCTTCCACCTCGGGAAAATAGCAACGCTATTCTACCACATGACTCACTAGACATCAATGCTTGCCAAGAAAAGGGGCACGTCTAGTCTAGTCAATACTAAAAAGTCTTTCAGATGCTTCGGTTTAATCCAGCTTCTTAAGACAGTTTTAACTTCAACTCCAAACTGTCTATGGTCGATCATGACCACGATATCAATCTCCGTCTTATTCCTCCAGTAGAAGACAGGGTATCTCCTAGCTAGATGGGTAGCAACAACTGATTCAAGCTTATTCTCTTCAACAGGCTTCACGTTTACTAATTCGCAAACGGTGTCGTAGAGGAAGGGGTCAGTAATGTGGATCTTCTTATTCTTCCTATAAAGGATCTTAGAGTCAACATCTAGAAGATTCAGTACCTTCACCATGAAGAGCTTTTCAAGATCCTCTACGTACGCCTGCGTAGTATGGGGAGAAGATATTGATGTTTCCTTCGATATGCTTAGCCAACTTACGGGCGCGGATCTGGCTCTCACTATGTAGGCGAGAACCTCCTTCATATATGCCTCGTTCCTCCCAAGCTTCGAGAAGTCGTTTCTCAACCAATCCATGTAAGCCTTCCTAGTTTCAAAAGATATCCTATTTCTTATGTACATATCTTCTATGGATAGTGGGAACCCGCCTGTGATTAAGTATTTGTTGAAAAGCTCATCGAGGAGATCCTGATGCACCTTATTGGTCTTCATGGAATTCTCCACTTGTAGGAGGCCTTTCTTCTCTGTTTCCAAACCCCTCAGAGCCTTTACGTATTGTGAAAAGCTCAGAGGATAGAACACTATGTCTCTACCCCTACCTCTACGCCCGGGGAAATACTCTTTCTGCTTCAATATCTCCAAGCTGGCTGAGCCACTAACTACTATTACGTCACCCCTGAAAACACCTTGGTCAATACGTAGCTTAAGAGCTCTATGCCAATCTTCAACGAAAGTAATCTCGTCGAGAATGATAAAAGAAGACTTTATCCTATTGCCTTTTTTAAAGCTGACGTAATTGTCTAAAACCTCACCCAGCTCCCTGAAGCCGGTGAGCTCCTCGCAGGAAAAGTAGAACACTGCCCTCGGGTCAATATTCGGCAAAAGCACCTTATTAATCCATATTTTCAAAGCAGTAGTCTTCCCCACCTGTCTGGGTCCGACCAAGAAGTTTAAGGAAAAGGGCTCGAATGAAAACTGCTCAACCACCGGCGGAACCCATTTAACTTGCTTCCTGCTCCAATCCTCGTAAGTCTTATCCGCCTCTCGGTACCACCAGGGGTTTTGAGATTCCATTTGCATTGATATTGCAAATGATTATTTATAAACTTTGCATCAAAAATACAAACGATAACCTTACTTGTCAAAAGGGTTCAGGGCTGATGTCGTACATGTCGACCATCTTATGGTTGACGAGCGGTTGATGAGTTAACATAGTCCGGCCTAGGAGGAGCGAACTTCTAGATTTTAACCGTCGATTCTGCACTGTCCACGCTATAGCGTGTGAAAACATTCGAATAAGCTTTTTAACTTCCTGACGATTGTCTCTTCGACCTCTAACCTTTCAATTCCCTCCTCCGTCATGATTTCGGCCCTTATGACCATTGAACCTCTCAATTCCTTTACAACAACGATGTTTACCTCTCCCTTAAGATTCTCCTCTAAAAACGATAGCGACGGATGTTTTAAACCTAGTTCTGAAGCTATAGTGCAGATTGTTTCCTCCAACATCTTTTTACATTCTTCCTTACCAATAGCTTTGTCACGAACTTCCACAAGCTTGGTAAATAAGTTTAAGAGTTTACCATCGAGCACTTCACTGACCTCCCTATTGGAAATGGGGAATCGGCCTGCTTCCCTATCCTTCTCTAGAGTTTTATATCTAGCGAGATATCTAACTGCATGGTATGCATGTGAAATAGAATTTTTATGGTCTTCGTGAAAGTAGGATTCGATAGCGAGGCCTAAGGCGACGAAGGACGAGCCTTTTAAGACCCTTAAAGTATGCTCCGTCAAAATAGGTTTGACCGCTATCAAACTAGATATGGCTCCTTCATCCTTCAGTATTATGCTATCTCCGTGCAGCATGAAGGCGAGCGGATCGCCTAACGAAAATATTTTCATGACCTCTTCCACACTCATGTATGTAACATTGACTTCTGAGTCACATAGTCTGAAGGAATATTGCCTCCTACCAGGATTTCCCTCCGTCACAACCAGAACATCGATATCGCTTAATCCTCTGATGAAGTCTTCAGGCCTGGCTGCGGAGCCGAAAACTATTACAGCTTTTACATTTCCAGTTTCTTCAATCTCCAAGACTCTATCTCTTATTGCCTTAAAAGATCGTTCCAAATACCCTCTGACCGAGGAATAGGATTCCGTGTTATTACCCATCGGCTAATCTAGCATATTAACAGCTAATGCTTATAAAGCATTGTTTTTTCACCTACGCCTTCTCAAACATTATCCCTTGCTCTCTATAGTATCAGAATTAAGCCAAAAACCTCTAAATTAAAGATCCAACAACTTTGTCTTTAAGAATATCATTATTATTGTATATAAATAACCATTCCTCCAGTGATTATTGCTTCAACCGGAGCCAGGTTTGTTTCAATCTTCCAGCTTGCCACCATATTCATTACTCCTGCTATGATTAAGATTTGCGAAGACACTATCCTCCCGTTAATCCTCAGCGCCACGCCCCGTTTTTCATCAGGAAACCAGCCCTGAAATAAAAAACCTGAGGATACTCTACGAAACATGGAACGAGACTCTTATAAGGTACTACAGCGTTAAGAATCCGACTACGCTCCTCAACGTGACCTACAGGAACTTGGATGATAATTCTACGATGACTAGGTTGATCAAACCATTTCTAAACACTTCGGTGGTGCTGGATAATCAGACCCTTACACAGGGTTTGAGTCTGAATGTTACAGTACCGGAGCATGAGCAGGAGATAGTAACCATTGTTCCAGAGCATGTGGAGAAGTTTAAAATCCTCTTCCCCAAATACACCATCAGAATAAAAGTATTCCTAACCATGCCGAACAGATCAAGCTGGTGGATGGATTTCTGGCAAATCATTGATTCTTACTGCGAGCTTCCTGTTGGATATGAGCTTACAATATTCTACGAGACTTGTCCTATGGAGAGGGAGCTTCTTGAAGACGATCCCCTGAACGCTATACTCAGGGTCGAGACTTCTGCTGGTCTTCAGATAAATTTCATTTCGCCGTCATAGTTCCAAGTAATTATAAGCAGGTCGTTGCAATCGGTGTGTGCTTTAAACCGTTCAACCTAAACTTTATCATCTGACCCAGGCGGGTTGGTGAAACCATGAGGATAAAGCTTTTGATAAAAAGTTTAATCGAAAAGCACGCTCCATTCACATACCTAAGCTTTAAATGAACTATTTAAGCCGTACTGCAGAATCCTTATTTTTCGGTTCACGCTGTTTCTTCTTTTTCCTCATCTTCCTCGCTCTACTCTTTTCAACCATGTACCTCGTGAACCAATAGGCCTCCCGCCAGCTTGCGTCACTCATTTTCCAGCATCATTCCCCTATGGTTGTTTACGCGAAAAAGATTATTTAAGCGTTCAAACACTGTTAAACGCCCAACCAATTCTACTCTATGTTTCCATTGGGCGGCATCATATTTGAAAAGCTTCAATAAGCCCATTCTACTGGAGTGCCCGCAAAATGGTGGATGGGGTATCTGAAGCTTCTTTTGATGCATAATTTTCCAAAAATCAAATAATAGAAGGGTCTGCCTGCCGCCAGCATACGGCAGAAGGTCAAGGGGGAACTGTTTTAATCGTTGAGGTGAAGGGAGATACTTTGATCCTTAAGCCCTTTCGCCCTTCCGTGGAGAAGTTCTACGGCATAGCGCATCCTGCAAAGCTTGTCTCAGCCGAGGAGATTGACGAGGCTGTTAAGGAAAACGTCATAACACCTACTGTAACTACGTCATAAAAAACGTCCTGCAGAATAAACCCTAAAACTTAAGCCATAAAGCATTATGTGGCACTCAGTGGTGATGTTAAAAGGCTTCCCAACGGGTGCTCAAAGAGAAAGTTTGCATTACTAACGCAAACTTTATATAAAAGTTTGCATTGGCAACCATTATGGTGAACATAGAAGCCATAAAGTCAGCAATAGTAGATAAGGAGGAAGAATTAAGGAATAAAGTGAAAACAGAAAGGATCATTGAAAGGGAGCTAAAAGTGGAGAAGATAAGCGAAGAT
>JAFNIT010000007.1 GCA_017601345.1 Candidatus Brockarchaeota archaeon | reverse complement strand
ATTTCAAACCTTTTTTTCTAGTTCTCTTAGGTAATGTTAAGATTCAGCGTAATACAGAATACTCCTGTTTTTAAGAAGGTTTTATGTTTATTATGTCTATTACTTCCCATGAAGACCGACCCTCTTCAGGTTTTTACTTCAAAAGATTACTCCTCTATACTCTATTTCTTCAAAAGTTCTACAAGGTCTTCAACACCGTTTATCACTCCATTCCTGTAAAAGCTAGGATGCTAATCCTTCAGGCTTTCACCGACAATCTTTACACAACCTATATGGACGTGCTTAAACGTTCTTGAATTTAACGAACCTCCTCGGTTTCTCGTTAAGTAATGGACCATGACTCAAATCCCATAATATTCCTATGTTTTACATTCATTCCTAACCTCTAGGATCATTCTCTCTGCATCTTCTAACTGTCCTACTAGTAGTTTCTTATCGTAAACAGTATCGAATGTTTCGAGAAGAATGTAAGCATCATTCTGTTCTGCATATTTACAGATCTCTACCAGACTTCTCCCTAGTTTACCAAATGCCTCTTCTCTTTTCTCATCTGGTACATTACTTCCGGAACTGAGTGCAATAGTCTTAATGTCCTTCTCGAAGTAAGAAGAATGGTTTCAAGATCGAAGATTTCAGAGAATCCATTTGTCAGGATCTCTACGAGAAATAAAGTCCTCATGGGCATCGATGATTTCGTAAAGGCGTATGAGATAACTCCGGGATTAAAAGAAACCATAGGTAAAATAGGTATAAGTGAGGATTACGGTACTAGGGGCGGAAGTAATTGACTGGTCTAATTATGGTCCCTGCTTTAAAACACTAAGAGAATTCACTAAAGCATGGACTTGAAAGAACATTAAGTATCTGAGGGGTGAAAGGATTATCCTGATAACTGAAAGAGTAAGGTCTGTTAGACTACCAAATGACAAGTATGTTTACGACATAGATCTTACCCTAGGGGAACAGCGGGATTATAGATAGCGGATTCATCGGAACATCAGTAGACTAAGCGTTTTCTAAACTACATTGGACTTCCTTCAGCTCAATGGCTGAAACAGTTTTTTCCAAAATTGGTTAAACTGTTTCGAAATCTACGAGTACAAGGGAAAATATAGAAGGGAGGAGATGCAGAGCTGGTTGCAATTGGAGAAGAATTAGGGGGATAACAGGTAATAATAGTCATTTTCAGATTAAAAATGCTTTTAAAACCTTTTTTAAGTAGAAAAAGCAGATTGAATGTTGTTTTTAAAAAAATATTTTAAAACATATTTTTTAAGTTTATATACAGGGAAAAAGGGAAAATATCGAGCTGAAAAATGTTGAATATGAAGAGAATATTTTTAACCGTTTTAACAATGACAATAATCTTCTCTTTTGCAATATTTGAGGCAGCCCAGGCAACTCCTACAACCGAGTTGACTAGAAGCTTTTCACCCATTGCTGATGCCTATGTTTCCGCATATCACCCAGATACTAACTATGGAGGTAGTTATTTATGTGTTCGTAGTTGGAGATATGATAGTGAGAGTAGAGTTGCTCGCACTTATATAAGGTTTAACTTGACCACTATTCCTCCTGGTTCCAAGATCACATCGGCTACATTAAACCTTTACATGTATGATGCTCCATCAGATTCGAGAACATTCTGGTGCCATGTTGTTACAATGAGTTGGACAGAGGCAGGTATTACTTGGAATAGTCAGCCGTCTGTATCTCCTACTGGCTTTTCACCTGTTTATACTGGTACATCCGATGGCAAATGGTTGTCATGGGATGTAAAATCTTCAGTTCAGAAAATCGCTGCTAAGGATGCAAGTTCATACCAAGCTAATTACGGCTGGCAAATAAGCGACGGGGATGAAGGCTTTCCTATTATAGAAGAGGCCAAATTCTACTCTAGAGAATCTTCTAGCAATAAGCCTTATCTCGAGGTTAAGTATTATCCTCCTCATCTAGAACTTAGTGTTGCAAGCACCACCATTCAGGCCGGGAACTGGGTTAAGATGACTGTCTATAGGAAGACCGAGGATAATGAAGCTATTACTCGCGGAAACTTGGAGGTTGACTTAAGCTCATCATCAACCTCCGCTAACAAGATTTTTTCCTTAACTCAAGGAGGGGACGCAGTAACAAAATTGACAATACCTGACGGCTCAGACCATAAGGATTTCTACTATTATGATGATAAGGCGGGGACATGGGATCTCCGTGTTTCCACAGATGACTATGTTTATTGGGTTTGGAGTGGTGGTTTTATTAGACCTGTAGCTAATTACGGTGACGATACAGAATCACTGACAGTCACACCTGGTCCATTACACCATTTCACTTTCGATCTAATAGCTTCCCCGAAGCAGGTTGCAACACCATTCTCAATAACTATAACTGCCTACGATGCCTTTAACAACATTAAAACAGACTACACTGGGACAAATTCCCTCGTTGACACCACTGGCACCATCAACCCCACGGTAACCGGCGCCTTCGTAAACGGGAAGTGGACGGGTACGGTTGTCATAAACAGGATAGGCAGCAACGTTAAAATCACTACGAGCGGAGCCGATAAGAGGGGGGAGAGCAATTCCTTCAGCGTTAAGGCTGGTCCTGCTGCTAAACTCTCTATAGAGCCTTCAAGCTTTACCATGGCTTCTGGAGTAACATATTCCTACATTACCATCTCTTTAAGGGACGCTAACAACTTTGAAACTACCCACACCTCCGCCGTAATCGTAGCTCTCTCCACAACATCTTCGGAGGGGAAGTTCAGGCAATTAGGAACCACCATTGATATAACTGGAGTGGTCATTCCTGCTGGTGAAAGATCCGTTAAAGTGGATTACTATGATATAGTGGGTGGAACGCAGACTTTAACCGCCTCGGCCACAGGCTTAACCTCTGGCACAGCAACCGTAGCTATGATACCTGATACGATTCCTCCTGTGACAACTATGACAATCGGTTCTCCGAAGCATTTGAGCGATACAACGACCTATGTCTCCGGCTCCACGGTCTTCGAGCTTTCAGCGAGCGATGATGCGAGCGGGTTAAGGAAACGAAGTACAGATTTGACACCGACTCCTGGAACACTTATATTGCGGGGTTTACTCTTTCAACACTTTCAGAGGGCTTCCACATCATAGGGTACTATAGTACCGATAAGTCAAACAATAATGAGGCTGAGAAAACCCAGAGGGTCGTGCTGGATAAGACTCCTCCAGCAATAAGTAGTGCTTCGCCGACTGGAAGTCTGATTCAGAGATCGACTTCAATAACATTCACCGTGAGAATTGAGGACGCTGGCTCAGGTGTTAAGGAGGTTAGGCTTACTTTAGACGGTATTTCTCAAGGAATAATGACTAGTGGCAGCGACTACTCTAGGACGATAAGCCTCTCGGAGGGAAGCCACACTTGGAGCATTGAAGCCTTTGACAATGTAGATAATACTGCAACATGGAGCGGTAGCTTCACTCTCACCGTCGACTCTACTCCGCCCACAGTCTCAGAATTATCGGCACCATCAAACCCCGTTTTCGGCGAGTCTACTACGATAACATGCGAAGTCTCAGACGACCTTTCAGTAGTAGGAGAGGTGACTTTGTACTACTCAACCAACGGCGGCGCATCATGGACGGAAGTAGCTATGACACTGCAAGCAGGAAGATACGTAGGAACAATACCATCTCAAATGCCGTTCACAAACGTGCAGTACTATGTTGAGGCAGTAGATAGCTTAGGCAACAAGTCTTCAACACCAGTGTCGACACTCAGCGTCGGCATGCCATTGTGGATCTACATAGCCATTATAGTAGTGTTCGTAGTAATGGTTGCGGCTCTTCTTTTAAGAAGAAGGAAACCTGCTCCTAAAGAGGAATATGCTCCTCCGCCACCAAGATAACCTATCAGAGTACTGTTTACCCTAGTTTTCTTTTTTTTTAAATTCTTTGCTCAAAGCTGCACTATTTCGAGCAGTGTGTAATAGGTATTTTAGCTGAATCAAGGTTGCAGTCTTTTATGTAAGGAAACGTTTCTTTTAACACTTCTTCCCAAACTAAGTGTAGGGTTCCAGTAGTTCGTTAATATTTTACTAAAGAGAAACTTAATATATGCTTGTGTGTAGGTATAATACGCAGATGGACTTAGATAGGATCCTTGGCATAGTGTTCGGCCTGATGATTCTAGTAGCGGTTTTCCTACTTCCCTTCGGCCATTTTATATTGCCTTCTGGCCAAGTCAGCGATAAGACTTTTTTCCTCACGGTGAGGCAACTAGTTGAAGCAATTATGGTTGATACACAGCAGCCGATGAACTTTTTGCTCTACGAGACTATGCTCATAGTTTCTTTCGCAGCCCTGATTGTTGCAGGGATCCTCGGCTTCTACCCTATGCGTTCTGGAGCAATAGGGATACTTGGAATGGTTATTGTGACAGCCGTGTCTATGTTCCCTCCTCAACTAGGCTTCACAATCCCCCGGTATGATGTTGGCTACTTCGCCTCTTGGGGTTTTTCCGTAGCGAGTATTATAGTTGGAAGACTCCAACCCTTCACAAGTGGAAAACTCTCTTTCCTTTCGCAGAAAAAGATTCCTGAAAAAGTGGAGACGACGGTTGAACAGCCTGTTGAAAAAGTCACTCCTCCGGCTGAACTATTCCAACCATTATCAGGATCGGAGGAGCATGCGCCATCTGAACCCCCCTCCTTAGAAGCATCAATCTCTCCTCCCGCTGACCTTTTCTCATCGCTTTCAATTCCTGAGGCTGAGGAAGAATATCAGCGTCGACCGGTTGTCCACTTTCCTTCTCCACCGGTTGAAGTCAACGTTATAGAGGAGGAGATCACCAGGATCAGGATTTTCTTAGCTCTTATAAAAGAGGAGAAAAACAGTGGATCATTGTCGGAGGAAGCATATGACAGGCTTAAGGAGAGGTTTGAAAAAATACTGGACGAGCTCAATGAGGAAAAAGAAAGGGTTGTCAAAGGCAGTTAACCTATTGGAAAATCATCGAGTTGAATCTGAAGATAACTAAGAGGGTTTTCTTAACGGTAATCCAACTATTGCTCGGGATAGTGATAATCGTAATCCTGCTGCAACAAGCCGATACTGCAAGGGTTCTTGAAATAATGTCTAAGGCAGATCTTAAATATGTCATAATAGCGTCCTTACTGATCATCACCGCCTCAATGATGATAGCCTCATCGTTTTTCTTCATCATGTCGTCCCTAAAATACAAGGTTGGCTTTCTGAGCTGTTTTCAAGCAAACTTTGCAGGCCAGTTGGCTAGCGACGTAACTCCTGGACGCGCTGGATACTTCATAACACCGTTTGTAATGAGTATTCTCAGTAATACGCCTTTCGAAGCATGCCTCGTCGCCACAATAGTATCCGGGATGGCTGATTTTCTCATAAGAGCTCTGTTAGCAGTATTATCAGTAACCTACCTTATCGGCCCGGTGGAATCGATTTCTGGTGTTCAATGGATTGCAGTGGTAAGTGTCCTCATTCTCGCTGCGAGCACGATTTCGTTCGCAATATTGCTCTGGTCAGATAAGCCTAGGAAACTATTGTTTAAGTTCAGGAGGTTTAAGAGGCTAAGCAGGTTCCTAGACTCTTATGCAACCAGATTTGAGAATTTCCAGATGGAGGGTGCTAAGGCGAAGACATCCCTTATCCCAGTATTCTTAGCAATGCTTTCAACATGCATATTTGATTCGGCAGCTCTCTATTTCTTCTCACTATCGGTTGGGGTCAAGCTGTCCCCCATCCTATTCCTCTTCATACATTCGCTTGTTTCAAGCTTCACATACTTGCCGCTTACACTCGCCGGCTTAGGCGTGCAAGAAGGTGTTTTAGCAGCTCTGCTCCAAATATTTGGCACACCCCTTCCTCAAGGCCTATCCATATCGCTATTATTCAGATTCTTCTACACAGTAACCGATTTCATAGGGTTGCCGCCTATCCTGAAAATAGGTTTCTCGAAGATTTTTGAAGAGAAAAGACCGTGATTTTTAGATGCTGCTCGATAAGAAATCGATCGTTTCTTAAAAAAGCTTAAATAAGGCTATTATTAGCGAACTGCATGATTCGATTCAACTCCAAAAAATTCATCGAAGAGAAAATAGCTTTTATTAAGAATGAAGTGAGGGACGATGTGGCGATTGTCGCTCTCTCTGGTGGCGTCGACAGCTCAGTAACCGCAGTCTTAGGCTTTAAGGCGTTGGGGAAAAGTCTGAAAGCAATATTCCTCGAAGACGGTTTCATGAGAATAGGGGAGGCGGAGAGGGTTTGCAAAGTCTTCCGTGGAATCGGTATTGATGTGAAAGTTTATGATGTTCAAAAAGAGTTTCTGGAATCGTTAAAGGGCATTAGGGATGCTGAAGAGAAGAGGAAAGCGTTCAGAGAAACCTTCTACAGAACTTTCTCCAAGATTGCGAGAGAACTAGGGGCGAGCATAGTCCTGCAGGGTACTATAGCTGCGGACATAGTTGAAACCGCTGGCGGGGTTAAGACTCAGCACAATGTTCTGGAGCAAATAGGCATAAACCCCTTGGAGAAGTATGGTTTTAAAATAGTTGAACCCTTGAAAGAATTGTACAAGAATCAGGTTAGGCTTGTAGCTAGGGAGCTTGGGCTTCCAGATGAGATAGTTAACCGCAGGCCATTTCCGGGACCAGGCTTATCCATCAGGATCTTGGGAGAAGTTAATGAGGAGAAGCTCTCAGTAATCAAGAAGGCAACGCTCATAGTTGATGAGGAGCTTGCAGACATCGAGTGTTTTCAAGCCTTCCCAGTGCTTTTGGAGGGAAAGGCTACAGGCGTGGGCGAGGACTCCTCCAGGAAATACGGCTACATTATTGCGCTGAGAATAGTCGAGTCTAACGATGCTATGTCAGCTAAGTATGTTAAACTAGACTGGCATCGTCTCGAGAAATTAAGAAACAGAATACTGAAAGAAGTGCATGGAGTCACTAGGGTGCTCTACGATATTACGGATAAGCCTCCTGCAACCATAGAGTTCGAGTAGTTTTAAACAACTATTTATATTGCGGACTTTAGCTACACAACCATGGAAGAGATACATGTATTCGTAAAGAACATGGGGGAAAGAATATCCACCGTAATCCATATTCCTAACGAGACACCGGCGCCGGCAGTAGTCTTTTCTCACGGTTTTACTGGTAATAAGATTGAAGCCCATAGATTGTTCATACGTGCTGCTAGGAAAATGAGCAAGGAAGGATTCGTAGCGGTAAGGTTCGATTTCAGGGGCTCTGGAGAAAGCGACGGGGAGTTTGAGGAAATGACGATTTCCTCAGAGGTTAGTGACCTTAATGCCGTATTAAACTTCTTAATGGGTAGAGTGGAGATTGTCCGAGAGAAGATGGGTCTAGTTGGCCTGAGCCTTGGGGGAGTAGTCTCTATACTGACGGCTGCGCAGAATCCTATTGTAAAAGCGGTTTGCACATGGTCTTCGCCTGCATACCTCAGACTCCTATCAAGTCTCAGGGACTCGTTTGGGGCAGATTTAAGCCAAATTGAAAAGGGTTACGTAGATCTTCCGAGCGGTTATAGAATTGGGAGAATGTTTTTTGAAGACGCTTTAAAACATGATGTAATCGACAGTTGTGCAAGAATTTCCCCTAGGCCATTGCTCATAATACACGGTTCTCAAGACAGCGTGGTCCCAGTTGAGCACGCGAGAATTTTGTACGATAGGGCTGGTGACCCCAAGAAAATCGTCATAATAGAGGGTGCGGATCATACTTTCAATCGAAGAGAGTGGGAAGATAAAGTAATAGGGCTCACAATAGAATGGTTTAAGGAGAACTTTAAACTATGAAAGTCGCTGCGAACGAAACTGAGATTGGTAGAAGCAAGTTATCTTCAATAGCGTAAGCTTCAACGACCGCGGCAAGAACTGAGAGAATGAACGCATTCAAAGGGGATATGCCTATCAGGATCAGGGTTATGGAGAACAGTATTGCTCCTGAGATGCTTCCTTCAAAAGTCTTATCCGTAAAAGGAAGCTTATGAGCCCCTGCTAAACTGCCTACTATCGTAGATGCAAGGTCAACAGTGGCTAAAGAAACTACTCCGTAAAAAGAATGTCTTCCGAAAAGAAAGTAAGATATTGTCACACCAAGTACCCCGTAGGTTAAACCTATGTATCCCCCTCTCTTCTCATAATCTCTCTCCATAGCTGATAACTGACTATCCACGAGTTCTTCGATCCCCCTAATCTTCTCATCAATCTTATCCAGAATGTGACTTGTAACCTGGCTTTTCAAAGGAAGGAAGTTTTTAATCTCTTTGAAAAACTTCTCCCTGTTTTCCCTCATGAATTTTTTAACCTCGCTTCGTAGAAGAGGCTTTTTAATCTGTGTCGCATTCCAAGTCAGAGAGAGTATGCTCAGGATAGAGTAGAAGACTGCAGTATTCACATCTATCCCAAAACGGCTTAGCATAAATGGCAATAATAGTATCAATGAAAGAACTAAGTGAACACTCTTCCTTAACGCTTCTCTATAATTCAACTAACTCTTAATATGGATGGATGACTGGTTTAAAGGTTTTCAACACATTTTTAAAAGGCTTCTCTCTTATACGAATAAGCATGTTTGGAAGTGGAACAGGGCTTCACTATTATGCATTAGTATTAAGCCGGGTGAAGAGGTTGTTACTAAAAGCTTACTACTCTTATCCACGATTTATTGTTGGAGAATAGCTTCTTCACCAGGATCCTCCAATTCCTCCTTACTGCTTACAACTCCTTCTTCAAACAATATTTCGTAAAGCATTGATTCAAGTCTTTGCCTAAGCCTATTGTAAGCTTCTTCAGAGATTGAGCCACGTCTCCTCTCGTTATCCAGCATGGCAAGATACTTCCTAATCCTGCTAACTTCCTCTTCAACAATACTGTTCTTAATCGGCGGATATAGTTCTCCTGACGGTGAAATCGGAGGCTTTAACGATTCTCCACAGACGTAACTATGCACTTTCTTACTAACCCGGATCTTAACTTGAATATTCATAACTGGCTTATCCGGCTTCACTTTAATCAGCCCCGTTCCAAAATAGTTCTGAGTAATTAAGACTATTACGTATTCCTGCTCCACCCAGTCGCCTGTAAGGTTATCAACCACCCTCCAGACCCTTACTGGAACAGGGTTTTTGCCTTCATTAATTCTCCCCTCTACCGGTTTCCTGAAAAAACCCGTGTAATTATGCACGTAGACCGTAAACCCGTCCTCCAAGGTGGTGCCTTCAACTATAATATTCTCATTATCGTCTACTGGAATAATGTAGAAATTAATCAATCCAAAATTCTTTCTAAAATCATGTTTGAAGGCGGGGAAGCCAGTGCCCTCCCATGCCAATCCTGAGAATTTCTTAGGTAAAGCGAGGAGGCTGGCCTCCTCCACCTTCCTTCCCCCCTCCCCCCGGCTTACATCTTATCTTCTGCGATAAATTGCTTTCTTTCAGAATTGTTTTCAAAATATTTTCAAAGCATCTTTTACAGAATCTTTTAAAATATTGCCGTTTTATATTCCAGTTTTTGGCTGATGGAAATAAATGTTAAACTTCCATAAAAAATAAATCCTTTTTGATATATTTGAAAGGGTCTTTCAGAAGCGCGATCAACAATTTTGCCAGAACCAATACTGGTGGGAACAAAAACACAAACCATAAAACAAATAAACAGTTTCTTATTTGCTGTTCAGATGCCGAGTGGTTCAAAACACTTGTTTCGAAGAATTATGGGTTATGTTGCACGAGAGAGAAAGCTATTGTGCGGAGTTTTGATACTGATTATAATAGGTACTTTTCTAAACATTATGGGTCCGGTAATAGCTGGAAGAGTTGTGGACATTGCCGTCTTAAAATCTTCTTCAGAATTATGGGTTTACGCAACAGCCATAATACTTTTGACACTATCCTCCGGAGCAGTTTCATTTGTTAGGGAGTATTTGAGCGGATTAATGTCTCAGAAAGTTGTCTACAGGATAAGAGTCAGCATATACAAACATTTGCAGGACTTATCCTATAGTTTTTACGATAAGATTGACGCTGGTCAAATCATAAGCCGGGTTTCTAGAGACACTGAGAACATCGGAGGAATGCTTGGCTTTGCAATTCCAAACCTCATAGCCTCATTATCCACACTCGTAACTGTGGCGGGAATACTCTTAGCAACCAATCTAAGGCTTGCACTCATCGCCTTGACAGCAACCCCCTTCATATTATTAGTGTCTCTATTTTTTAACCGCTTTGTAAGACCCTTATTCGAGAAGAATTGGATTGAGATAAGTGGAATGAGCACAATCATTCAAGAAGGAGTCTCTGGATTCAAGGTTTTGAAAGCGCTGGGGGTTGAAAACGAGATGTTTAAAAAATTCGATAGAAAAAACGTAGAAATTTATAACATAGGGATGAGAATAACTTTTCTAAGCGCGATAACCTGGCCTTCATTGGGACTAATAGTTGGAGTGGGCTCTGCAGTATTATACTGGTACGGAGGTATTCAAGTCATAGCTGGTGGTATAACTCTAGGCCAATTGGTTACTTTCACTATGTACCTAGGCATGCTCGTCTGGCCAATAATGTCAATAGGCTTCGTCCTCTCTAGGTATGCGGAGGCGATGATTTCCGCAAGGAGAATATTTGAAGTCTTAGATACTGAGCCTGAGGTTAAGGAGAAGCCTAACGCGATAGATTTGGGGAAAGTTAAGGGAGAAGTACGTTTTGAAAACGTTACCTTTGGATATGAGGATAAAACTGTTCTCAAGGGGCTAAGCTTCGAAGTAAAGCCGGGTGAAAAGGTTGCTATAGTGGGGGCAACAGGCTCTGGTAAGAGTACGATAGTGAAGCTGATACCTAGGTTCTACGATCCTCAGGAGGGCCGTATACTCATAGACGGGGTTGACATAAGGGATGTTAAGATAAGCTCGCTTAGAAGAAACATTGGCATAGTGCATCAAGACGTATTCCTCTTCCCAACTTCAATAAGGGAGAACATTGCTTACGGTAAACCAAACGCTACTTTGGAGGAAATTGAAAGGGTTGCGAAGATTGCTCGAATACATGACTACATAATTAGCCTCCCAAACGGGTATGATACAGTAGTGGGTGAAAGAGGTGTAACGCTTTCAGGCGGTCAGAGGCAGAGAATAGCAATAGCTAGAGCTCTTTTAGTTAATCCCTCAATACTTATACTGGATGATTCCACTTCAAGCGTAGACTCTGAAACTGAGAGAGAAATATATGAGTCCCTTAAAGAATTAGTCAAGGATAAGACTGTATTCATTATAACTCAGAGATTATCCACGCTTAAGCTTGCTGAAAGAATAATAGTGGTGGAAAACGGCAGAGTTATTGAAGACGGGACTCATGAAGAACTCGTAAGGAAAGGGGGAGCATACGCTCGGCTGTATCTGACTCAGTATGCTGCTCAGGAGGTGGTTAAGTAAGATGGCTTGGCACTTCCATCATGCTGCCGGGGCTGAGGGGAAGCCTAAGGAAGTAGCTACTGGGGTACTTGTCTCATGGCTCCTCCGTTGGCTATATCCAATGAAGGCTAGAGTCATCTTACTGGCATTAATTGCATTAGTTTCACTCTTAGTGAATGTGGTCAGCCCCTACGTAAGTAAGCTTCTTATTGACGAAGGCATAACGCGTGGAGATGTGGATGCTGTAGGTAGGTATGTTTTAATCCTCGTTTTAATTGCTGCCGGAGGGTGGTTTCTGGGGTTTTTAAGAGGTATTCTATCTGGAAGTTTAAATCAAAAACTCCTTTATAATATGAGGAGTGCCGTCTTCAAACATATGGAGGATATGGATGTTGCTTACATGAATATTGAGAGAACTGGAAAAATGATATCGCTCATAGTTAACGATATAAACGCTATCGGAGACGTAACCACATCTGGCACGATAGAGGTACTCATAAACTCCTTGACACTATTAGGCTCTCTCTACATGATGCTTAACATGCATCTAGGGTTGAGCCTTGCCACTGCTTCAATAGTTCCCTTGATGCTACTCTTATCCAGCTATCTGGCTAGAAAAACGAGACAGGCTTATAGGCTTACTCGGGAGAAACTTAGCGAATTGACTAGTAGCGTTGAGCAGAGCGTCTCAGGCTCAAGGGTCTCGCAATCGTTTGTCGAAAGGAGAAGCGTAGACACCGTATCCTTCGACAGGCTCAGCTCAGAAACAATGAGGGCAAACATTAAGGCGAGGATTGTTTTCGCGATGATTCAGCCCTCGCTTGACGCTGTTAGAGCTCTCTCTTACGTTATACTGATACTCTACGGTGGGAGTCTAGTCGCATCCGGGGAGATAAGCATTGGAGTATTAATCGCCTTCTTCGGATATGCTGAGATGTTCTACAGACCGATAATCACACTGACAACTTTCTACAGCACTCTGCAGGCGGCATTGGCAGCTGCTGAAAGAGTGTACCTGTTTCTTCAAGTAAAACCCGTTGTCAAGGAGTCTACTGAAGCAAAGTGGATAGAGATAAAATCGGGTAGAATTGAACTTAGAAATATATATTTCGATTACGACGGCAACCCTGTTTTCCAAGGTCTAGACTTCAAAGTCGAGCCAGGCGAAATAGTTGCGATAGTCGGGCCTACCGGTGCTGGGAAAACAACATTAACCAATCTGATAATGAGGCTCTATGATCCAAAATCCGGAGAAGTGTTAATAGACGGATACAACGTTAAGGAATTCAGGTTTCAATCGCTTAGGAAACAGATGGCGATAGTTCCTCAAGAGCCCGTGCTTTTCAACGAAACTGTTTTGGAGAACATAAGGCTAGGTAACCCTGAAGCCTCTGATGAAGACGTTAAGAAGGTTGTTTCAGAACTCGGTTTAAACGAGCTCATAGAGAGTTTGCCGCAGAAGTATGATACAGTAATATCTATCGGGGGAGGAAACCTCTCAGTGGGGCAGAGGCAATTGATAAGCTTTGCAAGAGCCATGTTGAAGAACCCGAAGATACTCATACTGGACGAAGCAACCAGCAGCTTAGACTCATATACTGAGTCCCTTCTCCAAAAGGCGATGATAAGACTTATGAAGGGAAGGACATGCATAATAGTTGCTCATAGGCTTTCAACAGTCAGACTTGCTAACAGAATAGTCTTCATAGAAAACGGCAAGATAGTTGAAGAAGGCACTCATGAGGAGCTCCTATTAAAGAAGGGTGCTTACGCTAAACTGTATGAGCTCCAGTTCGGTATTGCTCCTGAAATCGTAAGTAAAACGAGTTCAATAAGCGTCAATTAAATTAGACAAAGTAAGATTTAAAAAGTTATTGAATCATGCATAATCAAATTGCCAAATGGAACGACAGCTCCCCCACTGTTTATCCAAGGACTCACAGTCAAGTATGGGTCATTCGTAGCAGTCGACAACATTTCTTTTGTGGTTAATCCTGGAGAAATATACGGATTGCTGGGACCCAACGGAGCAGGTAAAACAAGCACTCTTAAGACCATCATAGGCTTGGTGCAACCTGCCTCTGGAAGGATCGAGGTCTTCGGCAAGCCTATTTCTGACGAAATTGCTGTGAAAAGCATGATAGGGTATGTTCCTGAAGAAGTAATTCTAATGGATTCTCTGACCCCAAGGGAATTCTTAGAATTCGTCGCCTCCATTAGGCGTCTAAACGCAGACACGGTTAACACGCGGCTTGAGAAACTGGTTTCAGCGTTTCAACTCAGAGAGTATTTCGACACACCTATTGCAGCCCTTTCCAAGGGGAATAAGCAGAAGGTCGCGATAGTAGCGGCTCTGATGCATGAGCCAAGGCTCCTAATTCTAGACGAGCCCCTGATAGGGCTTGACGCGTTCTCATCTAAAATACTCAAGGAACTGTTGATTTTCCACGCGAGCAAGGGTGGTGCAGTGATTTTTTCAACACACATCATGGAGGTTGCCGAAAGACTCTGTACGAGAGTGGGTATAATAAACAGGGGGAGGATGGTTGGTGAGGGTACAGTCGATGGTCTTCGAAAACTAGTTAAGAGCGCGGAAGGCTCCTTAGAGGAAATATTCTTGAAAGTGACTGAGCAGGAGGCTGGAGTCCAGGAGATAGTTAAAGCATTGGAGGCATAGGGTTAATGAATAATTCTGAACTCTGGCAGCTGTCGAAAAAGGTTTACAGGGAGATAGTTTTCCAATCAGTTTTCTCCTTCCGCACTGGAGGATTGCTACCTCAATCACCGAAGGACGTTGGGAAAAATATCGAATCGATTGCTAAAAATGTTGAATTCAACGTAGTCTTAAACAAGGTCATGATGGCTTTCTTCATCGGATTTATGAGTGGCTTTACGTTTTTCTCTGGAGTTCTTTTTAAAGTTGATAGAGAGTTGGCTGCTGTATGCAGTGTTTCAACATTACTCATCTCGATTCTATTTATAATAGTTTTCATGGGTATACAAGTTACGACTTCTTTTGTCTCTTCCAGGGTTACAGATATTCTTATCCTGCTTCCGTTTTCTAGAAAAGATGTTTCAAAAATCCTAACGATGTGTTTCATAAGGATTTTCGATATCCCGCTTATAGCAGCAGTATTAATAATACCCGTAGCCTACGGACTTTCATACGGTTCAATCTCCGGAGCGTTAATGGTATTATGGAGCGTAATCATCACGGAGGTTTTTGCATTGACAATTTCTATCGCGCTGGCTCTCTCATTTTATAACAAGGCGGTCCGAGGCGGCGGGGGATCTAAATTAGGGATTTTAACAAGGTTTTTCTACATGGCGATATGGATTGTCCCAATGTTTCTCATGTACATGATTTTCGGCTTTACAACACACATAGCCGAGTTTGTGAAATCCATTGCGCAAAGCATCCCTTATGCGCTCGCACCCCTCTACCCGTTTTCATTGGGCTTCCTAGCCTCATTAGCAACATTTCAAACCTATAATCCTAATATCACCATCTTATCAATCGCCTCTTCACTAATCTATTTTGTTCTAGCAGTATACTCTTCCAAATGGCTTATGGAAAAAATAGTCGGTATAGGTCTTGGAAGCACTGCTGCAGGAGCTAGGGTAATTGCTGGGAAAGTCTTCATAAAGATCGAAGAACCATGGCTGGGAATAGTTAAAAAGGATCTTAGAATAGCCTCAAGATCGCCATCTTATTTCAGTATGCTTATAATGCCCATTCTGCAAACCATTATTCTCACATTTTCCCTAAGCTCTGTACTACGCTCGACAAACTTAAACCAAAGCACAATTCCTATCGAGTATATACCATTCAGCCTGCTGATTTTCCCAGCAATATCCTTGTTGATGATTTTAATCCTTCCCCCTATGCTTTTAAGCATTGAGAACGTTGCATACTCCTACACTGGAAGCCTGCCCCTAAAAAGGAAAACGGTAATAATCGCCAAGATACTCTTAACCTCAATCATCTATTTCATCTCCTCTTTGACAATGATACTTCTAATTGCAGTAATGAGGTCCCATCTCTTAACAGTGTTCATAGTTCTTAACGGTATTTTAACCCTTTCCGCAATTGCTTCAATAATAATCGAGACGATTTTCGTTTCAAAAATACTTATACAAAGACTTTCATCCGGAAACATATATTTCAAAATGATCTATTATGTTCTCGTAGCAATCCTTTTCTTCCTCATTACGATGATGCCATTAATAGTTTACGGTATGATCGTGCTCTTCACTCAATCGGGTCTTCTAGGCATGGCTAGCTTAATAATTGTTTCAACTATTGAATTCTCAATAGCATTATTGCTTCTGACAAAAGTTAAGTAGCTGTTTTCACCTTATATTTTTAATTATTAACGGTAATTAAGCACTTGCTATATCTTTAATCTTTATAAAGAAATTCTAATCGTTTTTTCCTGCTGGATGGGAGAACACAGAAGCATATCGGAGCTCTGGGAAATATCTAGGAGAATATGTCATGAAATAGAGTTTCAATCGTTATTTTCTATACGTACTGGCGGAGGCCCTCTCCAAGAGGCAAAAGATGTTTTTAAAAAGCCGCCAAAGAATTTAACGTTTTTATCTAAGTTCTTACAGCCACTTGTCATAGCTATTTTTAACTTCTTTCAAATATTGGTTGCTATGGAGCTTCATTCCAAAATGGGCATTTTAGCTTCCGTATACTATGTTTCAATTATGCTTTGCTTGATAATATACTTTTTCATATTTGATAAAATGTGGTGGATCGTTAATTTAATCTCTTCCAGAGTATCTGAGTTTCTAATTACTCTACCACTGTCTATGGAGGAGGTTTTGAAGATCCTCTTAATGTCTTTTATTAGAGCGTTCGAAGTTTCACTGGCCATTACAACAATAATAATCCCCATTACCTACGGTGTCTTATATGGATCTATTCTGGGTGCTTTTTTAGTTTTACTTAGCGTTGTGACGGCTGAGATCTTTGGAATGAGCATAGCTGTCTTTTTTGCATCACTCTTCTATTTTAAAGTGCTTACTAGGGGGAAGTCGGTCTTGAGGATAATTTACACAATATTATGGTCTATTCCCTTCCTATTCGTATATTTCGTAATCAATTTCACTTTCGAAGCATTATACTACGCTCTTACTTTAGGCAGGGATTCACCAATATTAGCTTTTTTATACCCGCTATCTTTCGGATTCCTAGCTTCGTATGCGACCTCCATTAATTCATACAGTCTCACTACATTCACATCTTCTTTGTTTTCATCCTTTGCCTATTTAATAATGGCTGCGATATCACTTAAGTGGTTTACTAAGACAATTGGCAATGTCGGATGCTTTAGAACAGCTTCTGGGTTCTTTAGGGGGAGAGTAAAAGAGATAAGCATTAAGCCTAGTAAACCGTGGCTTGGGATAGTTAAAAAGGATCTTAAGATAATTCTTGGCTCTCCGTTCAACATTAGTACTATACTATTGATGCCATTTGGTTTCACAATCCTAATCGGATTAATGCTCTATAATTTTTCGACAATGGGAGAAGGCTTTTATCTTGAAACATCGGGAATACCCCTCTCATTTGTAATTTTACTTTTTATCATACTCTTGCCGCCTTTATTAATTGCTTTGGAGGAACAGGCTTACTCCTATGTTGGAAGCTTACCCATTAGGAAACGCACTCTACTGTTCTCTAAGGTTTTTTTCTCATTTACATACTACCTTATCATAGCTTCTATTTTTGCACTTATTTCAATAAGGATTCCAAACTTCCTCCCAACCATATTACTATACAGCGGAATAGGCAATGTCCCCGCCGTATTCTCTGCTATAGCTTTTCTCACAAGGCAAATAATTAAAAACATTGGGAAAGCCTCCTTCAACGTACGTTTGACTATTTCCAAATTCACTCGTTTATTTATTTTGAGTATCTTTCTTGCTACGATGCCTAGCCTCTTAAAATACCTTCTAGAAATTGTCTTTTCGGAAACAGTAAGTATAATCGGTTTCCTAATTTCCTCAATCGTCGAGTTCGCAATAGTCATCATCCTCGTAATTAAGACCAGAGAATGAAAAAGCCTTTTTTCCCAGTAATTTAAGGTAGAGTTACACTGCTTGTTCTAATAAAAAGGCCGCTAGGTCATAATCCTCAAATTTTAGGCTTTAAGGCTCTTGTAAAAAGGCCTTAACCCTCCTCCTTAGAATCCTTACATCGTCATATGTGGCATTGCTAGTTATTTAGAGAAACATTATTTAAGGTTTAAACTTCAATGAATTGTTGAAAAGTAAAGAATGCAGATGATCCTGCCTTGGTGTAGAGAGTGTAACGTCCCCCTCTTAGGAGAGAAGTGTAATAAGTGCGGGTCTGAAGCGAAGAAGATCCTGCTGCCTCCATATACTGATCCACGTCCAGCCTTCCAAGGGGACTTTGAGATAATAAGGGAGGCTATGGTAAATTGCTATGGGGAAGATGTTACTGATTCTATCGTTTTAAAAGATCATCCGACTATTTTAACGAGTCTCCATTTTCTCGACCAGGCTTACGAGATTATTCAAGACGGTGTATCGATAGGTAGAGTATTTTTCGACTTTTACACGCTCTCCTGGCGTTTCAAGCCTCTTGCTGAGGGATGCGTTAGGCTTTGGGAGAAAGAAGGCATCGGCCTTAGGATTGGCAACAATGGTTTAAGCGAGGGCATGTTTTTAAGCGAAAGCAGTTTTCAAACCCCCGGAGTCTTCCTCCCCTTAATAGATTCCAATGGGAACGTGGCTGGGCTTGGCGAATCAACAGCCAAAGGATTGCTTGTAGAAAGAGTTTGGAAGAAGGTTGAGAAAACCGAGGGGTATAGGGCTTCATTAAAGGATGTTTTGAACGCTAACGAGTACTACCTTACGAGAGAAGGGTCGAGGGCATGCAGATTCATCATACACATTCAGCAAAGATTCCGTAGGCCAGTAGTAGTTTCCTACTCGGGTGGAAAGGATAGTCTGATACTCCTCTTGTTGACTTTAAAATCTGGAATAGAACCATTGCTCTTCTTCAACAATACCGGCTTGGAAATGCCTGAGACCATTAGGAACGTTGACGAAGTAGCGTTAAAGCTTGGTTTAAAGCTGATGATTGCCGATGCCGGGAATAGTTTTTGGGATTACTTCGAATCATTCGGTCCTCCTGCAAGAGACTATAGATGGTGTTGTAAGGTATGTAAGCTGATACCGACTTCTCGGGCATTCCTATCCCAGGGCGAAGTATTATCTCTAGTAGGTCAGAGGAAACGGGAATCCCTTGAAAGAGCAAGGTCTCGGAATGTTTGGGTAAACTATTGGATAAAGTCTGCCCTAGTAGCAAGTCCGATAAACGACTGGTCGATGCTCCAAGTCTGGCTCTATTTAATGTTGAACAACAAGATCGATCTAGTAAACCCGCTGTACTTCAAGGGTTTGGATAGAATCGGCTGCTTCATGTGTCCAGCATGCAGAATAGCTGAGTTCAAAATCGTAGAGAAGCTGCATCCCGACTTATGGCGTAATTGGGAGGATCGCCTGTACAAATGGGCTTCTGAGAAAAATCTTCGTAGAGAATGGGCTTCATACCACCTCTGGAGATGGTTGAAACTGCCCAGTAAAATGCTAAGGTTTATTGAAGAACTCGGATTAGAAGGCTATAATGAGAACGCTTTAAACCGCACGCTTCTCAAAACAGTTTCAATCAATCGCGAGAAAACCCGTGTAACAGTTTTCTTCAATGTCGCTATTCCGATTGCAACCTTGGCTAACATGGCTTCTTCACTCGGTGAAACCATTTTAAAAGGTGATTCGCTTACTGTATCTGGCGATGTTTTTAAGGCTTGTATTTCAGAAAACATGATAGTAATCGATTTCGTTGAGGAAAAAAGCATCAAACTTATTCTAAATAAAATCTCTGGTCTGGTTGCAAAGGCATTGCTATGTAAGGGCTGTGGTTCTTGTGTGGATAATTGTCCAGTAGGTGCTGTCAAATTAGTTTCAAAAATTCCTATCGTAGATGGCCAATTATGCTTAAGATGCGAATACGGGGCGTGTTTGGCAAAATGCCCAGTATTCTCTTTCTTTGTTAAAGAAGACGGCTTCAAAACTTTATGTGATGCTCAGCTTAAATAATTCGCCGTCGGTTTTTCTCAATCTCGGAATGTTTTTATCCAAAACTATTCGCTTTCATTACTAAGCCAGAAATTGGTTTACAGCATGAGAAAATACCTTTATGCACATTTACAAGTCTTTCAATGTCTTTTTATGATAAGATGAGTACTGGCAGAATTATCTCAAGAATTACCGACGGTATCGGAAGAGTTCAATGGTTTCTGGTTTGGGGAATACCGAGCCTGTTAATTAATGTTCTTTTAATAATTGGAATAGGAATCATAATATTCACCATGGATTACCGACTATCTTTGTTCGCATTACTGCCTTTCCCGCTCATAATTATTGGATTACCGAGGTTAAGATCAAAAGTGAGAGATACCGCTCCTCTAAACTTCTGAGGCCAGTTTGATTCATGAGTCCGTGGCCTCATTAACCTTATTTTAAGTTTATTGCCGTATCCCGTTCCCCGCTATGTCAAATGCTTAACGATATCGCCAACCCTACTGGCAAAAACCGTTTTTAACAATTCGTAAGCATTCCCAAGACTATTCTCAACCCTCGGATCATAGGGTATTTCTCCAAGAAATCTGACACCAAGCTTAAGAGCTTCTTGCTGAATGTTGCTTCTCCCTGTCTTCATATTTTCCACGACACCGAGTATTGGAACTCCAAGTTCTTTAAGCATCGTCATCAGCTTCTTAACTGTTTCAAATGCCAGTGGAGAAGACGTTGTAACTATTAGGAACTCTGCTTTTTTCACGAAACGTATGAGATCGAGCGTGGCGTCTCCAATACCTGGCGGCATGTCTACGATTAGGAAATCAAGCTTACCCCATTTCGTAACGGAGAGTAGTTCGATTAACGCATTAGAGAAATCTGTGCCTCTTAAAGGTACCATTTTATCTTGCGAATAGTAAATTACTGACATGTATTTCAAGCCGTGAACTAAAGGGGGTACGATCCCCTTATCCTCCGTTGGCAATATTCCTCTAATGCCTAAAATCAAATGGGTCGATGGACTTGTGAAATCCAGGTCGAAAAGACCAATACTCCATTTTCCCCTTGCTAGCAATAGTGCGAGCGTAGAAGCTAGAAGGCTCTTCCCAACACCGCCCTTACCGCTTGAAACAGCCACAACCCTATTAACGTCTCTTATCCTCTCTTGAATAATGCTTAACCGAGGGTCAACCATTTTTCCTCAACCCTTTAACGCTATCAATCCATACTCCGCGACCTTCAGCGATTTCGAAATCTCGGCTTCCACATTTGGGACATTTAACATAGGCATGGGCAACCTCCGGTAGGAAATGTATTGCTTCCAAAACCTCTTCTCCAAAAACCTCTCTATCGAAAAACCATTCGTAATTACAGTTTTTACATCTCAATTTTGTTTTATCAATCTCTATTATAAACTCTGTTTCATTAAGCTTGATGGGCCTTAATTGTAAAAGTGCTGTCTTAAAAACCTCCTGCTCCAATTGCTGCATCTCGCCAATCCTTATCTTGACTTCAGTAACCTTTTCTATATCCTTCTCCTCAGCAATCTTCAAGACGGTTTTTATCACAGACTCCGCTAAAGCCCACTCATGCATGCAGTTGTTTCAATGCGTGTAATTTATAAGAGTATTGTCATACGCCGATAGCAAACATAGCTAGTTCCTCTTCTTCACCTATAGTTTTTATCTACATCACCTACTGCAATAATTTAATATAGTTGGAGATGTTAAAGAGCAGATTGAGGTGGGTAAAAGAATTATAAGCTAGTCTCCCTTATGAAGACGGTTTCTAAAGTAGGAAAATTCCTAAGGTATTTCAAATAATTGTCTTATTGATGAAAAATGGGATTTTAAAATTTTAGAAAGATTGTTTCATGCTATTATATCTAAGTCACATTAGTCAGGGAGGTGGAGGTATAACCGCCACTGTACCGCCCGGTCCGGCAATTTTAGTCATCAAACTTCTTGCCTCAATATGTATAAGTACCCATGAGACTAACGATATTACTCCCATTATTAGAAAAAATATTCCGGATATTAGCATTGGGATTGATTTAAATTCTTCATAAAGCTTGAAACAAAGTGTTGATAAACCTATTCCTCCAAGCCATAACATAAATAAACCGATTGTGAATAGTGGAAGCCCTGCACCTGTAGCTAATGGGCTTATAAAAAATCCGAGTCCGTAAAGTAGTATTCCTAAAATAGCAAGTATTATGCCTCCAATAAAGCTCAATTGAATATAATTTTTGACAACAGATAAATCGCTTCTATAGCTTGCAAAATGATATGCCGAATTTACAAGCATGCCGTAAATTGATACGAAAATCAATAATAATGACGATAAAGCCAATATGGCTGCAAGTATAATGTATCCTGTAGCAATGCCTTCAATATTATAAAACCTCAAAAGAGCACTTACCATCATAGAGGGTAAAGTTAATATCATTGAGAGTGATATCAAAAGCAGGGTGGTTGCAATAATCATTATTTTAGCGGAATCTCCAAAAAGCTTTAAGGCATCAAATAGAGGTTGACTCATCAATATCACCAAATGTTATAATAGGGTGCTGTATATAAATTTTTCTTTTATTCCTTTATTTTGAAAAGCTTTTCACTCTTCTTTCCTTCAACTGTCTCTACGAGTCCCAGCTTTTCCAATTCCTCAAGTTTTTTTGCAACAGTCTTCCTAGATGCTTTACCCCTTATTCTTCTCAGGAGGTTCGTCAACTGTGAGATGTTTAACGGACCCTCGCTTAACAGCGTTTCAGTTATTTCCTTGGCTAATGTTCCCGCTTTAAGGCTCTTAGATAAGAGAGTTATCTTTTTTGAAGTCTTATAGATCTCTGAGCCTATGAGTGCTACGTCCTTTATTATCGCAAGCTCCCTTAGTACTTCCCTATTCAATTCTTTCTCTTTCTCAAGCTCTTCTTCTAGGAGCTTAATTTTCCTAACGAGTTCATCTATTACGTTTTCCAAAGCGTTCCACCATTTTTCCAGAACCGAAGGAAGAGATCTGCCACAATCGGAAACTCATCTCTGGAAAAATATGTTCAGCTATTTTGTATGCAATATGCTCAGGAATATTTTCTTTCTTCAATGCTTTTGCCATCTTCTTCCTGTTTCTTTTAATCTTAAGGTTTAGATAGTTAAAATTCAGATAAACCCACAAAAAATAAGGTAGTAATTTTAAAAAGGTTACAGTAATTTCAGCTAAGGTTACTAGTATTTGTAATGCTTTTCTCATTTGGAATCGTAAGTCTTATTTACTCTCTTCCTTCCTTTCACCCTGAGGAGCACGTCCTAATACGCTTTTAATAATCTCCGCTGGACTAATAAACTGACTCTTAACAAGGTCTAAAGCAACTTCTTCTCTCATTCCTGAAGATACTAACTCTTTATAAAAGACGGCTATTGCCCTCGCTTTTTCTCTTGCCTGCTCCTCCGTTAGAGAAGTGCCCATCAGTTCTTTAAGCGGATTCACAATTTCTTTTAATAATCCAGGTACTTCTTCTCTTAATGTTTTAAATACTTCTCTTAGCTCCTCAGTATCCTTCACCTTCTTCCCTTCCTCTCCCATACTGCATCACTGTTAGTTGAACGATGCCATAGTTTATAAGACTTGTGCAATTTTTTACTCAAATGTCTGCACAGGAAAACTACCGGAACTTGGAAACAGATCTCAAAGAACGATTTTATCCAAGTTAATGATGGACACCGGTAAATGGCTGTGTTTCATCCTCTATTACTACTTCTTAAACCTCATGCGATGTAAAGAACTTTTTCATTCATAGATTCTTAACTTTGTCGAGTGACTTGCTCTTAAATTTGCAGAGGAAAGAGATGGTGTAGTGTAAATGCTCTATAAGGCGTGCCAAAGCCTGATGAAACTGATATAGCAATTCTGGCCAGTCTGATTAGTACTAGCTTAATAAGCAGAATTTATTCTGCACATTGTCCAATAGCCATTTCCGACAATCCAATAGTTGCCTGCCTATTAAACACCGCGTTGCCCTGAGTGCTGCGAACGGTTGCCGATTAATCTTAATATTAAGAATCGTTATATAGACGAGGTAAAGATCTGTCCTAACGTCGAGGCTTGTGGCAGTAGCGATATGAATGCTACCAATCCTACGGGGACTCAGGAGGTCTATGAGCTCCTGGTCTATCGCAACTGCTCCTGAGAACCCTGTATCTACTTGAAACATCTTGGTTAAGCCTTCCTCCTTTTCGCTAGCTGAGATGGTGATACTTATAGATGGAGAGGGAGGCCTGTTTCCTATATGAGGCCAACACTTAAAACCCGATTGTGACAAGCTCCCTCGGCCTTCCAACATTGGTTATATAAATTTCGTCCGGTTTATACTTCTTCAAGGCTCTTCGAACTAGCCTTTGAATGTCATAATCTCTGTCGACTACTTTCCCTTTAACAAAGAGAACATACTCGCCCTCATAGGTGCTTATTGTTGTCCTTACTTCACACGTTTTCATCTCATTAATGAAAGTAAGGTCCAGGATATAAACAGCACGCCTCGCATCATTCTCATCGGGCTTTGAAATAAGCCAACCCCTACGCCTGAGCTCGCTAAGCAAATTCTTCATGTAACTGGGTTTCACTCCAAGCGCTTTAGCCGCCTCTTCAAGGCGAAAGGGACTTCCCCCAAATTTATGGAGAAGCCTTGAATAAGCATTTTCTAAATACTTTCGGAAGGCATCCGTATGAATCATAAATTAATATGACTAATATGACCGATATAAGCCTTTTCTATAATCCGTAAAGCCAGTTTTACTCTCTCAGAATTCGTTGATGCCTTAAGCCATATTGTCCAGAGGGAGGTTAAAAAGCTGATTGCCCCATTTTTGGAGATGAGCTGCAGTAACAAGGTTACGTTAATTTAGATTAAAACCAAAGTAGATATGAATACTCGTTTACATTATAATTCATGCAACTCCTCCAAATATTAGAGGCTCTTTTTAAGGCTCCACGCTGGAAAGCAAAGTATGTCGGAGGCCTTCCTGCAGGGATAAAGGAAGTCATTAGAGAAACCTTCGAATGCTTCAGTATTACTTTCTCAAGTGAGCTGGATGCTGAAAGAATGAAAAAGATATGCCTTGAACAGGGCTTCTTAGTCAAAGAGAAGGATAGTAAGAAGGAGAATATTTATGACCAGTTCGGCATGCTAATAGAAACCCGTGTCATAGAATGGACGTACCCTTTCAGAATCATAGATTCAGATGGGGAAATCGTTTTATTTGCAGACCCTGAAGACCAGAACAAAATATACGTAATCCCGCTTATAGCTGTACGACACACTATACAATTAAGGAAAGACGTCATAGATGTAATCGAAAAATACAGGGTGGAAAAATATGGTCGATGAGCAAATTAACAATTAATAGAAAACTGAAAACAACATTTATTAGCATACTCTCATCGGTTTCGAAGCTTTCTTTTGATTTTTTCCTCAATATATGAAATTTTTACCACAGAAAATACTGGTTTGCCGAGTTATCTGAACACAGAATTTCTTAATCTCGTCAGTATACTCTCCAGTTTCCACCTGCCTCTTCCTAAGCATAAGCGTTGCAACCGGCTTTTTGCCGCACAAGGTTTCCATATCTTTCAATGCATTGTTCTTAGAACCATATTGAGTACAGAAGAAAGCTACTTGTTTAAAACGATTTCTGTATTCCAGATATACGTTCCATCATACTTTTTAGATTGCGGAAATGAACCTTGCTGCTGGGAAGACGTTGTAAACGTATAAGGATACTGATGATGTAGTGGAGGTCATGCATGAGGCAGGGACTTGAAGATTGCTAGACTGGTAACACCGGAGTCAGCAGTTCTATCAAAGGAGCTTAAATATGGCTCTAAGAGGAGATTTCTCCCTGCTCTTCTTAACTGAAATCGAGTTAAAACGCTACGGCTGAGATGGTTGAGGCGGTTGAGGCTTTGTTTCTCTTTTATACATGACCATACCAATTAAGCAGAATATTCCTGAGATTAGGGCAAGCCAAAATTGGACAGTGAACCTTGATGTTATTCTAACTTTTACAAAGCCGTCAACACGTATCAGTGGATAGAGGTTCAGGGTTAAGTATTGGCTTGCGTAAGGCATTAGTGCTTCCCTTAGGTCTGGAAGCAATTGGGCTATGATGGGGAAGAAGCTTGGTATTAATGATGTTATTGCGATAACGCTAATCAGGATTAACACTCCAAACCCCACGGGCATCGTAAAAGGCCTAAGGTTTAGAAGCCTTCGGGACCATGTTTTCCCGCGTAGCAATGAGCCAGCAATTATCGTGGCTGACCCAAAGATTGCAAGCAATCTTTCAGATACGAAAAGGGCGATCATAATGGGTGATGGCCCAATGATCTGTGAACCCAGAAGCTCCACCTTAAAGTCGAAGGGTGAAAGACCTATGTATAAAACGGGTTTGGAAACTTCGCCTCCAACCAGCTCCCACCAAGCACCTCCAATTACGGATATTACTAGAAACAGCATCCCGCCGGTTAAGTAGGGTATTCTAAACTTCTCCAAGTCAATCACCACGAAGCCCCAGATTTAATTGGTAGGTTAACTATGGATAAGTTAAGGGTAAGCTCCGCCGAGTTTAAGACTAGCGTAGCCTTCCCCGAAAGATTTACGGGAGGTTTCTGAAGGAAGAATGTTAGAAGGTCTTCGTAAGCACCACTTTCTAGAAAGAATATAAAGTCCACCTTCTCTTCCTCCCCTGGTTCCAAGACAAAAGGTGATTGAAGAACAAGCCTCCCGATTATGTTCAATGAGGGTACGAATATCCTTCCGTCAACTTCTTTCAAACCGATTCCCATGTTTCCAGCATTAAATAATCCTATTCTCAATAGGTATCTGTTACCAGTAATATGGTAATCCAGAGAAGTTACGCGGAGTGAATTCGGATTGAAGGACATTAGGTTTGAAGGAGGAGTTAAGCTCGGCATGATGAAATTCCTTAGTGATCCAGAGTTGAAATAGTAGAAAGCCAAGGGTACTAAAACTATTGCAATCGTAATAAGTCTGAGCGACCACACTATGATTTTCTCGCTATCCATGAAAAATAAAATCGTTTTTGGGAATTTAAATATTACTTTATGCTTTGTAACAAAACGTTTTTACTCAGCAAGACCTTGCATTTGGATGCATACCCCTAGCGTAAGTTTTCCTCATTTTCAATCTTTCGAAGCCGAGATCTAAAACAAGTCTCAGGGCTTTTGCGAGACCTTGCCCCCAATATTTTCTAGCAAGCCAGTAGCCAACCTCAGCATTCTGATTCTTCCTGTCGACGTGCATCAACCCGACCCTCATAAAAAACGAGATACGTTATCACAGACCTGTTTTTCGAATTCTGGTTTAGATTCATAAACAAGACCGCCTTAGAACTGGGCTTAGAAGAGAAAGTTTGGAACAATATGACTGGAGATTTCAACGCTTATCTGGGGAGAGTTTTCGAAAAAATATCCGGAGAATACGTTATATCGGAAATCAAATCAGGAAGAATAGAGGTTGACGCAGATGTTTTTGGAAGATGGCAATATGGAGAAGAAACAGACCTAATTGCCTACTCTTCAAAAGAGAAAAAGGGACTCCCACTAGAAGTCAAGTGGAAAGCCCTCTCTTGTGAAGAAGCCACAAGAACACGATTCTTAAACCGATTGAAAAAAGCTTTTAAGCATAACCGTTTGTCCTCATCGCTGATTCTAGAAGTACATTAATACTATTATACTACTTTAGAAATAGAGGAGTGATTTTGGGAGGGGAACTAAGAGTATTCTATCTTGCTCGCGAAACAAATCATGAACAGACAAACCTTAGACTTTTAATTCTCTCTGCCGCGCGCAGGCTCTATCGTGGCATGCGCTAAGAAAATCTCGATGAAGTATGTTGAAAGAGTGTGTTTTAATCTAGAAAACCCTCTCTACACCAGGTAGGTCGAAATCGTGATCATTTGATATTATCCTCTTAATGCCCAAATAGTTCATTGTCGATAAGTGTATCCTATCCTCAAGATCCTTGGGCTTTTTCAGCCTCTCGGCCTCGAACAATATTTCCGCTGTTAACGGCACCAATCTTATACCTATCTCCTCCAGAATGCTCGTCAAGTTCTCCAGTTTTGTGAGAACGTGTAGAAGCCAGACTGTCAAGGCGGATGTGACGAGTCTACCACTGTAAGAACTAATATAATCCTTAGATTTCTCACCATAATCCTCACTAGCCGTGAGATAATAGTATAAGACATTAACGTCGATGTATGTCTTTTCTAACGGCTTTCTCCGACTCATACTTAACAGCCTCGTCAATCTCCTCGGCTGAAACAAGCTTCGCAGGTCGTGCTATGCCGTAAAACTTTTCCACGGGGAAATGGAGGGGCTTGAGGATTACAACATCTCCCCTGACCTCAACAATGAAACAGTCACCCTTAACCTTCTGTCTTATACTGGCTGGCAGATAGATCCTGCCCTGACCATCCATTCTCGCGAATTCTTCCATGGAAAAAACAAATACGATCCATTATTTAAACTTTTTGGAAAAATTGTCTTCGAGAGTATATACACACTTTATAGTTCAAGATCTTCCTTTTTAACCAAATTCTAAGGAGAATTCTCAGTGAAGAAATATAATATTAAAACAAGTAACGCGATGTCAAAAGTTGAAAGTATTTCGCATGTTAAAAAATGGAGTTACGAGTCATGATGCTTTGTTAAGCTGAAAAGAGGGAATAGTTTCGAAGAAATGGCTTAACAAAACTATCAATGTTGCCGATGCTAATGGTGTTAAGGGTTAAATCCCATTGGCGTCCGTTTAATGAACAGTGATGAATTTCGCGGGGAGGCGTCTCCTTGGACGATGGGCAGAGCTTAGGCTTGGAGCAATGCTTGTTAAGAACAGGTTTAGAGAGAAGAGGCTGGTTGAAAACTCGAGCGTAGACCTAATGCTCTAGAAATAAATGATGTTTAAAAGATGAAAAAACTAAGGATTACTTAAGCTTCTTATGGCAGAACCACCAGTCGAAGTATTCAAATTCTCCTGCTTTAGCCTTCTCGAGACGGTTTTTCGCCGTTTCTACATCTCTGGCAGGCGGGATTATTACATGATCCTTAATCAGCTCGTTGTTAGGCCAGTTCGCCGGCATCGCAACACCCTCCTTGTCGGATATCTGCATCGCTTCAACAATCCTCACGATCTCATCCATATTCCTCCCGAGCTCCTGAGGATAGTAGAGGATTATGCGTATTTTTCCCTATCGTCGACTACGAATACTGCTCTAACGGTATTCGTCCCTTTCCCAGGGTGGATAAGACCCAGTTTCTCAGCAACCTCGCCGGTGTCAGCTATTATCGGAAACTTTATCTCTACACCTAGCTTTTCCCTTATCCACTCCATCCATTTTATATGTGAGAAAACCTGGTCTACGCTTAGGCCGATTAACTCGCAGTTTAACGCTTTAAACTTGTCATATCTTTTCTGGAAGGCTACGAACTCCGTTGTGCAGACTGGAGTGAAGTCTGCGGGATGGCTGAACAGCACGAACCATTTCCCTGCAAAAGCCTTGGGCAACTCTATAATTCCATGCGTCGTTTGAACTTTCATCTCCGGAAAGTCTTCCCCAAGAAGGGGAATGCCTTTCTTCTTAATCTCAACAATTTTTTCTATTTTCTCCATTTTTACTCCACCTTTTATACTCGTATCTGTTCGAGAACATTTTATATAACTCTTTTCCGAAAATTGCTAAAGCAGGAGCTTGAAGAAATACGTAGGTAGCATAATAAGCATGTTATATGCTTAATAGTCTGATTAGCTTGAAAACTGTTCACCAGTCTATTGAAGCCGCCTTCTTTAAGACCCTGGCTGGAGGGTTTAAGCCTGCTTCTCTAAACGCTATTAATACGCGCCCACAATAGGAGGGCATGCAGGCTTTCTAACATTAGTCTTCCCGTATTCTAATGAAAGATGCTTCCTAATCCTTCTAGCTAGTATGTCTGGATGATGGCTAAACATTCCTCCTACGAAGTAAAATTTCAACTCACTTCCACGTGTCAACTTCATTTTTCTTGCTACAGCCAGCATGTCTCTCGAGGTGGATTTGCTCAAGAACCTTAAGCAGGTACTAGTTTTTACTCATCATAATGATTATATATCCCGTTTTATCCAGTCATTTGTAAGCCTATTCATTAGCCTTCTAAACCTTTATCGAAGGTGAGACACTTAATCCCGATTTCTTATCGTATCAACTGTCTTTCTCCGGTACTCCCAAGTTACTGGTATGGATTGCAAAACAATCATACCTGTCGAAGCTTTTTCTCATTATAGTACTGTAAAGGGAATAGCCGGGTTGCGGAGACAAGTGGGGCTACTTATTCTGGTACGAGAATGAGGCCCACCTGCCCTTCCCGTTAGAGTCGCATATCCTAAAGCATACTAGTTGGCCTTGATCCCCCTTTTCTCTCTCAGAATCGCGAGGTATATGGCTTCGATAATGCTCTTCTCCGGCTTCACGTATCTTATTGTTAAACCAGAGTTTCCTGCGAGGCGCAAGGCTTTAGTCAACTCATCAGGATCCGTCGTTTTTCAGGTTGAAAACTTCCTTTCTTGCCTTCCTTATTGCTGCAGCCAGTTCTTTATCATGGGCTTCAAAGTATAATGGTAAGCATTCCAAGGGGGCTTTGCTGGATGTTTCCACCGGGCCTTCAATCTCCTTGTTACTCCAGAAGTCAATCCATTTTCCTTCAGGGATGTAGACATCTCTCTCGTCACAATTCCTCTTCAATACTGGGGCTACTAGGAGGTTCCCTATCAGGTATTCATCGTTTATGCAAGCACACTTGTCGTCATCAGGATACTTTAAGACAAGGGGGGACAGTATCGGATCACCGTTCTCCTTAGCCTTTCGGGCAAGCGAAACATAATAGTCGCCTAGGTATACGTGTAATAGAGAATACTTCCTGGCTATGCTTACTGTCTCCACGTCATAAGTCCACGGGGTTATCGAATACTCTACGATTGGCATTAGGGCAGCAGCTTCAACCCACCTGATGAAAAGCTCCTTATCGCATTTGAACTTGTATTGGTTCCCTCCTATCATATCCGGCATGATGTATGGATAACCCGTCATAGAGAGCGTTAACGCCTGTGTTACAGCAGCATACAGACCATTGTCAAGCCCCCATGAAGACTCTTTGTCACCTTCTCTAGCAATTATCCCAAACTTTTGTGCCAGATAGCCTACGCGAGCCTCAGCCAGATCATAATGGTTTTCAAATATGAACCTTAACCATTCGTCAGTATACTGGTTTGGAGTGATGTTTCCATACGTACGCCCCATTTTTATTGGCCTGACGATATTGCCATTCCTTTTGACAAAAGGGAAGAAGTATGCGTCTCCACCGTCGAACTTAAATCCGTCGAAACCACTTTTCTCCTTCAAATTCTTGAGTTTCCCATCCAGCCATTTGCGGGCCTCAGGATTGCTTATGTCAATCAGTCCAGCAGACCCGTTCCACCACATTATTTCAGCTGGCTCATCCTTTTCAGGATCCCATACTAATAGTCTTCTGCTTTTAAGATACTCGTAGCTTTCGGAATCCCGGTTTATGAATGGGTGTACCCAGAGCGTTGCTAGGAAGCCTGCATCGTGTATTGCTTTAACCATGTTCGCCGGGTCTGGAAACTTTGACTCGTCGAAAGTATATTCGCCGTATTTCTTCTCCCACTTATCGTCTATTTGGATAACGCTGCAGGGGAAATCGTGCTCCCTAATATCTTTCACGAATTTCAAAACCTTCTCTTGATCCACTTCCTGTTTGTACTCCACCCATGTCGTAAATATCGGTTTAGTTAGAACCCTCTTATCAGGCATTCTCTCCGGCAGGCCAATTCTTTTCAAAGCTCTTTTACGCACTTCTACAAGGCTGTTTTCGATGAGTATTTTGTAACTGAAAGTTTTAGTGTTTAACCCCCTTATGGTTAAACCCCTGTCGAACCTTGTGTCGAAAAGCTGGTAATTGTCGACGAATATTGCAACTCCTGTTCTGGTGAACCATAACGGTGGCTGGATATTGCCGGTTATGAAAGGTTTCATTTCGATAATGTGAGAATTTAACGGAAATGTTTGAATGATGAGCTGCCCCTGCCCATACCATTGGGTCTCGCCTACGGAAACCCAAGTATCGGAGATGTAGTCAAACTCCGACTCGGCTTCCCATGATACTTCGAGTAAACGTTTTTCTAGGACGAGCTTTAGCCTCGCATACGACTTAGTGGGGCTCCAGTAGTTTCCCTCGCATTTTAAGACTATTGATTTCTCATCCTTATGCTCTACCACGATATTGTAGAAGTTCCCCGGAATTCCTGAGTGTTCGTAGTCAACTTCGTTGCTTAACCTTTTTAGAAGCGGCTTCTCCTCACGATAAACAGTAATCGTTAAAGGCTTTGTCTGAACTCTTATTAAAACACCTTCTTGAGATATTATACTCGAATTCATTTTCCATCTTTTCAAAAAATGAGAAAGTTAAAAATCTTTAACAGACTTGTGGAGGAGTAAAACAGTATTGGAGATGCTTGAAGCAAGCTTTTCTGAGAGTAATAGGCTATTCGCGTTCCTGTCCTCTTCTGGGAACTATTTCCACATTCATGTTTATTCTCTTAGCGAATCTGTTAAGCTTCTTGCTAAATCTCTTAACTAAGATGGGAATATCCTCCTTGTTCACATAGAGCATGAGTCTGTCCCCCTCTATTTTGACGTCGAAGTCAGATATCTGACTTCTCATTATCACGTTTATCTCATTCTTAAGCCTGTCTTCATATTCCGTCTTCCTCTTGCGCACTGGAACTATAAAGGTCTGTTCGCCAAAAACGTAGAGCTCGTACTCCGGCTCTCCGGTTAGGAAGTTTTTGACAACTATCGTTGGCCTAGCTAGGTCAGCGTTCTTCATGCCTTTCGGTATTTTGACTACTGTTTCAAGAGTGTAGATCTTCGAAACCTCACCGTCTCTCATGAATATTACAGTATCTATTATGGAGGGGATTAAGCCTAGGTCTGTTCTTCCAGTAAAGCGTTGAATAGCGTCCATGGGTGTTGTAGCATGTATGACCCCCACCATGCCTATTCCTGCAAGCCTGAGGTCTATAAAGATGTTAAAGTCATTAGTATCTCTTAACTCATCATATATCGTGTAATCCGGTCTGCTTAAGAGGAGGACGTCGTGGAGCTCACTGGGCTCGGCAGCAGTTTTAGAGTACTGCGTTACATCAGGAGGCAGCTGTAGGTCCCTAGGGCTTTCTATGGTTTTAACAACCCTGTTCATCGACCTGTAGAATTCTGCAAGAGCCTGTGCGAAAGTGGACTTGCCCATCCCAGGTGCTCCTGCTATAAGTATGCCCTCAGCTTGCGTCCTAAGCCTCTCGACAAGCCTATTATCTAAGTTGTACTCTTCTAGGCTTCTCTTGATAAGTGGCTTGACTGCAGTTATCTCAAGCCCGTCTGAGAACGGCGGCCTAGTTATGACTATTCTAAGGTCTTTTAACTGGATTATCGTGGAACCTGCTTTATCTATTTCGATAAAGCCTTGGTTCGTGAACTGGACCCTCTCCATTAAATCTGCTATTATTGATTCCAATTCAGACTTGGAAACCGGTTCTTCACTAAGCTCCCTGTAAATCCATCTACCCGGGCGCCCCTCCTTAGCCCTTGGGGGAACATCCTCTTTCAAATGTATCGACATTACTCCTGGTCCGAAAAACTCCTCCAGCTTAGCCTTACCAACGGGGCTGAGGTAAACCGCTTCTATCCCCATCGCCCTAGCGGTCTTCACTAAAACAGGATCGCATGAAACTATGGTTGCACCCATGCTCATCGCAAGGTCTCTCAATACTGTTGAGGTCTCTTCAGAAACTTTGGAGGGGCCCACGAACTCCAGTTGTAAACCGTTTGTAGAAACTGCTTCGTTCAGAGATTTTAAACCGTTTAAACCAGTCTCGTCGCCAAGCCTAGCCCTGTTTTCGAACTCTGAGACTATTGCCTTGTGAACGATTATTCTCCCATAAACCTCCCTGCTCGCGACAGCTCTGGCAGCTACTCCAGTGAGTATTGAAGTAGGGTCTAGAACGTAGATTTTAGATGTGTTTTTATCCATATTTATCCTTCTTGATTCTAAGGGGTCTGAAAAACAAGCTGGTTATAAGCTTTTCCCTTTCTAAAGAGAATCCTCTTCCACTAGCTGCTGCAAATCTCTTGCAATCTTCTTATACATGACAATGCGGCGAGATAGCTTGTTCTAGGATTATCAGGGTGCGGAACGTTTTCGACGACGATCTTTAGATTAGAGACTTTGGACTCCACGCTTATTTCGTGAACTATCTTATCCTTCGTCGGGTCGGCAAATATCCTGACGAGGACCCCTGACTTAGAGTATAGGGCTAGAGCAGCTGCTACGTTCACGCTCTTCGGGAAGTGTTTCAAAGCATCTTCAACAGGCCCCTCGTAAACAAGAGTGGGCTCAGCAATCCTCTTCAAATCCACAACCTTGTTCTTGAAGTAATTGGAGTAGGCTAGTGCTTCAGGAGGCTTATAAGTCGTTAAAACGATACTGTCTACGCCAACTAGGCTTATGGCTTGGACAGCGTCCAGCCCGGCTATCGCCCCCGCGGGAACATGTATCCTCCCGATATTCTCTTCGTATATTCTTCTGGTTTCTGGCAGAAGTAGCCCGCCTATGCTCATAACCAGGACCTCCTTACCGGCTTCCATAATGGGTTTAAGGTATTGCGCAATAGCCTCGTCACTAGCAGCTTCCACAATAATATCAACACTCTTATCTTTCAACATTTCCTCCATCCCGTCGGAGATCTTGGGCTTCTTCTTAAGCTTCCTAACAAGATTTAAAGAAGCCTTTTTATCTATATCGTATACGTAAGCCAGTTCAGCTTTTATAATGCCGTCGTCAATAGCCTTAGCTATGAGTGAGCCTATTGCGCCGCAGCCCAAAAGCCCGATTTTCTTCATTTCTCCACCCTCGTAACTTCTAAAGAAATATCTATAATCCTTACTGAGTGGGTTAATTCTCCCGAGCTTATTATGTCTGGCCCTGCCTTAACATAGTCTTCAAGGTTCTCAAGCTTTATTCCTCCAGAAACTTCTACCAATACCCTATTTCTCAAGCCTTTCTGCTCAAGCATTTCAATAGCTTCCCTAACCCTATCAGGAGTACAGTTGTCAAGCATGACTATGTCCGCGCCTGCTTCAGCAGCTTCCACAGCTTCCTTAGCACTTGAGACCTCCACTTCTATCTTGCCGCTGAAGCTAGCAACCTCCTTAGCCTTTCTAACAGCCTTGCTCACCGAGTTGAAATACTTCAGGTGGTTCTCCTTTATCAGAATCATATCTGAAAGATTCAGCCTATGCGTGTCTCCCCCTACGGCTGCAATCGCCTTTTTCTCAAAATATTGAAACCCTGGTTTAACTTTCCTCGTCGCAGCTATTCTTACATTGGGATTCAGCCTTCTTGCCTTCTCTATGAATTTCTTCGCTAGAGTAGCTACGCCGAAAGATTGGGAGAGAATATTAAGTAAGAGTCTTTCAATACTGAGGAGTTTACGCATACTGCCTTTAATCCACATTATCTGGTCTCCGGCCTTGAACTCCTCCCCGCTTTTCTTTAAAACCATGACTTTAAAACCCATCTTCTCTAAAACTGGCGCAACATCTTCGCAACAGGCCGATACCCCCTCTTCCTTAGCGATTACAACAGCCTCGCAAGAGACGTCTGGAGGTATTAGCTCTGAGGTTAAGTCCCAGAACGGTATGTCCTCAGCAAGCCATTCTGTAAACTTTTTGTAAACTATTTCTTCCGCCAAGGAACCTCCACCCCCAGTAGGTTGAAACTCCTCTCAAGCACCGTCCTCGCCTTCTCCGCAATTTTTTCATCAACCCTAACGGCAAACTCGTTGGAAATAAGGCTCCTATATACTTTTTCAAGCGTAATCTTCTTCATGTTAGGGCATATCGCATCATCGCTAACAGGGTATGCTTTCTTCTTAGGATAGAGCTTGCTTATCCTGTGGATAACGCCGTTCTCAGTCCCTATTATGAAGCGTTCAGCATCCATCTCCCCCGCTGCTCTTATTATTTGACTGGTGCTCCCAATAAAATCCGCTATCCTCCTTGTCTCCGGCGGACACTCAGGATGTACTAGTACCTTTGCATCCGGGGCTCTCTTCTTAGCCATGACAATCTTCTCCATGGTGATGTCTATGTGGACAGGACAATAGCTGTTAAGGGGTACTGCTACAACCTCCTTTCCAGTCGTTTCGGCGACGAAGGAAGCAAGATTCCTATCTGGTCCGAATAAAATCTTCTCCTCATCCAGCTTAGAGACTAGTTTCGAAGCGCTGCTGCTGGTAACCACGTAGTCAGCCATGGATTTCACTTCTGCGAAGGAATTCACGTAAACCACTAGCGGAGCCCCAGGATACTTTCTACGATACTCTTCAACTATAGGAGGATCAAGTTGCCAAGCCATTGGACATATGGAGCTCGGCTCAGGAGTCAATATTTTCTTCTCAGGATTTAATATTGCTGCCTGCTCAACCATGAAATCGACTCCGGCGAAAACTATGATTTCAGCATCAGCCTCCATCGCTTTTATCGATAACTCTAAGCTGTCTCCAACGAAATCGGCAACGTCTTGAACTTCTGGTCTCTGATAATTGTGGGCAAGTATCGTAGCGCCTCTTTCCCTCGCCTTCTCCCTTATTTTACGCGCCAGATCTTCCATTCCCTGAGAGGGCTTCTGCAAGCATTATTTAAGGGGTTCTGTATGGGCAATAGTTGCACTTTTGTCCTGTTACACGGCAAAAACGAGCCATAGAAAACTGCCTTTTAACCCTTGAAAACAACCATTTAAATATAACCCTGTAATTTAACTTCCGTAAGTGCGTTGAACATAGTGCTTGCACCGACGAAGGTTGAGCACTCTCTGTTAAAGAAAATTTCGAAAACAGCCAGCAGCATAGGCTTTGAAGTTAAGCATCTGAAAAGCTTCGACGACCTTGAGAAAACTGGCGACGGGTTTCTCCTCGTCGTCGGTGAAGACAGGGATGTTTTAAAAACAATGCGTTACCTAAAGTCGAGAAGCCTGCCCGTGCTGGGTGTGAGTAAAACGGAGAACGATAGCTTCCTCATGGAGACCACGGTGGAGAAGATTGAAGACGCTTTAACAACCCTATCTAAAGGGGATTACGCAATAGAATATTCTTCGAGAATTAGGGCTGTCGTCGACGGGGTTGAAACACCATGTGCTTTAAACGAGCTGGCGATCTTTCCGAGGAGAAGCGCCACAATACTGGAATATAGTCTCTACATCAACGGGGAATTCATATGGAGGGATATCGGTGATGGATTAATAGTTTCAACACCCATAGGTTCAACAGCCTATGCTCTCTCTACGGGCGGGCCGATAATACACCCTCACGCTAAGGTTATGGCCATCGTCCCAGTGAACTCGCTAAACTTAACCAGGAGGCCTCTGGTAACGCCGTTAGACAGCATTGTGGAGGTTCGTGATATAGTGAGCAATTCTGCTTGCGAGGTAATTATCGACGGCGGGTATAGGGTGAAAGCCACTAGCCAAATTCTGATTAAGAGGGGGGAGGACATCGGCTTCATAAGGTTGAAAGGCGGAGCCCTACTGGCTAAGAGGCTTGAGAAGAAGGCTAAGATGTCTCTGGACATAAGTAGCCTACCGCCGAGTGCGAAGCTCATTCTGAAAGTTCTTGAATACGAAGGCCCTTTGACGCAGAAGGACATAGTGAAGAAAACAATGCTTCCAACAAGGACTGTGAGACACGCTTTAGCAATACTTGTTGGGAGCAGCTTCGTTAAGAAAAAGCCTCTGATAAGAGATTCGAGACAAGACCTTTATTACATAGAGACTGAGTAGCTGGATAAGATTAATCTTTTTGAAAAAGTTATCCATTTAAGAGCCTATGAGTGGCGAGATAAGGGTTACTGACTTTCCGAGGTCGCATAGGGTTGAATTGCTCCTAGACGAGCTGGGGGGCTCAGCAGTCAGCTGGCTTATCATAAACGACTTAGAGATGAAGGTTGGAGGGGTCTATTTGAAGACTGGTGGGCTAGGGGGTGTTGGGACCCTTGAAGAATATAGGTTGAAGGGTTACTCGAGAAGAGTTATAGAGTTTTCTATCGATTATATGGTTAGAAACGAGTATGATGTTTCAATGCTCTTCGGCATACCTGACTACTACTTCAGATGGGGGTATGCTTCAACACTTCCCATCTACAAGATCACAATACCGCTGAGGAATGCAGAAAGAGCCAGACCCGGGCTCAATGCTCGTCCGATGATGAAGGAGGACGCTAATACTGTATTAGATCTCTACGAATTAACCAACGAATCTAGGACCGGTCCTCTGAAAAGGCATCGGGGAGAATGGTTTAGGTTTAAAAAGGGGAGCGGATGGAATGTGCCTGCGGACGGAATCGTCTTTGAAAACAGCTCTGGAAAAATAGTTGCATACTGCGCTATTGACCGGTGGCCCAGAGCCATGAGGATAACTGAAGTTGGTGCTGAAGAACCCGCCTTCTACGAACATGTGCTCCGCTATGCTTGCGATATCGCTTTCCAAAAAAGAGCTACTGAGCTGGAGATATATGTTCCATCCGACCATCCGTTTGCCGACATTTGTAAAAGCCTTGGCTGCAACGTGAACATCGACTACCCTTATGCTTCTGACGGTATGGGTAGAATTATTAATCTTAAATCGACTTTTCAAAAACTCGTTCCAGTTTTCGAAGAACGATTAAGAGCGTCTTGCATTAAAGAATTGCCTTCGCAAATATCTTTTAGAACGGATATAGGGTTCATAACACTAGAGATTTCTGATTCCGGTGCATCTCTCTCGGAAAATATGTCGGCAAACTGGATTGATCTCCCTCAATGGGCTTTGATGCAATTAATCCTAGGATACAGGAATCCGAAGAACATCCTAATAGACGGATATGTGAAACACGAGGGGAGAGTAGAAAAAGCATTAGAAATACTGTTTCCAGCCGGAAATCCGCACATCTGGCATTCCGACTGGTTTTAAATCCTCTACTGTCCGTAAGCCCTCTTATAAAAATCATCCAGTATCCTCGGAACCTTTTCATCCTGTTTAATTCTTCTTATCGCTTCTGCTACGAAGTCTACGAGTTTCTCGATTAGGATCTTTCCCTTCTCCTTGGTCGCCAACCTAGGATCTCCCGTATACAAATCTATGGCATAAGCCTGCCAATTAACAGGCGTCTCTATTCCATCCAGGTTTGTACTCCCCGCTCTTGCCTCCCGCTTAACATTCTCCATCTTTATCAGGTTTTCAAACAGGAATAACCCCATGCTTGTTTCGAGTTCGCATGCATGTCCAATTGTCTTGCTCTCACATATTTTTTCAGCTACCTCCCTTAGCGATAACCATGGCTCGATCAACGCGTAGATGACGTAGTCCCTTTTCTTGTGTAAACTTTCCTTCAGAAAAACCCTTAAGAGATCGCTATTTCCACCATGACCATTAACTATCAGAATTTTTTTAAAACCATTTCTCGAAACCTCTTCGCATATCTCCTCAATCATAGCGAGTATTGTTCTTGCACTCAGCGATATTGTTCCTGGGAAATGCTTGTTCTCAGGAACATACGCGTAATATAATGTAGGCAAAACTATCGCAGGCTCTTTTTCTGCAGCCTTTATAACTATCTCTCGGATGGTTAATGAATCCGTTCCTGTTGGCATGTGGGGGCCATGTATTTCGACAGAACCTATTGGAAGAACTGCAATTAGCTTTTTATCAACAGCCTCCTTTATATCGGGACTTAACAAACTCTCCCAAAGCATTTCTAAACACCATTTTTCAATTGTTTGCAAGCCTAATAACTTTTACCTTTTAATTCGTGAAATCGCTCCTATTACTCAAGGAGCTCGGTATACTGAGTATTGTTTTAATTATTTTTATAATTTGACAAATGCATCCAACATTCAATATTATAATTTAACTTCTATAGAAAAATCTATTATTGGGAAAAATATGATAAATCAGTGTCATTCCAAATTCTTCCCATAAGTATCCGAATCATAAATTGTATAAATTTTTCAAGTGTAATTTTTATGTTAACCACTTATTTAAATAAATCTTAAAATAAAAAGCTTATAAGCACATAGAAGTGTGAGCCCTTATGCGTCATGGAGAGGAGATGAAGCAAACACCTGCGTCAAATGGGGAAGGGATTCCCAAGGATTTCTTATGCGAAGCATATCTTCCGAGATCTAAGCTTGCAGAATTCTACTTAAAACTAAAGAGTAGTAGCTTAGAAAAGGTTACAAAAATGCTTTTAGAAAAGAAAATTGTTGAAATATATGGCTTTCAAAACCTCGATCTTGAAAAAGGAGAAATCATAAAAGGATTCCTAGCTGACATCTCTGGGTCGAATGAGGATGCGAGAGACATAGCCGAATCGCTCAAAAATATTAATGGTGTTTTGGAAGTAAAGTTTTCAGATAATTCGCTTGATGGGCTCATTATAGACGAATTGTTCTTCCCCTTAATGGTAGGGGGTGAGAGAAGTTTTACTCTTAGGGTCGAGAGCTTCGGAGCAATACTGAAGAGGCTCTACGAGAAATTCGGAACAGGCGCAGCAGTAATACTATACGAAATGGGGCTTGGAATGGGTGAGAGCAAGTTCAAATCAGTAGTAAACAAGTATCACGTAGACAAGCAGACAGCAGTAAAAATAATACTTGCCGAAAGATCAGCTAAAGGATGGTGTATTTCACAATTGGAAGGTTACGGTAAAAATGGGGCGGTCATTGTAGTGCGAGAGCTCTTCGAATGCTTGCCTTTTAAAAACAATCAGGAAAGGCCAATAAGTCATTTTTTCAGAGGCTATTTAACAGGCATATTCCAGCAAGCATACGGTAAAAGTGTTAATGTAACAGAGGTAGAATGTATAGCTAAGGGGGAAAGTTTCTGTAAGTTTATAATACAGGCCGTAAAATAGTGTTTAACAGAAATCTAAAGTTAACCTATAGATTACCAGAGTTTTATTAGCTTACTTAGTTTAAAACTATAAAATTTGAAGAATGCTATGATTCCGACTAAAAGTTTATCATTACTGAAGAGATTATTCTAAAGGATTTGAATAATAATATCCTTATAGGGACATCTGGCTGGAGCTACAAGGATTGGCTTAACGTTTTCTACAAGAGTAGCGAGAAGATGTTCCAGCAATATGCGGACGTTTTCAAGACTGTTGAAATAGATTCCTCCTTCTATAAACAGCCTTCTCGAAGCTTCATGCAGACAATTGCAAAAACCTCGCCGAAGGATTTCGTGTTTTCATTGAAGGTCCCTAAAACAGTTACTCATGTTAAACTCATGGACTTAGAGAAGGGTGCTATGAGGGATCTGAAAATATTCCTTGATGCGCTCACTCCTCTTAAGAATACTAATAAGCTTGGACCAATACTTTTCCAGCTTCCCCCTAAGCCTGCTGAGGCTTTCAAGGGGTTTGGAGAATTCTTGGAGAGCCTTCCTGAGGATTACGATTTTGCCATTGAATTCAGAGACCCTAGCTGGATGAAAGACGATGTCTTTAAGCTACTCTCAGATAATAACGTTGGATATTGCATTGTCGACGAGCCTCTTTTACCGGCTGTGCTTAAGGTTACTGGAGAATTCTCTTACGTAAGGTTTCACGGTAGGGGATGTAGACCCTGGTATTATTACGATTACAAGGTTGAGGAGCTTGAAGAATGGAAAAGCAAGCTCGGCGAGCTTTCGGCTAATTCTAAGAAGGTCTACGTCTACTTTAATAATCATTTCAAAGGATATGCTGTCAAGAACGCTCTTCAAATGATGAAAATAATGGGTACTATTGAAAAGCATCAGGAAGAAGCTCTAAACAAAATACTGAATTATTTTGCTGAAGAAGGTTTAAAAAGAACAATCAGTAGGATTGAAGACGTCCTATCATCTGGTGGCGAAAACGTTGAGACACTGGTTTCCGCTTTTTTGGAGGGTGGAAGGTTTGAAAGGGCTAAGGAGCTTGTTGATAAAGTGGTAGTTGAAGAACCTGGTAAAGATATTGTTAAAGCTAAGGTGAAAGAATATACTATAGTCGTCAATATGTTAGAGAAAAAATTGAAACATGACTGTGACGATTGGGCTAAGAGAATAGGTCAGAAACAGTTCTGCAAACATGTTGCCGCATTTTTCTTGGCATTGGATCGAGAGGAGTCTTTAAGAATACTTACTGAAATCTGCAGAAACATTAGTGGCTGGGTTTTCGAATCGGGAATCCAACAGTAGAGCTTTCTAATCTACATGCTTTACTACAAGTACGTCGAAGCTTTTCTAAAGAGCTCCCTTACGATTTTCGCAGAAAGCTTAGGGTCTCTTGTCCTTGTAAAAATCCCCTTACGGTTCAGAGTTGTTCTTCCAGGACTTTGCCCTACTCTGAAATCCGCAAAATTCCAGACATGTCCTCCAACAACGTATTTCTTTGAAAGTATGACGTTCCAATAGGTTTTTATCAATTCTGCCTGATACTCTTCAGACCACATTTCAGGCGGGTCTCGGTGAACTCCTGCAATAGCATCCGCACCAAACTCTGTTACTATTATTGGCTTATCAGGATATTTCTCATGGAGCTCGTCGAGAACTCTGCTGAGCGTTCTTGAAGCAGCCTCCAGGTCTCCGCAAAGAGTATACCACCCATAGTAGAAGTTGAAACAGAGCACGTCAACCATGTCTAGAGCCTTGTCTTCAAGATGCATGCATGAAGCGAAAGTTACAGGCCTAGTGGGGTCGTTCCTCCTAGCCTCTTCAATCGCCTCCTTAAGCAATATTCTAAACTCCTCCCTGCAACTATCTGGCTCGTTGAAGAGACTATAAATTATGACAGAGGGTCGATTCTTATCTCTTTGAATAGCTTCGCAAATCATTCTCTTTACCTTTTCAACTATCTCCGGATCGTCAAGCCTCTCAACACCCTGCCAGAGCCCGACGGTAGGCATCTCGAGTATGACTAGGAAACCATATTCGTCAGCAAGGTCCATATGGGTCTTGGAATATGGATAATGCGAGGTTCTGAAAGAGTTACAGCCTAAGTCCTTCATCAATCCGAAGTCCTTCCTCAATATTGCTCCGTTAAGCGTCTTGCCGAGGATTGGAAAATCCTCGTGTCTTCCAAATCCCTTTAGGAAAATTGGACGTCCGTTTAGTAGAATCCTGCCGTTTTCAATGCGTACTGTTCTTATTCCAAATCTAGTTTCAAAAACATCTATATTGCTTCCACCATCAGTAATAATTACAGCAAACTTGTAGAGATGCGGATCCTCTGGACACCAAAGCTTAGCATTTTTAACAATTATTCTTTTCTCCACGGTCCTGTCGGACGAGGGCTCTAAGACTAATGGCTCAGTATTCTCGTTTACAAGCTCATTCGAATCAATAACTCTAAGAATTAGTTGACACGATCGAGTTTCAGTCGTCTCATTCACAACATTCACGCTTGCATTAACGATGCCTCTTCCACCATCTATATCGGTTCTTAACGTAACATCTTTTACGTAAAGTTTAGAAGTTGAGAGAAGGTATACTTCTCTATAAATACCTCCGTAATGGAAGAAATCGAAATATGTTCGATTCATGCCTTCGCCCGGGGGAATAGTTTTCTTCGTCAACGTATTATCAACCATTACGAAGACCCTATTGTCATATCCGAATTTCATTTTGTCTTCGATCCTGAAGCAGAATGGGGTAAATCCTCCCTCATGCTCTCCTATGAAAATTTTGTTGACCCAGACCTTAGCCCTATAGTTCACGCCTTCAAAAAATATTGAAACAGCTTTTTCATTCCAATCCTTAGGTACGTAGAAATCCCTCGAGTACCATGCTTTTCCCATATACCAAGCGTAGGCGGAATCCTGCTCGTTCCACGGGCAGGGCACGTAAAGCCTATCCCAGTCTTTTAATTGCTCTTTTTCAAACCACTTCTCAACCTCCCCTCTTCCCTCCGGGTCTGTCTTGAAATACCAGAATCCTGAAAGGTCTATTGATTCTCTTTCAAACCTACTTGAACTCATCCAAACCATCTTAGAATCACGTTTTCATCATACGCTTATTTGTTTAAAAAATTTCAGTAAAACGTATTAGTAGGAGAAGAGTCTGCTTAAGCTAGGTGGTTTACCATGGATGTAATGGAAGCAATTAAAACTAGGAGGAGCATAAGGAAGTATAAATCAACACCTGTTGAGGATGATAAGATAATAGAGTGTTTAGAAGCTGCCCGATGGGCTCCTTCTGCAAACAATTCTCAACCCTGGGAATTTCTCGTAGTTAAGAATCCCGAAGCCAGGAGGAAGCTTGCTGAAATACACAGGTATGGTAGGTTTATGGCCGATAGCCCGGTTGTAGTCGTTTTCATAGCAGACCCTAGTAAGAGTGAAAACTGGTACCATGGCGATGTAGCGGTAGCAGTGCAGAATTTCCTACTTGCAGCACACTCCATGGGGCTCGGAACATGTTGGATGGGGGTCTTAAACACGCCCTTTGAAGAGCCCATAAAGAAACTGCTTGGAATACCGGATAGTCGTAGGGTCTTATGTACGGTTTCAGTAGGCTATCCTGACGAAAAACCAATTAGAACAAGAAAGCCTCTTGAGGATATTGTTCATTGGGAGAAATATGGGTCTAAAACTAAATTGAACTAACATGAACTTTTCAAAAACTTTTTTTCAAAAATATATAAATTGTTATAAACCAATTGGCAACGAAAGCTTTATAAAGTGTAAAAAAAAAGTAGGGCAGCTGTGCGACGTGGGACTAAAAGTTTAGAAGAGTTTGGTAAGGAACTTGATGGAGGAGACATTCCGAAGGACATTTTATGTAAAGCGTATCTTCCGCAAGCAAGACTTGCCGAACTGTATGTGAGGATGAAGAGAAAAACCCTAAAGAATATCGTAGACTTATTCCACAATAAGAACATAGTGGAGTTATCGGGTTTTCTAAACCTCGATATGGAAAAAGATGAAATCGTCAAAGGAGTTTTAATTGACGTATCCAAATTAGATGGAGACCTGGCTGGAGTGATCGAGGACATAAAGAGAATTGAGGGTGTTTTAGAAGTAAAGTTCTCTGATAACGTTCTCAACGGGCTCATTATTGACGAGCTCTTCTTCCCTTTGATGGTGGGCGGTGAAAGGAGCTTCACCCTCAGGGTTGAGAGCTTCGGAGCAATACTGAAGAGGCTCTACGAGAAATTCGGAACAGGCGCAGCAGTAATACTATACGAAATGGGGCTTGGAATGGGGGAGAGCAAATTCAAATCCGTAGTGAGTAATTATCGTGTTGACAAGCAGACTGCAGTTAAAATCATATTGGCCGAGAGGTCGGCTAAAGGATGGTGTATCTCCAGGTTAGATGAGTTTAACAGTAAGGGTGCCGTAGTGCTGGCTAAGGACCTTTTCGAATGCATGCCTTTTAGAGATAGGCAGGAAAGGCCTGTCAGCCAGCTATTCAGAGGATACTTGGCGGGGATCTTTCAACAATTATATGGTAAAAATGTCAACGTAACCGAGACAGAATGTATAGCTAAGGGAGATAATGTTTGTAAATTCGTCATACAGGCCGAAAAATAGCTTAGCTATATATTGCAAGTTCCGCGAAGGATGAAGAGTTCTAAAACCGTATTATTCTATAAGAGAATAAGAGAAAAAGAGATGATGTTTTTCGACGAAAATATGCTTAGTTCTCTTTTTCTATCCTAATTTTTCAATTTACTATGTGTTAAGCAATCAACCGAGTAATCTTATGATCTGTCTCCTTTATAATTCTTTGATGTGTGTTCTAATCCTTACTTCCTGGTCTCTCCATATTTTCATAAGATCAGCGAAATAGCTGTAAAGTTTGTCTATATCTTTACACCATACTACCTTATGGGTCTTTATGATTTCAGCCTTCATGTATAGTGGAAGTTCTTCAAACAACCAGATGTCGCACTTTTGACTATTAACCATGGAAAACGCCTCTAGCAGTAATCCTGCTTTATCGTTAACCTCTGGTGCAACTATACAAACATCGATATCTCTCGTCAACGATTCGCCCTTTACCTTAGAGCCGAATAGGAGTATTGCTAAAACACCCTTAATCTCAGACAATTGGTATGGGCCTATGTATTCGTCCATGCTTCTAAATCCTTCTTTATTTTAGCCAGTTTTGGAAGTAGAGTTTTAATCGATTCCAAAGCTAACCCTATCTGATAACTTATTATAGCTATGGATGAGCCTATTCCTCAATCCGTTTGCGCTTCTCAGAATACTAGAGGTCTTTTTACCGATTAATCCTTTTTCTTCGATTAACAGAATGTTAGTGTAATCATCTTTTGGGGTATTTTCAATTCGACAAGTTTCATAGACAGTATGTCAAAGAATGCTCCAACTATCTCCTGAAAAGCCTTGTAGATTGCTAGTCGAGTTTTCTCTTCGTCTTGAGAGGGTAACCAAGATTCTATATTGGCTATTCTCCTATCTATATGAGCAAGCTTGTCCATGTATCTTATCCTTTTCTCCACGATGTTTTTAAAACAAAGGGTTGATAAAAGCATTTTCAGAGGAAGACTAAAGGATTAGGATTTTGCTTATTTTAAGATGTCAGTGAAATACTGTGGCTCGTCTATTTTTACGCTCGCTTTTGCATCATTTGTGGAAATCAGAGACTTGAAATAATGTTTAAATAGGATATACATATCTATTAAATTAATATGGGCACAATTACGATCTCCCTTAACGACGATGTTGAAAAGAAGCTTAGAAGTATTGTTAGACGCTTATATGGATCAAGTAAAGGGGGAATGTCAAGAGTGATTGAAAGCGCTTCGAATTATTTCGCGATCCTGGATAAATCCACAGATTACGAAAAACAGTATTTAAAGCTCTTAGGGAGGGGGATGTGGTAGCGGAAGCCAGTACCCTAGAAGAGCTAGCGTCGATTTTAAAAAGCAGAGGCATTGAACCGCGGGGCCTGAGAATAGTGTCGACGAAGCCGATTAAGCCAGTGGCCCGCGGCGGGTATAGAATGAGACCAACCCTCAGCCACACATAACTGGAAAGATGAATTCCTATTTTCTAGATGATACTCCGGTGCTGGAGATAATCATTAGGAATCCCATAATGAACAAGAGTTTTCCGAGCGAGGGCACTGTTATCGCCGTGCTTGACACAGGGTTTGAAGGATTCTTACTCATACCGGAGACTGTTTTCAAAGGGCTTTCTTTTGACCAGTTTTCCACGGAGCAAAGACAACTCGTTCTTGCCAATGCCCTCTCTATACAGTCCGTTGGGACATTCGGCGAGGTAGTTATACCGAGCCTTAAAAACCAGTTCAGCGGCTTCATAGGAACCGTAAAAGGGTTTGAGGAAATAGTCATAGGGATAGAACTAATAAAAAATCTGAGGATCGCTTTAGACTACTGTACGAGGAGAATGGAAGTAACGAGTTGCAAATGATTTTTCAGCTTCAGAATTGCGAACTATGGCTTTTAATTTCTACAGCTTCTCCAGAAACTTTCAACACGACCCTTCTCAAAGCCCAGCAGCTTGCTACAACACCAACGACCATGGATGAAGGGTGTATTGAAGCGTATTCTATATGAACATCTAAGGCCGATATGCCTCCGAAGCCGTGGATACCTATGTCAAGCTCGTTAACCATTCTCAGCAAGTCCTCCTCCATCCTCGCAATAACGCCGTTCATATGCCTCTCCCCAATGGGCCTTAAGTAAACAGCTCTCTTAGCCAGCTCGAGAGCCATTTCTGAAGATGGGCCAATTCCGACTCCAAGGATTATCGGGGGACATGGTTTGGCCCCAGCTTCTGCAACGCTCTCGAGAACCGTTTGAAAAATCTCCTTTCTTCCAGCAGTGGCCGGCAAAACCTTTAGGCTTGAAACAGCCTCGGATCCTCCACCCTTAGCCACTACAGTTATCTCCAAATCTTCTCCACCTTGCTCCCAGAAAATCCATGGGACGAATCTCCCTGTGTTGTCTCCTGGATTTCTTCTGGAAGGGAAATCTATTGTGTTCGGCCTCAAAGGTATTTTACCACTGGCTTCCACAACAGCCTCAACAATTATTCTCTGTAGCTCGTTTTCCCTCCACCCTCCTCTCTTAACGTAAAAGGTTAATGTGCCAGTATCTTGGCATATGGGCCTGCCTTCTTTTTCAGCAGTTTCAACATTCTTCAAGAGGGCACCCAGTATTTTCCTCCGAATCTCTCTTTCTTCACGCTCATAGGCTTCTTTCAAACTGTTTTTAACATCCAAAGGCAGGGATGTTTCACAGAGCCTTATTGCTTCAACAACATATTCCTTAAGCTTAGCGGAATGCATTTTTCTAGTCCTCTAGGCTTTTCAAAACTCGCGAAAGGTTTTCGCCGACCCTTCTCCTAAGGTTCTCGTACAGATCGTTTCTAAAAGCATCTATTACGATTGTTATCGGCCCGAGCTCCTTGACCTCGAGATGCCACATTGCCTCTGGGACTCCAAGCTCTTCAAGCCAGTAGACTCCAATAATACGTTTAACGCTTTTAGCAATCAGCGCTGCAGCTCCTCCGGGAAGAACCCCGTAGAAGGCTTTGAATTCTCGGCATGCCTCCACGGTTCTATTTCCCATGCCGCCTTTTCCGATGACGCCTGCAATTCCCGTCTCCCTGATAAATTCGTATTCATTGTTCTCCATTCTGAAACTCGTAGTGGGACCGATTGAAACGATTTCCCACTTAGAATCCTTCCTTCTGACTATTGGGCCTGCGTGAAACTCGATGAGGCCATGAAGGGAAAAGGGCAGCCTATTCTTATTCTCCAATATTAATTTTTGAGTCCTATCCCTGCTCGTAAATACTTCCCCGCTAATGTACAGAATGTCTCCAGCCCTAAGTCTAGCGACATCTTCCTTTCCAATGGGAGTTTCAAGTTTATGTTCTCCAGTCAACGGAATATCTTCGCGCACCTCGATTTAACCTTTTGAGCCTTATGCTCATAAAATAATGGGAAATCTGGTGTTACGTGGAAGCAGGAGGCGATGGAGGTTTGGGAGAAGCTTCCTGCTCCTTCTTCCATGCAATGAGAGTGTAACAATCACAGTAATCACTACAGACATAATCCCCATTGAGACTATCATATTAGTGTAGTCCTCAGAATACATGCCCGCATCTCCAGGCTCGGCTCATATCCTGTGAAGACGAGACTGGCTGAACTTTGGAATTCGAGAACCCGACCTATTGTTTGAAAACATACCTAACACCGAACAAGCCCAATAGCCCAGGTATGTTCTTTAAAATGTTTGAAACCTGAGCTCATAGAGGCTGAAGAAGCTTTAGGCAGACTTGGGATTACTAGGGAACAATTGGTGGATATCGCTATACTCGTCGGGACGGATTTCAACCAGGGTGTTAGGGGGATTGGCCTTAAAAAAGCTCTGAAACTTATTAAGAAATATGGGCGGATAGATGAAATCCCCAGAAGCATTCTTCCCAAGATTCTGGAGAATTACTCTGAAGTTAGAAGGGTATTCATAGAGCCGGATGTTAGAAAAGGGTATTCTGTTAAATATGCGGGGCTTGATGAGGTAAGGTTGATGGAGTTCCTCCACTTTGAAAAAGGTTTTTCTAAGGATAGGGTTGCTAAGCTTATTGAAAGGATGAGGAGCTTCTACAGGTCTGTTGGAAAGGAAACTACTCTTAGAGAGGGATTTAAGATTCGTATTTAGAAAGTGGTTATTTAGAGAAAAACATCGCCAGCTAAAAAGGTTGGCAATCTGATTCTTTAATATAAATTCATTACACTTTACCTAAGACTTAAATATTAGTAAATTATACTTTACCAATGTATGAGAGAAGAGCTAGAGAGGCTGAACGAATGGTGGTTTACTGGAAAAGTGAGAAAAGATCTAGCTTTGCCCTTTAAAAGACATGCTTTTTCAAGAATTATTGAAAGCCTACGGGAAAGACAAATCGCAATAATCACTGGATTGAGAAGAGTAGGTAAGACAACTCTCCTCTATCAAACCATAGAAAAAGCATTGGAGACCGAAAGCCCAGACAAAATCCTCTACTTCTCTTTCGAAGAGTCTTCAGCGACCCCGAAAGAAGTTTTAGAGTTTTACGAAAAGAGGATCCTTAAAAAACCATTTGAAGAAGTTGATAAGGCATTCATATTTTTCGATGAAATCCAATACGCTAGAGACTGGCCCTCTACGCTTAAGCGGTTTTACGATTTATACCCAAACTTGAAATTCTTCGTCTCCGGCTCCTCTTCCCTTTTGCTTTCGAGGGAAGCTATGGAGAAACTGGCGGGAAGGTTTTTCTTCTTTGAATTAAAGCCCCTAGCCTTCCTCGAATTTTTGGAGATGAGAGGAATTAAAGGGGATTTAGAAATTTCTGAGAGGAGAGCAGAAGCTTATTTCTTGGACTATTTGAGGAAATCTGGCTTCCCGGAGATCGTTGATTGGGAGAATGAAGTAAAGATAGCTGAGTACGTGAGAAATTCCGTTGTCGATAGAGTAGTTCTCAGAGACCTTCCCTTAATTTTCAGGGTTAGGGATATCGTTTTGCTTGACAAAATAATAAAATTTATTCTTTCAACGCCAGGTGCAATTGTTAACACTAACTCCTTGTCTAAAAGCTGGGAAGTGAGCAAGATAACGATCTCCAATTATCTTAAATTTCTAGAAACATCGCTTTTAATAAGATCTTTAGCCAACTTTAGGCCAAGCTTTTTATCTTCTTCTAGAAAATTGAAAAAATATTATCCAGCCACACCATCTTTGATCTTCTCCTATTCCAAGGAGTTTTTTGAGAGAAATATTGGATTTGTGCTGGAAACATATGTCATGAACGTTGTTGATGCTAAATACTATTTTAGGGAAGGAAAAAAAGAGATAGATGTGATCTTGAAAAATGGGGAAATACTACCGATAGAAGTCAAGGAAAACGTGAGCGAAGAAGATGTGAAAAAATTCGCTGGTTTAATAAATTACATTAAAGCTAAAAGAGGAGTGATAGTATCTTTGAGCCAAAGCCTTAAGAAAGGGAACGTCGACGTGTTTCCTGCATTTTTGATTGAGAAATTTTTAGCGAATAATCTCCAAAATATAAAGATGGATGACTAAAGGTTTGAACAAGCACGCCTTGGAGCCGTCTCGGTATTTCTTGACGGCTTATTCGTCCTTTCCTTTAAGGAATTTTTCGAAGAATTTAAGGCCATTCTTCCTGAGAAGCTGTGCTCCCCTGCGAAAACCTCTATCCATAGGTTCTCCGGCTTACCGGCAACCTGGTATGCCCTCCGTACTACCTCATGTGCCTTCAGGGCAGAGTGTATCCAGAAACAAGTGTCGGATGCACCGTTCTCTATTAAAAGGGGTTTAGGAGCTATCGCAGCTATGGCATCAGGCACGTCTGCATAATTATAGTTTAATCTAGTGATTTCAGCCTTCCTATTCGGATCGTTGAAATGTACGCCTGCCACCGAATCCTTACCGTAAGAACCATGGCCGTGTGCACATAGGATTGCGGGAAGCTTCCCTTTAGCGTTCTTTGGAACTAGGAGATATAATGGTACCCAACAGTCTTCTTCAGACCGAATAATCCACTTCTCCCTGACATACTTTTTAGTCTCTTCCCTGGAAAGCAAACGGGGGCTTTAAGTTTCCAACGATTCATTAAGTCTATAGTGGTAATCCTGAAAGAATAATGGTTCTACATAATGGAGGACTATACCATATCGTGTTTATTCGCTTATAATCTTTCAAAATTTTAATGAAGTACTTGAAATTCTCCCAAGGCACGTCTGCCAGTATTGCCCCGTCTGGAGCCGGAATGTATCCGCCTTGTTCGAAGAACTGCATTTTCCTCGAAACTTCATCAATTATGTCCCTTTTACTCCATGCCAGTACCCTATGGTCGATATTCCCTATGACGGCAACTTTGCTATCTAAAGTTTTCCTAATCCATTCGATATCCCCTCTGTTGCTCACCTCAATGGATATGAAGTTAATGCCAACACTCACCCAGGTTTCGGTTAATCCATGCACGTGCCCCTGAGATTCAACGCCAACTAAATCAATGCCCATGTTCTTAACCCAGCTTACTATAGGAGCACATGTCTTCTTACATATTTCTGTTATCCAGTCCATTTCCGCTATGCACGTAAGCCTATATGCCCTTGGCTCAAGGAAGATCACGAAATCGAGCTGCAAGTCTTGCAAAGTTCTTTTAACCGTGGATGTGACGAAATAAGTCCTGGACAGCGCTAATTATCCAGGATGGGTCTGTTTTTAAGCTGGAGGCGATACCTTTTAAACCAATCCACTCGACGAGCCAGCTTAAGGGGCTTCCTAGGGAAACCCCAGCGGGTAGTTTCTCTCTTTAACTCTGCGTACGTAATCATCCCAAACCTGGGATACCTGGCAGGAGAATATGGGTTTAAAATCTTTTTGAAGCTTTCGGAGTCTACAGCGTTCCCTATGGGAAACTCTTCCTCAACGCTTCTAATCTTTCTTTCTAAAGCGGTGAAGAACAACCTATCAACTCCGAGCCTCCACTCCTCTATCTCTTCAAGACCAACTGCCTCATAGTTTGGTAATGGTCCTACGTTAACCGGAATCAGTTCACATCTTTCTAAACCCAAATACTCGATTAAGTGCACGTCTTTGGGCAACCCTTCTCTCTGCCACCTCCTTAAAGTTTCAGGGTGAAACTTGTAGAACATGTTTGGAAAAGGTATTTCACTCGGTCTTTCGAATCTTAGTGCTCGAACGAATTTTTTCTCTTGCGTCCATGTCACTCAACCTCTCCACATTTGTCTAGATGCTTAAAAGGATCCTTCGCAACATCCCTTACGATGCTCCAGTAAAAGTTTTCTAGGTTACATCCGGAGGCACAGAATGATCTATCATCGGCGTATATCCTCCCTGTATCAGCATCTACGGTAGCTTTACATCTTGGAATAAGTGTCTTTCTATTTCATCGCGACTTCTAGCTAGGACCCTCTTATCCACCCCTCCAAACATTGCAAGCCTTCTTCCGTACTTCTTCCTCGGGGCAACAACGCTTTCTCCTGCAGCAACCTCTAACGGGTAAACACCCGTCACGCCTGCGTCAAGCCAGATGGGTATAGGCTGATCTATGCAGCCATCAGAATCTAACAGTATTATTTTAATGCCGTTTGAATGTAGGAAGTCAATACTTTTTTTTGCAGGCTGGCACCATGAGCTCTTTAAACTTTCTCGGGAATATTAGTGGACCTGTCTTCATAGCCATGTCTTCCCACATTATTGCAAAATCCAGATCTATTTCTTCAACAGCTCTTCTTATCGTTTCTATTACGAAATCCGCTATATAGTCTGCAATCTCCTTAATCAGCTCCGGGTCCTCGTATATGAGCCTTGAAAGCCTTTCAATACCCATCCAGTTCCTTATCCACCCGTAATAGCTTCCCGCGGAGATTCCGAGCGGATAATCCCTGTCTCTAACCCATCGCACATAGTCGTCCCACCAGAGAGGATATCTTGCCGGAGACTTTGGGTTAAGCCTTGGCATTACTTCCCTTTCCCAGTCAAGCCTAGTTTTAATTGGGTACTCGAGCCACTGAGGCATGCTTGCTTCTGAGTATCGCTTAAACTCTTTAACCTTACACCCATCGTATCTCCTATAGATCTTATATTCCTCGTTCTCAAAATAAACCTCGTATTCGAATGGCGGTAGAAAACCAAGATTAACTGGAATAAACTCGTAACGGTCGAATCCGAAGAACTCGTCAATGTAAGCGTCTCGGAAGGCCCTCTGAATACCAACGGTTTATGGTAGAGTTCCAAAACCAATGTGGTATGAAAAAGACCCTGTTAGGTTTACCGAAAGTAAAAGTTTCTTTAAACCTTTCACGCGAACTTGTTTCTTTCAACTGCACTCTGAATTATTTGCTTTATGGCTTAATTTAAATTTTCTGCCTGTCAGATTTTTTATGGATTGGAAGGCTGTTGATAAGAGGCTTATCAGGCGGTGAGCTTTGCTGAGCCTAGACTTCCTTGATGGCTATGGTAGACGCTGGGCGGTTGAAACAGCATTTTTAACATTCAAACGCCATTACGGAGAATACAGCATGGCAAAAACATGGAAGGCATCCATATACGACATGTTAATAAACCTATAAGGCAGCAGGCAAAAAGAAAAACCATAAAATCAGAGAAGAGGCTTAGACAATAAGAGTTAAGCTATGAAAATTTAAATATGTCCAATAACAATAAAAAATGAAAGAATGAATCCGGAAAAAGAAAGAGATGAATTTTATCAAGAGAGGAAAAAATTCTTTGGAAGATGTATTGGGAAGGGAATGATGGCTCTGATGTTTTCAGACCGAATGGTTTCTCCGGGTATCCCTGGGGAATTTATAATGTTTTTCTCAATTTGATAGACCATGATGGTAATGTTATCGATTTGGGTTGTGGCAATGGCTTAATGCTGCGTCGTCTTGTGACTAGGAGTAGCTATAAGCTTATACCATATGGCGTTGACTTTATAGAGGAATCCATTAAACAAGCTATAGAAGTTATTCTGCCTATGTATGCAGGAAATTTCGCGGTTACAAACATAGTGGTCGTAGATCTCGGCATCAACTTCTTTGACTTCATTTTCTTCGACCCGTCTACGTCATTCGCTAAGGTTTTACCTAAAAGGTAAGCATGCTGCATCTAAAGGCTTTTTAAGGATAGGTTACTCCGAGTTTAACGCATTCCCCTGGGCGTTCATCTATCATCCTATAGGCTTCAACAACCTGGCTAAACTTCACGACCGGGTCAATTATTCCTCGAACACTAAGCTTCTTCCTCTTGAAAAGCTCAATCACCGTAGCGTAAACCCTTTCCCTGTTCCAAAGAGGGTGTTCCCTGTAAGGCTCGCTTTCGACGCGAGCCCCGGATACTAGTGTTAAACGGTTAAAGTGAAATTCTTCGCCAAGGTAAAGACCTTTAGCTTCTCCATGATACCATGAAACAGGAATCACGCTTCCACCATATCTTGTTGCCCTGATGGCTTGGTGTAATGCTCGATAGCTTCCGCTGATCTCCAGCGAAACATCCACTCCCTTCCAGTCGGTTAACTCCCTAATCTTCAACCCTGCGTCAACAGAAGTCGGGTCGATCACGTGGTCTGCTCCAAATTTCTCAGCAAGGCTTCGTCTCTTCTCAACCGGTTCCACGGCGATGACGCATAGGCTACCAGACATTTTACATATCTGTAATGTTAAAAGCCCTATTGCCCCCATTCCGAAGATCGCAACCCGGTCGCCAAGTCTTACATGTCCTTCTCTAACCGCCATAAGCGCGACAACCGCCGGGTCAACGCACACAAGCTCTTCATCGCTAACGCCCTCGGGAGCAGGCATGACGTGTTGCTCGGAAACAGTATGTGTTTCTCTTATCGGAAGATAACCGTAAACCCTGTCTCCAACTTTAAACCTCGTAACCTCGGGAGAAACTTCCTCTACAATCCCGACAGTCATGTTTCCAAGGGGTAGTGGGAAACAGGATGCTTCCCCTGTCTTACTCAAGAAAAGCATGCGTTCATGATCGTAATACTTGTTCGAGAAGGGTGTTTCCCCTCTGTATAAAAGCAGAGTCGTGCCATGCTTCTCCGCTGAGAAGACGCTCCTTACTCGGAGCTCGCCTTTTTTAAGCGGTCTTTCAGCATAATCTAAGAGCGCGGGTTTTCTAGGGCCTATCGCCACTAGCTCTTTAGGCATGGTCTTCAAACAATGCCTGAATTTTAAGCCTTTCTTAGAGAGTTAAACAAGTTATTTCAGGAGATTGATCAAGCATCTCGTAAAAATTTAATTCTTGGTTTCTCGAATAAGCTAGTGTGGAGAATACTTATTTCAGCGAAAGGTATTACCTGGAGTATCTTCATAAGACTGGGAGAGAGCCTATTTTCGACAAGCTTCGATGGAAATATCACTATGCTTCACGAGTTGATTCGTGGACTGTTCAGGACGGCAAGGTTAAGCTAATCGTTGAAACAGAGCCTAAGGCTAACCCTTTGCACGTAGAGGTTTCTTTCCTCGGGGAACGGGCTTTGATGTTGAGGGCGGGCATAGGCGGGGTTCCGGCTTTCGAGCCCGAACCCCTTATGGTGAAGGGGTTCTTGGAGCAGGTGGAAGTCAGTATCTTGGAGTCTAATAGTTCCCTAGATTTTTCATCAGGCAGAATATCCTGCCGGATCCAGAAGGACCCTTGGTGTCTAAAGCTGAAAGATGAGAAGGTGAGAGTCTTCTTCGAGGAATATCTTTCAGGTGTTCTCCGCAGCTGGTTTCCAGTTTACCCCCTCGGCTATAAAACTGTAGACGGTGAGAAACGTTTCTTTGAAAGTGTCTACTTGAGACCGAATGAATCGGTTTACGGGTTTGGCGAGAGGTTCGGGCCTCTCGATAAAAGGGGTCAGACTCTTTTGCTCTGGAATTCGGACACTACTTTAACCTCTTCCGATAGGAGCTATAAAAGTATCCCTTTCTACGTTTCGAGCGAGGGCTACGGTTTGTTTGTGAAGACAGGGTGTAAAACACTGTTCGAAGTGGGCTCCGAGTATTGCTACAATTCTATTTCTTTCGAGATTTGGGATGACTGTTTAGAGTATATTGTTTTCTACGGTCCAGACTTGAAACGTGTTTTGAAAATGTATACTGAGCTCACTGGGCGTTCCAGCCTACCGCCATTATGGTCCTTCGGATTATGGATGTCTCGATGCATGTATCGAAATAGAAGGGAAGTTGAAGAGGTTGCTCAAAAATTGAGAAACCAGCAAATCCCCTGCGATGTGCTGCACATAGACCCGTCTTGGATGAAGCCTAAGCATTACTGCGATTTCGAATGGAATGAAGAGGCTTTTCCGGATCCGGATGACATGTTTAAAAAATTAAGGGAAATGGGTTTCAAAGTATGCTTATGGGAGCAACCGTATGTTCCAAAGGGTACAATCATGTATGAGGAGGGTCTTAAAAAAGGCTTCTTTCTGAAAGATAAGGATGGGGAAGTAATCCATATCCCAGACTTTGAGCTCTGCGAAGTGGCTATAGTTGATTTCACAAACCCGGGGGCTAGGGAATGGTATAAGAGTAAGCATTCAAGTCTACTTAGAAAGGGGGTCTCAGTATTCAAATGCGACATGGGTGAAGCCGTGCCTGAGCATGCAGTTTTCCACAATGGGAAGACCGGGATGGAAATGCATAATCTTTATCCTCTTTACTATCAGGGGACCGTTTTTGAAGCGGTGGAAGAGGTTTACGGGAAGGGTAATGGACTCGTCTGGGGCCGTTCTGGATGCGTTGGGATACAGAGGTACCCGGTTCAATGGAGTGGTGACAGCCATACTACCTTTGAAGACATGGCATGCGTGTTGCGCGGCGGGCTGAGCTACTCGATGTCGGGTATACCCTTTTGGAGCCATGACATAGGTGGTTTTCAAGGTCCAAAGCCTAGTCCAACGCTCTACGTCAGGTGGGCCCAATGGGGTCTTTTAAGCCCTCTTTCGAGGTGTCACGGGACTGCGCCAAGGGAGCCATGGGAGTACGGAGAGGAGGCTCTTCGGATCTTCAGGGAATTCGCCCGCCTTAGGTATAGTCTCTTGCCCTATATTTACTCGCATGCCAATGAAGCTTGTGCAACAGGTATTCCGATGGCTAGGCCGCTGGTTTTAGAGTATCCGGAGGACCCGAATGTTAGAAGGGTTGACTTAGAGTATTTCTTTGGCTCAGCCCTGCTTGTTGTACCCGTTCTAAACGAGGAGGGATCCGTGGAGTACTACTTGCCGAGAGGCGAATGGCTGAACTGGTGGAGTAGGAAGCCGGTTAAAGGAGGCTGCTGGATTAAGGAAAACGTCCCGTTGCACGTGATACCTTTGTTCATCAGGGAGAACTCAGTGATACCTAGGGTGAATCCTGTGCAACATGTGGGTGAAAAATTTGAAGAGATGATTCTTGAAGTCTTTGTGAAAGACAAGGCTTTCTTAAACTACTTTTTCGACGAGAGTTTTCCGATAGAGGTTTCGAGAGAAAACGGTGTCTTAAGGCTGAAGATGGGACCTTCCGGAAAAACTTGGAGAACGGTTTTCTATGATGAGAATAGGCCGCTTAAAATCAACTGCACGGGAGGAGACCTTGTATCCTACGAGTATAACAGTGAGTTGAAAGCAATAGATTTGAAGATTCTTTCAAAAGGCGGCGTGTGCTTCCTCGAGTTGATGGAATAGGTTTAAACGCTGCACGGCAGTGAACGAGTGTGTGCTACGCTTAGGATGTGGGTCTTGCCAAGTTTGATATACGCGCGAAGCTTTACTTCTCGACGGGGACTGGAAGGTTCACGTTGATGAAACTGAAATTCTCCAGCGACTAAGATCGCCTTCTGACACAGAACATTTTTATTCTTCTAATTGAGCCGTTTCCTTCATGAACTTCCCTGAGAGATGGATATCGGATGAAGAACTTGAAAAGCTTAGGGAATTAGGCAGAATAGCGCGCGGCGACATAATCAAGATGACAACCCTCGCTGCCTCCGGACACCCCGGAGGATCCATGTCCAGCATCGATATTTACCTTGCCCTTTTCTCGTTTGCAAGGGTTAAGCCTAGCGAGCCATGCTGGCCGGCTAGGGGCCTCGCCTGCTGAGGCCTCGACTTGATTTTGTTACGTTTACATCAAGTTCTAATGAGGGTTATGCTTATACTATTTCAGCTAATCTGAAGATCTTGAATTCAGAGTTTACCATTTTCAACAATTCTTGAAATTCCCTATTCCTTCTTAGACTTTGTATATCGGTATCCTCGCTTATCAGGGCATCACACTGGCTTAAGGCTGAGGAGAGGATTAGACAATCTATGTAGTCGCTAAGCAGTCTTCTGAGCCTGCAGGCCAATATCAGAACCTCGCGTTCATGAATGAGTATCCTTGTTATGGTTTCATCAAAGACTACAGCCCTTATACCCATAGCCACTTTCTCAGCGGAAAGCTTTCCCATACTAACGTATTTAGCACCCTTA